>JAFQIB010000115.1 GCA_017397765.1 Clostridia bacterium | reverse complement strand
CTCCTGAGTGGGCGTAGTGGCGGCTGCATTCGGGGCGGCTCGATTGCAGAGGGGTTCTTTGAATTTCCGCCAAAGCGGAGGAACCCCTCTGCAAAATCGCCGCATTGTTCCTTTTGAGGTCTCGCTGCAGCCGATGCGGCTTGAATATACGGTAGTCTGGAATGAATGGGAATAGCCAGGGCCGCGGGACTTCAAAACCTTCCCCCTCGGGGGAAGGTGGCACGGCGCAAGCCGTGACGGATGAGGCCGTTAGCGGCAATCCTCCATCTCCCTGCCAATTCCAGTTTGTCGCTTTTCTCCTGTCACACAAAAAACAGCAAGCCGCACACCGCACAGCTTGCTGTCCTGATTTGTTGATAAGGCCGGCCGTGGCCTCCGCCGTCACTGCTCCTGCTTCTTCTGCCTTTGCGCCATGCACAGCTCCCGCAGGGTGCATTCGCTGCACAGGGGGCGCTGGGCCTTGCAGACCCGGCGGCCATGGAAAATGATGCGGTGATGCATATCCAGCCATTCCTTCTTGGGGATGGCCTTCTGCAGCTGCAGCTCGGTTTTGAGCACATCCGGCGCATCCGCAAGCCCCAGGCGGTTGCTCACCCGGAACACATGGGTATCCACCGCAATGGCAGGCACACCAAAGGCATTGGACATAACCACATTGGCTGTCTTGCGGCCCACGCCGGGCAGCGCGGTCAGCTCCTCCATCGTGCGCGGCACCTCGCCGCCATGGCGCAGCATCAGGAGCTTACAGGTCTCGATGATATTCACCGCCTTGGATTTGAAGCCGCAGGCCTTGACCATCGGATGCAGCTCCTCCACCGTAGCTTCCGCCATGCTCGCCGCGTCGGGATAACGGGCGAAAACTGCCGGGGTAACCTTGTTGACCATCTTATCCGTGCACTGGGCGGAGAGCATCACCGCCACCAGCGTCTCATAGGGATTGGTAAAGTTGAGCTCCGGCCCTGCATCGGGATACAGGCGGGTCAGCTCCTCCAGAATGGCTTTCTTGGAAAACCGGGGCATGGATTCCTCCCCCTTCGTCAGTTCTTCATTTGCATGGAGGCGGGCAGCTTCACCCGCTTCATCGCCTGCAGCAGCAAATAGCACAGCACGATATTGACCGGCACCTCCACCAGGTAATTGGGTGCACGGACAATCACCCAGCCGATATAGCCCCGGCTGGGCACATAAGCCAGCATGTGGAGCCAGAGGGAATTGAGGAACAGGTTCAGCCCCGCCAGGGAGATCACCACCGCCGCCGCACAGCGCCACCAGCTGGGCTTTCTGCCGTGGAGGAAGCCCCCGCACACCAGCCCCACCAGCACATTGGTCAGCGTGAAGCCGGGGAAATACGCCCCTGCCGGAAAGAGATGGGCGCCGATCAGGTCCCCCAGGCCGCCGACAATGGCTGCGGGAATCGGGCCCATCAATGCGCCTGCCAGCGCGATGGGCACAAAGCCGAAGTTATACTGCTTGCCCAGCATCGGCACCTGCAAAAGATTCCCCAGCACCACCTGACAGGCGATCAGCATGGCCATTACGGTGATGCGCTCCACAGAGAACAAGCTTTTTTTCTGCAATACAAAAACCTCCCTTTACATCGGGTCGTGAAAAATCCGCGACTCGTAAGGAGGCAGTTTGCACCGAAGCAGCGGGATGCGCCGCTGGCACCGCAGGAAGGAATCTGCCGGCTCTTTCCGTCCACTGTCGGAAAAACCGGACAAAGTCCCCCTTTCGTCTTGTGACAACTCCCCGTTCACAAGCACTTGACGCGCCAGCAGCTACTCTGCCTGATACGAATCATCCTCATTGTACCCACATATGCGCCAAATTGCAAGCATAGTACGCAAGAAAAACAGCCGCCGGTCAATCTCCGGCAGCCGCGCGCGTTCAAAGTGCGATGGTGATAATCTCCACAATCGCCTCCGCGATCAGGGACACAGCCACGAAGGTCCACACAGCCGTCACTGCGCTGAAGGGATTGAGCAGAATAATCAGCGCCAGCACGGCTGCCATAGCCGCAGAAATTCCCGGCAGATACCAGCGTTTCACCTTCATCCGGCACAGATCCGCCATCCGCTGCAGCTTGGCCGCCGCCAGGATCAGCATCGCAATGGCATACAGCACCGTCAACAGCGGAAACGCCGCCAGAAACCAGTCCACCTTCAGCACGCAGGCCGCGCCCGCCATGAGCCCCAGCAGGCCCTTGAAGAGCCACTGCTGCTGGGCCGCCGTCTCCGGCTTGCCCACAAGATACCGCAGGATGCTCACCAGACCGCCTGCGATCAGCAGCACGCCTGCACCAATGATGATGCCGCTGGTGAAGCCCACCGGATTGATCAGCAGCAGCACGCCCACCACGATCTCCAGAATGCAGAGCAGCAGACTTCCTGCCTTTCCCTGAAAAAAGCCCTTGATATTCATATTGACCTCCCTGGCCGATTTACTCGCGGAAGCTTTCTTCTTCCGTATTGATCGTACCGCAGCATTTTGAACCTGAGATCAACAAAACTTCAACAGCAGATGATATTACGGCTTTGTAGACAAAAAAGGCAAGCCGAATGGCCTGCCTTTCAATTTACAGTTGTCCGACCACGTCATCCATGGAGTACAGCCCCGGCTTCTGCTCTGCGAGGAAGGCAGCCGCCTTGAGCGCGCCCGCCGCAAATACGCTGCGGTTTTCCGCGCTGTGGCTGATCTTCACCCGCTCGGAGGTGCCGAAGAAGCTCACCTCATGCTCGCCGGTCACCGTGCCGCCGCGCAGGGCGTGCACGCCGATCTCCTGCTTCTGCCGCTTGCAGTCGCGTCCGTGGCGGCCAAAGACCGCCTCGCGCTCGGACTCGCAGCCCGCCTTGACCGCATCCAGCAGCATCAGCGCCGTTCCGGAGGGCGCGTCCGCCTTGCGGTTGTGATGGGTCTCGACGATCTCGATATCGAAGGTCTCGCCGAGGACGGCAGCCGCCTTCTTCGCCAGCGCCCGCAAAAGCGCAATGCCCAGGCTCATGTTGCCGCTGCGGAAGATCGGGATGACCTTCGCCGCCTCGTCAATGGCCGCCAGCTGCTCCTCGGACAGACCGGTGGTGGCGATTACCGCGGGAATGCGGTACTTCAGCGCATAGGTCAGCAGATCCGCGCCAGGCTTCCAGGTGGAGAAGTCCACGATCACATCTACCCTGGGGCAATCCTCAAAGGTGGTATACAGGGGGAAATCCGCCGTGCCAGGCACCACGTCCACGCCGCAGGCCACTTCAAAGCCCAGCGCCTTTGCCTGGGCAGCCACCTCGCGGCCCATGTAGCCCAGCGCGCCGGCAATGAGAATCTTCATTGGTCATTCCTCCTCAGGAGATCATGCCCAGGCCGCGCATGATGGCGTACATCTTCTCGCGGGGGCCTTCCGTCATGGGCACCAGGGGCAGCCGCAGCTCATCCTCCAGCAGGCCCATCTTGGCCATCGCAGCCTTGATCGGGATGGGGCTGGTCTCGCTGAACAGCGCGTTGACGAAGGGCAGCAGCTTCAGCTGGATCTCCGCCGCAGCCGCATAATCGCCGGCAAGCGCCAGGCGGCACATTTCGCTCGTCTGCGCCGGCAGGATGTTGGACAGCACAGAGATCACGCCCTTGCAGCCCACGGACATCATCGGCACGATCAGATCGTCGTTGCCGCAGTAGAAATCCACCTTGTCGCCGCACAGACGAATCTTCTCCATCGCCTGCGCCACATCGGGAGAGGCCTCCTTGACGGCGATGACATTCTCATGCTCGCAGATCTTCGCCATCGCCTCCGGGCCGATGTTCAGCCCGGTACGGGCAGGCACGTTGTACACGATGACAGGCAGCGTGGCCGCATCGGCGATGGCGTTGAAATGCGCCACCAGACCGGCCTGGCTGGTCTTGTTGTAGTAGGGGGTGACGACCAGCTGGGCATCCGCGCCGAACTCCGCAGAATGCTTCGCCGCATAGACCGCCTCGGAGGTGGCGTTGGAGCCGGTGCCGGCGATCACCGGCACGCGATGATCCGCCTTTTCCACCACGCGGCGGATGACGGCCAGATGCTCATCCCAATCCATCGTGGCAGGCTCGCCGGTGGTGCCCACAGCGATGAGCGCATTCACACCGTTTGCAATCTGATCCTCCACCAGCCGGTCCAGGGCGTCATAATCCACCTCGCCGTTTTTGAAGGGGGTGACGAGGGCAGTGCCGCATCCGGTGAACAAAGGGGTACGCATAGCGGATTCCTCCTGACTTGGGTCGAAAAGTTACTTCTTGGTGATGTAGCCCTTCGCGCACAGCAGCTCAGCGGTCAGCATTGCGCCGCCGGCAGCACCGCGCACGGTGTTATGGGACAGGCAGACGAAGCGGTAGTCGAAGAGCTTGTCGTCGCGCAGACGGCCGATGGAAACGCCGAAGCCGTTCTGGAAATCGCGGTCCAGGCGGGTCTGGGGACGGGCGGGATCTTCAAAGTACTGCAGGAAGGGCTTGGGGGCGGAGGGCAGGTTCAGGCGCTGCGCCTCGGTCTCGAAGTTCGCCCAGCGTTCCTTGATCTGCTCGATGGTGGGCTTGTTCTTGAAGGACACGGACACCGCCGCCATATGGCCGTCGGAGGCCGCCACGCGCAGGCACTGGGCGCTGATGACGGGCTCGGTGGCATTGACGATCTTGCCGCCCTCCACATGGCCCCAGATCTTGAGGGGCTCGTTCTCGCTCTTCTCGTCCTCGCCGCCGATGTAGGGGATCACATTGTCCACCATCTCGGGCCAGGTCTTGAAGGTCTTGCCCGCGCCGGAAATGGCCTGGTAGGTGCAGACGCTGATCTTCTCGGGGCCGAAGTCCATCAGGGGGGTGATGGCAGGCACATAGGACTGGATGGAGCAGTTGGGCTTGACGGCAATAAAACCCTGCTTGGTGCCCAGGCGCTTGCGCTGCGCTTCGATGACCTCCAGGTGCGCCGCATTCAGCTCCGGCACGACCATGGGCACGTCCTCCACGCCGCGGCAGGCGGAGTTGTTGGACACGACCGGGATCTCGTGCTTTGCATAGGCTTCCTCAAGGGCGCGGATTTCATCCTTCTTCATATCCACGGCGCAAAAGATGAAATCGACCTTCTCGCCCACCGCATCGATGTCAGCGGCATCCATGACGACCATATCCGCCACGTCCGCAGGGATGGCCCAGTCAAAGGCCCAGCGGTCGCCCACGGCTTCGGCGTACTTCTTGCCGGCAGAGCGGGCAGAGGCGGCCACGCAGGTCACCTGGAACCAGGGATGATCCTTCAGAAGGGAAATGAAACGCTGACCCACCATGCCGGTGGCGCCGACGATACCAACACGATACTTTTCCATAATGTTTCTTCCTCCAAGCTTCTTCTTCCGGGATACAAAAATGCCCGCAAGGCTGTTCCTGCGGCGCGCAAAAGGGTAGAGCGGATGCATACAGCATCCCTACTCCCCCGTGACCAGCGCTCCGCCAGGCAAAAGCCCGATGACAGATGCAGACCCGTGCGGCCTGCCTCCAAGCACAGAAGCGGCGGCTCCCCCTTCTGTCTTTCGGCGCAATGCTCCTTCCCGCGGCCTCAGCGGAAGCCTGTCCTCCGCCGCAGTACCGGCACTGCGCGCCTCTGATCCCTGTTCTGTTGTCAGATACAAGGCTATCTTATCATGGAGAAAAGGGCCTGTCAACAAACCGGGACAGGAAGTACAGGGAAAATACAGACGCAGGCGGCGCTTATGCCCGCCGCCTGCCTGCCAGCAGCCGCACCACGCCGCCCATGAATCTGGGCAGACGGATGCACACCATCCGTACGCGCATGTCTTCACCTCCCGCATGTGCTGATCAGCGCCCAGCCTGCGCAGATCAGCGCCGATCCCGCCATTGCCGCCCAGGCCCACCCGGGGATGCACAGGAACAGGAGCAGCAGGCCCGCGCCGATGAACGCGCAGCCCAGCAGCCGCCAGATCCCGTCATCCCGGTGCCGCCGGCGGGGCGGACTGGGCTGATACCGGATTTTCCGCATGGTTCATTCCCCCGCTTCACTGCCAGCTTATGCATTTCGGTTCCCGATGATGAACGGCGGGAAGGGCATTTCTCCCCGTTTCATTAAATATTTGTAGTTTTTTTCACCCATTAATGGCATTTCTGTTACATTTGACATTTACAAGCTGCATGAAATCGTGTAAAATAGAGGGTGGATTTGTATACCCGGCGGCTTTTCCGCCTTGATCCGATATTGCCCGACAGGAGGACGCTATGCTCACGATGACCAACCTTGCAAGCAATCTCATGGCCAACCTGGTGGATATCCTCGTGTATGCCGCCATTGCGCTGGTGACGCTGATCGGCGTGTTCAAATGTCTGCTGCCCCTGACCGGCACGACCCACGCGCTGCGCCGGGCCATCAAGCGGCTGCAGCAGGACGCCGGCACGCGGACGGGCACCCCTGTCTGGCAGGAGAAGCGCTTCATGGGCAACCGTCTGAAGGGCTCCTGGCTGCGCTTTTTGCAAAACGCCGAGCAGCTGGACCGCCGCGGCCTGCCCTGCAATGTAGAGGATTACATCAACGACGATACGGTCGCCCACGGTCCCGGCAACGCGACCCTGGCAGAGCTGATCCCGAACATGCTGACCTCCCTGGGCATCCTGGGTACCTTCATGGGCATGATGCGCGGCCTGAGCGGATTGGATTTTTCCAACTCCGACGCCATCATCGAGGGCATCCCGGTGCTGCTGGACGGCATGCGCTTTGCCTTTGGCACCTCGGTGGCCGGCGTGAGCTGCTCCATCGTGTTCAACATGCTCAACCGCAGCCTGCAGGGCTCCAGCTACCGCGCCATCGACGACTTTGTGGAGTGCTTTACCAGCCTGGCCATGCAGCGCCCGCTGGACAACGACGTGCAGCTGATCTGCCAGAATCAGGACTCCAACCATATGCTGTCCAGTCTGACAGAGGTGCTGCCAGGCCAGCTGACCACAGCGATGGAGAGCAGCGTCACCCGGGCCATGTCCCCGGTGGCCAAGGCCATGGACAACTTCCTCGTCGGCGCGACCCGGGCGCAGGTGGACGGCGTGGGCCGCATCGCCGGCGCCTTCGTGCAGCAGATGAACCTCTCCCTCAACGATCAGTTTGTCCAGCTGGGCCGCACGATGACCGAGATCAACCAGAACCAGCAGCTGACCATGGAGCATATCCAGCAGTCCATGGCCGCCGCCAACACCATCGTTGCCGACGTGCAGCAGCTCCATGCGGTCAGCACCGATATCATCAGCCACTTTGAGCAGTATGTCCGCGAGCTGGGCGACGCCCGCCGCCGGGATGAGCATTTTGAGCAGTCCGCTGCTTCCCTGCTGGCCCAGATGCAGCAGATGAGCGCAGAGCAGTCCAAGGTGCTGCGCCAGGTCGGCGAGAATCACAACGCGCTGGTCGCCAGCATGACCGCCTTCGCCGCGCAGAACGAGCGCTCCCTGAACACCCTGACTGGCAACACCGATCAGACCGCCCAGCAGCTGGCCCAGGTGGCCTCTGCCATGAACACCGCCGGGCAGGAGCTCTCCGGCAGCTGCCAGAGCTTTGTGCAGAATGTGGTCGGCGGCCTGAGCCAGGCATTGGGGATGTTCGACCAGAACATGACCACCCTGGTCGCCGCGCTGACGGAAAAGATCGACCGTCTGAGCGCGGACGGCTCCTCCGCCCAGACCGCTGCCGCCACCGCCGAGCTGCAGAAGCTCCTCACCGAACTCAGGCAGCTGATCCCCGCGAAGGAGGTGTGACGCCATGGCGCGCCAACGCATCCATAACAGCCGTGCAGGCCACGGCGGCGGTACCTCCGGCGCCAGCTGGATCAGCTATTCGGACATGATGGCGGCGCTGCTGCTGGTGTTCGTGCTGATCCTCTCCATCAGCCTGCACCAGTACTTCACCATGCTGGAATCCAAGACCGCCGAGCTGGATCAGCAGAAGCTCCTGATCACCGATCAGCAGCTCAAGCTGGATGAGCAGACCCTGCAAATCGCTGCCCAGCAGGTCACCATGGATCATCAGAACGCCCAGATCGCCGTCATCATGACTCAGCTGGACGAGCAGCAGACCGCCCTGGAGAAGGCCTACATCGTCCTGGGTGAAAACCAGGCAGCCCTCCAGGAGGCCCAGACTACCCTGGCCGGCAAGGAAGCCCAGCTTATCATCCTCCAGCAGGAGCTGGCCAACAAGGAAAACGCGCTGAACGCCGCCGTGCAGGTGCTCAATCAGCAGCAGGCGGCCCTGAACAGCAAGACCGACAAGATCGAGGACATGGTGGGCATGAAGGCGGAGATCATTGCCGAGCTGTCCACCGCCCTGTCCAAGGCGAAGCTCACCGCCGCCGTGGACGAAAACTCCGGCGACATCGTGCTGGACAGCGCCGTGCTCTTCAAGACCGGTTCCTCCAGCATCATGGCGGACGGCCAGTATCTGCTCAACCGCTTCATCCCCGTGTACCTTGAGGTGCTGCTGCGTCCGGAATATGCCGATTATCTGGGCCAGATCGTTATCGAGGGCCACACCGACGACGTGGGCACCTGGGAAAACAACATGAAGCTCTCCCAGGAGCGCGCGTATGAGGTGATGATGTATGTGCTGGGCATGTACCGGGACGGCAGCGCCGAGCGGGAGCTGCTGGAGAAGCTGCTCACCGCCACCGGCCGCAGCGAAACGGATCTGATCTACTACCCCGGCACGCAGGTGGTCAACCAGGACGCCTCCCGCCGCGTGGAGTTCAAGTTCAGCCTCCGCGATGCGGAAATGATCGAGGAAATGAACCGTCTGCTCCAGGGCAAATAATCTGACAAGCAAGGAACACTGATCTATATGAAGTATTTCGCCATTATCTCCGTCCTCGTCCTGATCGTCACCCTGGTGGGCGTGGGCTATCTCTACATGACCGCCAACATCTTCGTGGAGGCGGTGGGCGTGGTTGCCGCCGACGCCCCCAGCCAGATCATCCTCTTCCAGCAGCTGAAGGAGCAGGTGCGCCTTGGCGCCGTGGTAGGAACCCCCTATGTGCCTGCCCAGGAGCTGGGAGATGCGGAGAACTACCAGTTCTACACCTACACCGTCCGGCTGAAGAACAACTGCACCGTCCCGGCGGACATGGTGGAGCTGCAGGTGACGCCCATGGCGGGCGATATCCTGCAGATCGGCTCCTCGGCGGACGTCAAGCTGCCCGCCAGCCAGACCACCGACGTCACGGCCACCATCCTCACCGACGTGAACATGCATGCCATCCGCGAGGTGACGGTGACCTATTACATCTGGGGCGTGCCCTTCACCATGAAGACCACCATCCGGTAAATCAAACGCCTCCTGCTGCGGGAAACGCCGTGCAGCAGGAGGCATTTTCTGTTTTTGGGATGTACTCTGCTTCGAAATGCACCGGCCCGGCGGCATCCGAACGCTTGCCGCCATCCCCTTTGCCCGTTCTTTCGTGCTGGAGTAAACCCGTAACACCACAACATATCAGCCGCCCCCCGGCGCAGTCATCCGCTGCATCAGAGGGCGGCTTTCCTGTTCGGTTGTTTCGGGACATGCGGCTTTTGCTTCAGCCGACCATATCCTCTTCTGTCAGGAGATCAATGCAGCTGCCGGGAACAAATCCGCGCAGCAGTCGGCCGGCATCATCCGTCGTTTCAATGTAGTACCAATCCCCGAAGGAAGACAGCACCCGCACCCTTTCGCCCGCGCTGAGCCAGCAGAGCGTCGCGCAGGATACGAGCGGATCATCGGTGACGGAAACGGCGGTTTTGACGGTCTGCTCCGGCAGATCGTACCAGCGCAGGGTCTGCACCTCATCACCGCGTTTGAGGGCGGAGGCGTCAATGTAGCCAAAGCGCATGTGATCGCGGGAAATATCGTACTGAACCAGCAGCCAGCCGTTCTCCTCGCCGAAAATCTGTACCCAGTCGTTGGTGGACATGACCGCCCTGCCGCCGGCCGCCCGATGGCTGTCGCGGCCCGGTGCAGCGAACACGTCATACTGCTCTCCGGCGCGGAGCTGAACAGTCGCAGGGGCAAAGAAATCTGTGGGCGTCACGGGTGGATTGGTGAGCTTTTCCCGGGCCTCTCGGATCGTTTTGGGGAAAGCATCCCAGGTGAACGCAGCAAAGCGGTTGTCAAATGTGCCGTAGGCATATTCCATGTCACCGGTTGCAAAGACGTCATTCTCCTGCCATTCCTCGCGGAGGGCTTTGGCAATGCCGATCTTCTCCGAGGTCACCACAGCCTCATAGCCGTTCCTGTAATCGTACAGATGCACGACGCGCCACTGCCCATTGACCTTGCTGAAGGCAAGCATGTAGTCCTCGCCGTACATTTCCAGCACCACATTGTTCGTGCCGTTCACCGGCGTACTGTCAAAGATCGGCACGCTTTCGCCGCGGACTGCCCGGAAGTTGCGGGCTGTAATCCGCATTTCCCCCTTGCTGCTGCGCTCGATCAGGCACAGCGCTTTCAGCTGCCCGTTGCTCTGCAGCACCAGGCCGCAGTCAAAATACTCCAGCCAGATATAGGCCAGCATCTCCGGCCGCTTGCTCGTATAGGGCACCTGATAACCCGCCCAGGCAGGCGCATCAAACAAATCGGCAATTTCCTCAGGGAGGGTGTCCTTTTCCATCGTTGTCTCCGCCATGGCAGGTAGCACGCAGAGCGCCAGCAGCAGCGCCAGGAGCATCGTCAGCAGCTTTTTCATCGTTTCCATTCCCTTCTGATTTGTGATCAGCTGTCGCCTATACAACGCGAGGGATTGGGCGTTTCTTCCCCCATTGGAAACGTCTGCAAACAATTTACATCTGTTACAGGAAAGCCGCCTCCCCTTTCGGAAAAGCGGCGATGAATTTACTTATCCAGGAAGCGGGTCATCATGTAGCCCGTTTTGCCGTTGTAGGTGATCTTTGACCAGGTGCCGCCGGGCGTCAGGATGGTCACCCGCGCGCCGTGAGGCACCTTCATGAGGATGTTGCCTGCAGACTGGCTGGGGCTGCTGCGGAAATAAACAAAGGTGCGGTCGGGATGATCCACCAAGGCGGTGGACGCGCCGGACAGCCCATAGAACTTCAGGTAGGCGGTCATCATGTAGCCGGTCTTGCCCTCCACCTGCACCTTGCACCAGACATTGCCCTGCTCCAGCACGGTCACATAGGTGCCGTTGCCGTACTTGGCCAGGCTGCGGGAGGAGCGGGAGGCGGACTGACGCAGGTTCAGCCGCTCATTGGCGCCGGGGTTGTTGACCACCGCGTAGCCGGAGCCGCCGGAGGGCTTGGCGCCCGTGCTGCCGGCGGAGCTGCTGCCGGAGGACGAGGTTGTCTTGCGGACGATGCCGTCCCGGATAAAGTCGGTATCCACAAAGCCCACGGAGCCGTTCACGGAGACCTTCCACCAGTCGCGGCCCTCCTGGATAATCATCACATAGCTGCCGTTCTTGATGGACTTGACCACGCCGTAGCTCGTACCGGGGCCCTTGCGCAGGTTCAGCCCGCCGCCGTTGGCCGTCACGACCGTCGCCACATCCGGGGAATAGGTCATGTACTTCTTGTCGATAAAGTCCGCATCGAAGTATCCAGCCTTGCCGTCCACGGTGACGTGATACCAGCCGCTCTGCTCACTGAGCAGGATGCAGGGTACACCGTCGGGGTAGGTGCCGGTCACCCGGGCAGTGCTGCTGGCGGACGCGCGCATGTTCAATTCGCCCTGCACGTCCACGATGCCCACGATGCCCTTGGCAGAGGCGGAGATGTAGACGAAGTCCTTCTTCATATAGCCGGACATCCCGTCCGGAGCGGTCACCTTGTACCAGCCGTTGCTCTCGCCGGTGATGCGCATCCATGTCCCGGTGGGATACGCGCCCAGCTTTCTGGTGCTGGTGGACATTCCCTCACGGAGGTTGGTGGTGCCGCCCTTGACCGTGCCGAAGCGCACCGTATCCGCCGATGCTGTAGAGACCGCAAAGATCATCATCAGCATGACCGCCAGCGCCAGCAGCAGCTTCCAGCTCCTCTTCATCCGGAATTCCTCCTTACTTATAACAATCCATATTGATTATAAGCCATCCCGCTCGCAATTGCAATACGAACACCCGGATTTTCCAAAGGAAGCGCATGAAAAAAGGCGGAGTAGCCTCCGCCTCAGGGGACTATATATTCAGAAGGACGCTGAAGCGGTTTGGCTTCACAGCGCTTCGTTTCCCTTCTTTTTCATATACCAGGCCAGCACCATGCCGCCAATCAGCAGTGTGAGACCTATCCCGATAATAAAATTGCACAGGATGTCCCCCGGGTTAGCCATGCCGGTGGAGACCCCCAGCGTGCCAAAGGGACTATATCCAGCAGAACCTCCGATTCCAAGCATCCCGTTCAGATCGCTTGTCGACAGCCCGAAGCTGGAGGGATCGACAACATTCCCCGCATGATCGAATAAAGTGATCCCCGCATTCTGCGTCGCCGGGAACATGCCGTTCACCATCCCATCAAAGCTCTGATCCATGGCGCTGAACATTGCCTTGCCCACAAAGCCCATCACGGTGAACATCACGCCGCTGACAGCCATGCGCAAGCCGAAAAGCCATCCATATTTCTTCAGCATCCGGGCAAGAAATCCAGGCAGATGATCAATCCACGCAGGATATCCCCGCTCAATCGGACGTTCACCAGCGCCAGCCTCTTCTGCCTGAGCAGGTTCATCTTCAGGCTGATGGTTGACTTCCGGTTCAGCATCATCATTCAGCAGCCAGTCCACTGTGACCGTGAAGGTTCGCGCCAACAGGGGCAGCTTGCTGATTTCCGGAGCGGCCTCGCCGGTCTCCCATTTGGAGATGGCCTGCCTGCTCACGCCAATTCGTTCCGCCAGACCTTCCTGACTCATTCCACACTTCTTGCGGCAGAAATAAATCTTATCGCTGAGTTTCATATACAAAACACTCCTTTCACAGGATGACTCTATCATAACACAAAACAGCAGGATTGTCTGCCAACATGTAGTGGAAATTGCCGCAACCAGCAGTTGCAGGATACGGTTTTCTCTTGACACTGCCAAATCTCTACCGCAATTGGACAGAACCATATGTCCAGAAAAGCGTTTCCCTGCCATCTGAGCGCCTGTCTCCATGGGAAGCAAGGGATGGCAGGATCAAAGCATTCCCCATTCAAGGACGTGCGGCACATTGAAAAGCCTGTCGCATGAGATGGTATGCTGTGTGTTCATTCACTCCGGCAAATCACAATTTATCACTTGGTCAAAGAATATAAGCGCTCCTGCTTACCCTTTTCAGGCGGGCAGCAAAGGCGCTCATAATATCATCATTTGAGGAACGATCAAGAGGTCATCCACCCTTGTGGACTCATATTCAGTTATTTTCATGGGTACGCACCCATCAGCGTGCCATCACCGGAGTAACCGAAACAGATACCATCACAGTCGCAGAAGTGCAGATCATCCGGCCTTTGTCTGAAACGATCACAGCCAAAGCATGCACCTTCCCGTTTGTTGCCGCCTGTCAATCCTCAGTCACATGCTCCATGCCCTGGCGCAGGAGCGCTGCCACATGGGTGTCCGCCAGGGAATAGAAGACCGTCTTGCCGTCCCGCCGGGCCTTGATCAGCCGGGCCTGCTTGAGGATGCGCAGCTGATGGCTGACCGCGCTCTGGGTCATGCCCAGCAGCATCGCCAGGTCGCACACGCAGACCTCCGCCTCCAGCAGCACATAGAGGATGCGCACCCGCGTGCCGTCGCCAAAGACCTTGAACAGGTCTGCCAGCTGCAGCAGTGTTTCCTCCTGCGGCATATTCCTTTGCACCTGCGCCACCACGTCCTCATGGACACAGAGATAGGAGCAGGCTTCGACGGTGCGTTCGGACATGGCGGCGTCCTCCTTTGATGAACTGTCCACATTATAGCATGGATCAGGCGCGTTGGCAAACGGAAAAGGCAGAGGATCGCTCCCCTGCCCTGTGATTCAATGCAATCAGCCGGACACCTTCAGCGTACCTACATCCACGGAGGGGCTGCCGATGGCGCTGCCGAAGAATTCCAGGTCGCTGCCGACCGCCCGGATATTCTTCAGCACCTCGTAGAAATTGCCCGCCACGGTAATCTGCTCCACCGCATGTCCGCGCTGACCGTTCTCCACGGTGTAGCCCTTGGACAGGAGGGAGAAATCGCCGGAGGTGGGGTTGGCGCCGGCATGCAGGCCCGCCAGATCGGTGATGACCAGGCCCTCGCCCATCTCCTGCATCAGCGCGGCAAGATCCTTCTCGCCGGGCTTGAAGAAGAAGTTGGTGGGCGCCACGCGGATCGCGCCGCTGGCCCGGCTGGCATTGCCGGTGGTCTGCACGCCCTGCTTGCGGGCCGTCTTGCGGGAATGCAGGAGGGTGGTCAGCACGCCGCCGTCGATGACGGCCTTGGTGCGGCTGGCGCTGCCCTCGCCGTCAAAGCGCTGGGAGCCGAAGCCGCCGGGCAGCAGCGGGTCGTCCATCAGGGTGACGACGGGGCTGGCGATCATTTCACCCTCCTTGCCCTTGAGCAGGCTCAGATTCTGCTGCGCATTCTCCGCCGAGAAGATGCCCGCGAAGGTCTCCAGCAGGCTCTGCATCGCATCGTGGCGCATGATGACGCGGTATTCGCCGCCGGGCACGGGCTTGCCGCCCAGATGGCTCAGGGTTTCCTCCGCCGCTTTTTTGCCGATCTTCTCCGCGTCCAGCGCAGCAAAGCGGCTGCCCGCCTCCACATAGCCGCCGGTGGCGGTCTTGCCCTCCGCCTTGGCGATGGGCGCGGCATAGGCCATGCACATCGCGCCGGAATCGGTCAGGTCCAGGCCAAAGCTGTTCTTCATGCGGATGGTGTTGCTGCTGGTGAACACCATGGCGCGCTGCACCTTCCACACGCGGGGATCGGCTTCCTTCGCCGCCTTTTCCATCGCCAGGCACAGGGCCAGCTTGGCTTCGGCGGTGGTTTCCTTGATGTCGGACTCGGTTTCGGGGATCTCCGGGTATTCCGCATCGCCCGCGTAGATTTCATCCTGCTCGTCCGTTTCGATGAGGGCAGCGGATTCCTTCACGCCCTCCACCAGCTGCAGGATGGCGGCGTCGTCAAAGGCCTGGGTGGCGCAATAGCCCATTTTGCCATGGTAAGTGCCGCGCAGGGACAGCTGCTGGCTCGCGGACACCTGATACTGGTTGATCTCCCCGTCCATAGCGCCTGCACGGAAGCTCTCGCCGGATTCGCAATACACTTCCGCCGTGTCGATACCGGCAACCCTGGCGGCTTCCAGCACCCGGTCGATAAACAGATTCATATCCATCTTCATTCCTCCTTAACGGCCGCCGACGGTCATGCTGCCCACGCGGATCATCGGCTGACCCACGTCGGTGGGCACCGAGCCGGACATGGAGCCGCACATGCCCTGGGCCAGCAGCAGATTGCTGCCCACGCGGTCAATGCGCAGCAGCACCTCGCTGCCGCGGCCGATCAGGCTCGCGCCGCGCACGGGATGGACGATCTTACCGTCCCTGACCAGATAGCCCTCGTTGACCGCGAAGTTGAATTCGCCGGTCGCCGGGTTGACAGAGCCGCCGCCCATCTTGCGGGCATAGAGGCCGTCGCCCATGGTGGCGATCATCTCGTCCGGATCGTCCTGGCCGGGCGCAATAAAGGTGGAGCGCATGCGGCTGGTAGGGGCAAAGGCATAGGACTGGCGGCGGGAGGAGCCGGTGATGGGCATATGCATGCGCCGGGAGCCCAGGCGGTCGATCATGTAATTCTTCAGCACGCCGTTCTCCACCAGCACGGTCCGCTGGGCGGGGCTGCCCTCGTCATCCACATGGAGCATGCCCCAGGAATTGACAATGGTGCCGTCGTCAATGGCGGTGACGCAGTCGCTGGCGATCTTCTGGCCCAGCTTGCCGGAGAATTCGGACACGCCGACCGCCACGCTGGTGGCCTCCAGGGAATGACCGCAGGCCTCGTGGAAGATCACGCCGCCAAAGCCGTTGTCGATCACCACCGGCATGACGCCGGCGGGGCACTGGGGCGCATGGAGCATCGTGTGGGCCTGACGGGCCGCCGTTTCGCCCACCAGCTCCGGATTGATGCGCTCGTCAAAGATCTCAAAGCCCATGGACGCGCCGGGATTGTCCGTGCCGGTCTGGTTCTCCGCGCCGTTGGACGCCACCGCGGACACAGACAGGCGGGTACGCACGCGCTGATCGGTGACGAACACGCCCTCGGTGTTGCAGATGCACACATTCTGCACATGATCCAGATAATTGCCGATCACCTGCACGATTTCCGGGGAGATGCGCCGGGCCGCAGCCTCTGCAGCGCGGAGCTTCTCCGCCTTGACAGCCGCCTTCACGTCGGTGGGCAGCAGGCGGATTTCCTCGGGCCGGGCGGCATTCCAGGCCTTGAAGGGCTGGACGATGCAGCCGCTGCCGCCCTTGACCGCCGCAGCAGCCTGCCGTGCGCAGGCCATCAGGCCTTCCCGGGAGGTGTCGTTGGTGTGGACATACACCGCGTTGGTGCCGGAGAACACCCGCACGCCCGCGCCGTGCAGACGGCCGGTATTCGCCGTTTCAATGCGCCCGGAGCGCATCATCAAGGTATTGTCAATGCGGTCTTCCACGAAGATCTCCGCAAAGTCGCCGCCGGTACGGACTGCCTCCTGCAGCACCTCCCGGGCGATATTCTGGTCAAGCATAGTGAACCTCCTTGCCGATTGTTTTTCTGGGTTTCCTTTATTCTACATCATTTTTGCAGGCTTGTACAGCCTGTTCCGACCGTCTCAGCAGCCCCAGCTGATCTTGACCGGATCAGGCTCGTCCGGCACGGCAGCGGCCTCCAGCGCCAGCACGATGCGCGCCAGCTCCTCATCCGCCAGTGCATCATGGACTTCCCGGGCTGCCGCCGTTCCTGCCGCAGCGTATGCGTAAGCTGCCGCGCCGTAGAAGGCGAAGCCCAGCGCATTGGTCGGCGTGGTGATCACCGCTGCCGCCGTGGCAACAGCCCTTTTGGCGGCCTGCCGGACAGGATCGGTTTCCTCCTGAGCCGCCGTCCTTGCGTCTCTGAGCAGCGGCTTGAGTTCCTTCAGGGAAAGATTCCCTCTCAGGTGCTCCGTCACGCCCGCCAGCGCCGCCGTCAGCCTGCCGTCCTCCCCGATCAGGGGCAGATAGTGTGCCGCAACGTAAGTCGCTGCAAAGGCTGCAAGGGTTGTTTTGCTCTGGGTCTCGATCAGCCGCATCAGCCGGACGACGGACGGATGCTCCGCGCTGCCCAGCATTTTCCGAAGCGCCATAGGCTTCTCCCCTTTCCTTTACGCAAAATGATACAGGATGGCACAAGTTCTGTCAAGCAGCAGGAAAGCGCAAAAGCTGCGGCGAATTGACCATCAGGAGGTGCATCATCATGGAGCTTTGGGATCTGTATACCCACGACCGCCAACCGACCGGCGAAACCCACATCCGGGGCGAAAAGCTGCCGCCGGCGCGTTATCATCTGGTGGTGCATGTGTGGATCAGGAACAGCAAGGGCGAATGGCTGATCAGCCAGCGCGCGGCCAGCCGTCCGACCTTCCCGCTGAAATGGGAGTGCGTGGGCGGCAGCGTCACCGCCGGCGAGGACAGCCTGACCGGCGCGCTGCGAGAGGCCGTGGAGGAGGTCGGCGTCCGGCTTGATCCGGCAGCAGGCCGCCTGGTGCATGCCACCGTCCGCGAGCACTATCAGGATATCCGGGACGTCTGGTGCTTCTGCTACGACGGCCCGCTCGATCTCACCCAGGCCACCACCGACGAGGTCGCAGACATGCGCTGGATGCCCATAGCGGAAATCCGCGACCTGTACGACGCCGGCGAGCTGGTGCACACACTGGGCTACTTCTTTGACGACCCGGAGCTGGGAGGGCAGGCATGATGGACTGCCATCACATCACCCCCTGCGGCGAATGCTGCGAGGGCTGCCGGAAGAAGGCGGACGGTTTATGCCGGGGCTGCCGGGAAACCGACGGGCACTGCGAGGAATGGGCTGGCTCCGGCGTCTGCCCCGCCTGGGCTTGCTGCAAGGCACACGGCGTGCTGTTCTGCGGGCTGTGTCCGGATTTCCCCTGCGATCATCTGCCCATGCTGAAATGGCGGCCCGATTGTATCAAGGAGCTTACCGCCCTGGCAGAGGCCTACCATCAGCATCTGCCTTCATAGCACAAAGCAGCCGCCGGAGGAAGCAATCCCCCGGCAGCCTTGTCCTATCAAACCAAATTCCGAATTCCGCATTCCGAATTCTGAATTAATACACAAACTCCTTCGCTTCCCGGATGAAAGCGCAGTAGCACTTGTACTCATTCCACAGGTCGACCTTGGAGATAGCCTCCCAGGGCGCGTGCATGGAGAGCACCGGCACGCCGCAGTCAATGACGTTCATGCCGTACTTGGCGCAGACATAGGCGATGGTGCCGCCGCCGCCCACGTCAACCTTACCCAGCTCGGCGGTCTGCCAGGCGATGTCCGCCTCGTCGCAGATGCGGCGCACCTGGGCAACGAACTCGGCGTTGCAGTCGTTGGAGCCGCCCTTGCCACGGCTGCCGGTGAACTTGTTGAAGGTCACGCCGTAGCCCACGATGGAGGCGTTGTTCTTCTCAAACACACCGGCAAAGTTGGGATCGTAGCCCGCGCTCACGTCAGAGGACAGCATGCGGCTGTTGGCCAGGCAGCGGCGCAGGGACAGGGGGCTGTCGTTGCCCTTGAGGTTGGCGACGATCTCCGCCATGATGTTCTCAAAGTACATGGCGTTCATGCCCGTCGCGCCCACGGAGCCGATTTCTTCCTTGTCGGTCAGCACCGCGCAGACGGTGTAGGCAGGGGTGCCCTCGTAATCCATGACCGCAGCCATGGAGGGATACGCGCAGACGCGGTCGTCATGGCCGTAGCCGGCGATCAGCGCACGGTCGAAGCCCACGTCGCGGCACTTGCCGGCAGGCACAGCCTCCAGCTCGGCGGAGATAAAGTCCTCCTCCTCGATGCCGTACTTGTCCTTGAGGATGGACAGCACCTGAGCCTTGACCGGGTCCTTCTCCTCGCCGTTGAGGGGCTCGGAGCCGATGATGATGTCCAGCGCGTCGCCTTCGATGACCTTGGCCGCCGTCTTGCTCATCTGGTCGCCCGCCAGGTGGATCAGCAGATCGGAGATATAGAAGACGGGATCGTTCTCCTCCTCGCCGATGGCGATGGTGAGGGTGGTGCCGTCCTTCTTGCAGACCACGCCGTGCAGAGCCAGCGGAGAAGCGACCCACTGGTACTTCTTGATGCCGCCGTAGTAATGGGTGTCCAGATAGGCAAAGCCGCTGTTCTCGAACAGGGGGTTCTGCTTGATATCAATGCGGGGGCTGTCGATATGGGCGCCCAGGATGTTCATGCCGCGCTCGATGTCGTTCTCGCCGATGACCCAGGCCAGGAAGCACTTGTTCATCCAGTTGCAGTAGATCCGGTCGCCCGCCTTCAGCTGACGGCCCGCCTTCAGGACGGCGTTCAGGTCTTCAAAGCCCGCTTCCTTTGCCTGACGGACAGATTCCGTCACACACTCGCGCTCGGTCTTGCCGGCGTCCAGATAAGCCTTATACTTCTGGGAAAACGCCTCCAGCTTGGCCTTCTCGCCCTCTGCCAGCGCGTTCCATGCATTCTTGCGGTACATAGGTTGACTCTCCTTTGTTCGTGAAATTGCGGCATATGCCATTGCGGATATTATATCGCGTCAAGCCGAAAAAGGCAAGGTCTGCGCAAAGATTAAGCGCTGCGGCATGCTTCCGGCCGCAGCGCTGTCCCGTTTTGTTTTACTCTCCGATCAATTCGCCCGTTTCATCATATTCATAGACGTTGACGCTGCCGTCCGCCAGATACTCGATCTCCCGGACGGTCATGCCGTTTTCGTCATACTGCTCCTCCCAGACCAGCACGCCGGCATCGTAGGTTCTGCTGCAGCGCTTGACGTCCTCCTCATATTCATGGACGAACACCGTATCGCTGACCACGGTACCGTCCGCTTCCTCAATGTAGGAGCGGGTCCAGTCGCCGTACTCATTGTATTCGTTGATGAAAACAGTCCCCTCCATCCGCACGGTGGAGCAGGTCATGTAATACCAGCCGTCGGCGTCCTGGGCATATTCGCAGATTTCCTCCGAGGTCACCTGGCCCTGGGCGTCATAAGCATACAGGCGGATGCAGTTGCCCGCGTCGTCATACTCGTTGCGGCCCCAGGCGCCGTCAGCATCGTAGGCCTCCGACCAGAGGGGCAGGCTTTCCCCGGCCTCGTTGACCGCATAGGCTGTCCAGGCCGCCAGACGGCCCATTTCATATTGCTTTTCCCAGAGCTTCCGCCCCTGCTCATCGTAGCCGTAATTGACGACGCTGTCCGCCGTGATCTGTCCGTCTGCATCCACGGTGGTGGCCCGCAGCAGCTCGCCCTGTTCGCTGTAGTTGTACAGATCGGCCGCGCCGTCCTCATACAGCCAGACCTCCGTGCCGCACACGGTGCAGAGGATATCCTGCAGCGCATGCGGGGCTTCCTCCGTTTTTTCGCCGGACGCCGTCACATACCAGTGGGTCTTTGCGTCCCGTTCCCAGATGGGAGCGGGCGTTTCCGCTGCAGCGCAGCAAAGTGTCAGAATCAAAAGCAGGATGAGCAGAAGCAACCCTTTTTTCATCAACACAGTCTCCTTCCCTCGCCGGAATGGCCGGAATACATATTCAGCATATCACAGATCATGATTCATGCATAGTTTTTCTTTCGTATTTGCCTGGTCGTTCTTTGCCCTTTGGGGCACATCTGCAGCGGGGAGTCCGCCGTCAAACGCCCTGATTGGCACAGAAAAGGAGCATCCGTGGCGGGAGGATTCTTAAGGAACAATTTATCCGGCAACAAATAAACGAGCATCCGGCATTCGGATGCTCGTGTGCTTATGCAGGTATACAAACGCAATGCACTGGTACAGTGCGTATAATTGCGCCCTCCCGTGGTGCAGAATGAGTAGTGAACCTACTGTTGTGTCCAAAGCTGAACAAACGGATATTACTTACCGATGCCTGCGTAGGGAATATGGTTCACCAGACATCTTGCGGCATCTTCGATATCCTCTGCGTCCACATCTTCACCCTCCCGGGCGCAAACTTCAAATTCATCGACGATGTTTTCAATAAGCACCATATCAATGAACAATGGTAATTTTTCCAACAAGAATTCATCTGCATCCGTTTCGGTTTTATATCCCTGCAGAATCGTGTCAAAATAAAGCTGCATGTATTCCATACGCTTCGTCGGATTTGCCTCGCTTCTGAACCAACCTTCGCCATGAATCCAGAGATTTGCCAGGTCGAACATAAACCAGCAGTTTATGCAGTTGTCGAAGTCAAATACAGTGATGTCACCTGTATCCATGTCGATGTGGTAGTTTCCGTCGCTGAAATCGAAATGAATCAGACCATACACGTCCGGCTCTGTCGGCAATGCCCGGAATTGATCCAGCCGGTCTGCTATGGCTTTTTTCAGTTCGCTATATTCCTGCGGAATCAGGCGGTTGATGTAGTCCATATTGTACTTGTCAAAATAATCAGGCCGGCGATGCGCCGGAGAATAATGTTTCGATAGTTGATGGATTCTGCCCAGTGTTTTCCCGGTATTATAGAAATATTCTGCAAGTGGGGCACCCTCACGATAACGATACCCGTTATCTGAAATCAGCATTCCTTTCGCATATGCAAACAGGCAAACATAATACCTTCGCCCCTCTGTTTCCAAGCATTCCACAAATTTGCCATGAATGGATGGGATTACATCAGCAACCGGAGCACCATTCTGCGCAAGGTAATGCACAAACTCTGTCTCTGCCCGGAAGTCCTCCCCTTTTCTGTCATTCAGTACGGATATACGAAGAACATACTTGTTTTCCTTGTTGTTGCAAATATAGATCAGATTGCGTCCCCCATCGTGCCCGCTTACCATGTTGCATGTGTATGATTCCAATTGATACAGGGTCTTTGACTGTTCCAGGATCCTCTTCAAACAGTTCCCTCCTTGAAAATTCGGATTTTTTAGTTTCATTCTAACATGGCGATAAAAAAACCGCAAGCCCGAAAGGGTTTGCAGTTTTATTTGTAGTGATTCGCCGTAGCACATCATGATGTAATGCGAAGGACAACTCCTTCCTTTCCATCCCTCTTATTGGCGGACGCTCCTTTTTTGTGTTTACTTCGTGGCGAAGGAGAAATACTTGCGGGCATTGTTGCAGGAAATGCCGGTGACGATCTCGCCGAGGATGTCGTAATCCTGGGGGAAGCGGCCGTCCTCCACCCACTCGCCCAGCAGGCGGCACAGGATGCGGCGGAAGTACTCGTGGCGGGGATAGCTCAGGAAGGAGCGGCTGTCGGTCAGCATGCCGACGAAGCCCGCCAGATAGCCCAGGGAGGCCAGGCTCTTGAGCTGGTTGGTCATACCCTCGAAGTGATCGTTGAACCACCAGGCAGAGCCGTGCTGGATCTTGCTGACCGCTTCGCTGCCCTGGAAGCAGCCGCAGAGGGTGTCGATGGCAGCGTCATCGCCGGGATTGAGGCTGTAGAGGATGGTACGGGGCAGACCGCACTTGACCTCCACCGCGCCCAGATAAGCCGCCATCTGATCCACGGGCGCGAAGTTGTTGATGGTGTCGTAGCCGGTATCGGGGCCGAGGATGGCGTACTGGCGCTGGTTGTTGTCGCGGCGGCAGCCGTAATGGAGCTGCATCGTCCAGTCCAGCTTCTTGTACTGCTCGCCGAAGAAGAGCATGCAGGCCGTCTTGTACTGGGCAACTTCCTTGTCCGTGAGTTCCTGACCGGCGGCCTTCTTCTGGAAGATCGCCTCGGCCTCCTCGTCGGTGACAGGCTCAAAGACCACATAGTTCAGGCCGTGGTCGGACAGGCGGCAGTTGTTCTCATGGAAGTAGGCCATGCGCTTCACCAGCGCTTCCTTCACGTCGTTGAAGGACTTGATCTCCATCTCCGCCGCCGCAGCCAGCTTGGCGATATAATCCATGAAATCGGGCTTTTCGATGTTGACGGCCTTGTCGGGACGCCAGGCAGGCAGAACATTGGTCTTGAGGGTCGCATCCGCCAGCATGAGCTTGTGCCACTTCAGATCGTCGATGGGGTCGTCGGTGGTGCAGATGGTCTCGACATTGCTCATGGCGATCAGGCCGCGGGCGCTGTACTCCGGCTGATGGAGCTTCTCGTTGCACAGGTTCCAGACCTCGTCCGCCGTCTTGGCGCACAGCACGCCGTCGTAGCCGAAGAAGCGCTGCAGCTCCAGGTGGGTCCAGTGGTACAGGGGATTGCCGATGCCCTTGCCGACGACTTCCGCCCACTTGCAGAACTTCTCATAATCGGAAGCGCCGCCGGTGATGTAGTACTCCTCCACGCCGGCGCAGCGCATCAGGCGCCACTTGTAATGGTCGCCGCCCAGCCACACCTGGGTGATGTTGTCATAGCGCAGGTCGGTATAGATCTGCTCGGGGCTGAGGTGGCAGTGATAGTCGATGATGGGGCACTTGGCCGCATACTCATGATACAGCACGCGGGCAGTCTCGGTGGAGAGCAGGAAATCCTTGTCCATGAAAGCCTTCATACAATACACTCCTTAATCATCTATGGTATCCCACAGTTTTGCAATCCGAATTCCGAATTCCGAATTATTTTGTGGTTTCCCGTTTGACCAGCTCGCCCGTGAACACGGTCTTCTGGGGCATTTCCTTGCCGTCCAGCACGCCCATCATGGTGGTGACGATATGCTCGCAGATGGCAAAGAGCTTGTTGTCCACGCTGGTCAGCTCCGGCTCGGTGCAGGCGCACAGGCTGGAATTGTTGTAGCCGATGACGGAGAGATCCTCCGGCACCCGCCGGCCAGCCGCCCTTGCGTACTTGAGCGCACCGACGGAGAGGATATCCTCCGAAGTGAGCACCGCGTCAAAGCAGAGGCCGTCCTTCTCCAGCTGCAGGAGGGTATCGCGCACCTGATGGACGCTGCCCTTGTCCTGGTCGAAGAAGCACAGCAGCTTTTCGTCCACCTCCACCCCGCGCTGGGCGTGGGCGTCCCGGTAGCCGGTCAGCTTCTTGCGGCCGGAATAGTTACGGGAATGGTAGAGGTACAGAATCCGTCTGCAGCCGCTGTCCAGCAGCGACAGCGTGGCTTCATTCACCGCCCGCTGATCGTCGCACTGCACACCGTAGACATTGTCGCAGGGGAAGGCAGCGTTGAGCAGGATCACCGGCACGGACCTGGCTGCATCGCGGATGTAATCGTTCTCCGACGGATCATCCTCAATAAAGGAGGAGCCCATCAGCACGATGCCGTCCACATGGCGGGACTTGAGCAGCTCCACGCCCTGCTGACGGGCCAGGAGCGCCTTGTCCGTGCAGGACAGGAGGCAGTCATACCCCTGCTGGCGGAATGCACGCTCCAGATAGGTCAGCGCCTGGGACAGATAGGGGTCGGAGGCGTCCGGGCAGAGCAGGCCGATGGTCTTCATCGTGTTCAGGCCCAGGCCGCGGGCGAAGGCGTTGGGCACATAGCCCGTGCCCTCGATGACCGCCATCACCTTCTTGCGCGTATTCTCCGAGACGTGCGGACTGTTGTTCAGCACACGGGAAACCGTTGCGATGGATACACCCGCCCGGCGAGAGATGTCATAAATATTCATCGCCGTATCTTCCTTTCCGGATTGTAAGTGTTTTCAGATTTCTGTCGATTCTATTATACACAGATTCCGCGGGGATTGCAAGGGGATATGTCCCCTTTCCCTGTATTTTTCCACAAAAACTTTCCTCCTCCTTGCGAAAAGGATTGACGGAAAAGCAAAAAGATAGTACAATGATGACAGTTGGCGTGTAATCGTTTACATACCAATGCCGAAACGCTGTGAATGATATGATCTGACAATATGGAGGGATCACAATGGATCGTCTGAACGCTGCCATGGTACCCGCTGCCCAGCATCCGGTGAAGGTGCTCCAGTTCGGCGAGGGCAACTTCCTTCGCGCCTTCGTGGACTATTTTATCGACATCGCCAACGAAAAGGCGGACTTCAACGGCTCCGTGGTGCTGGTCAAGCCCATCACCTTCGGCAGCCTGGACATGTTCCATGAGCAGGACTGCCGCTACACGGTGATGCTGCGCGGCCTGGTGGACGGCGAGGCGGTGGAGCAGTCCCGCCTGATCACCTCCGTTTCCGATGCGGTGGACGCCTACAGCGAGTACGACAAGTACGCCGCCTATGCCAAGTGCGAGACGCTGCGCTTCGTGGTCAGCAACACCACCGAGGCCGGCATCGTCCTCAAGGAGGATGACGACTTCAACGCCTGCCCGCCCGTTTCCTTCCCCGCCAAGCTGTGCAAGTTCCTCTACGAGCGTGCCGTGCACTTTGATTATGCCCAGGACAAGGGCCTGGTCATGCTGCCCGTGGAGCTGATTGACGACAACGGCGTCATGCTGCGCAAGTGCGTCAAGGCCATGGCGAAGATCTGGAACCTGGGCGAGAAGTTCGAAGCCTGGCTGGACACCGCCTGCGTGTTCACCTCCACCCTGGTGGACCGCATCGTCACCGGCTATCCCCGGGACGAGGCGGAGGCGATCTGGGAGAAGCTGGGCTACGAGGACCGCATCCTGGTGACCGCCGAGCCCTTCGGCCTGTGGGTCATCGAGTCCGACAAGGATATCTCCGCCGAGCTGCCCCTGCCCCAGTGCGGCCTGCCCGTCATCTACACCGACAACCAGAAGCCCTACAAGCAGCGCAAGGTGCGCATCCTCAACGGCGCGCACACCTCCTTCGTGCCTGCTGCCTTCCAGTGCGGCCATGATATCGTGCTGACCGCCATGAATGACGACCTGATCCTGAACTTCATGCAGAAGACACTGTATGACGAGGTCATCCCCACCCTGGCCCTGCCCAAGGAGGACCTGACGGCCTTCGCCGAGGCGGTCACCGGACGCTTCAAGAACCCCTTCATCAAGCATGCGCTCCTGGCCATCTGCCTCAACAGCGTCAGCAAGTGGCGCGCCCGCTGCATGCCCTCCCTCCTGGGCTATGTGGAAAAGACCGGCGAGCTGCCCGCCCGGCTGACCTTCTCCCTGGCCAGCCTGATGAGCCTGTACCGCGGCGGCAAGCTGGTGGACGGCAAGCTGCAGTGCAAGCGCGGCGAGGAGACCTACACCCTGCAGGACGACGCGGCAGTGCTGGACTTCTTCGCCAACACCGCCGACATGTGCCCCTGCCAGCAGGTCAAGGCGTTCCTCTCCAACGAGGAATTCTTCGGCCCCGACCTGTGCAAGGTGCCCGGCCTGATCGAAAGCGTCACCGAATCCCTCCAGGCCATCATCGACAAGGGCGTCCGCGCCGTGATGGAAGAGAAGTTCGGCTGCTGATAGCCTTCACATCGGATTGGAGTCGCAGGCCCCAATCCGATTTTCTGCAAACACAAAAGATGAACCGAAGGGCCCGGTGGGCTCGCCCGCTTCGTGGGTTTTCATGCCCCTGACCGCATCCGCAGATGCAAAAAAAACTGCCTGATCAATCAACAAGGAGAAATCACCATGGCTGAATTGCTCCGCATCACCCCGAAGGACAATGTTGCCGTTGCCCTGAACGCCATCGAACAGGGCGCCGTTCTCGCCGTGGACGGCCTCACCGTCACCGCGGCGGAGGAGATCCCCGCCGGCCACAAGATCGCCCTCACCGCCATTGCCAAGGGCGAAAACGTGGTCAAGTACGGCTTCCCCATCGGCCACGCCAAAGAGGATATCGCTGCCGGGCGGCACATCCATGTGCACAACCTGCACACCAACCTCTCCGGCGAGCTGGAGTACACCTGGAAGCCCACCTGGCCCGCCAATCAGACCGCCGAGCCTGCCACCTTCATGGGCTATCCCCGTCGGGACGGCCGGGTCGGCGTGCGCAACGAGCTGTGGATTCTGCCCACCGTGGGCTGCGTGAACGATATCGCCAAGGCCCTGGAAAAGGAGGGCCAGAAGCTGCTGGGCGGCGGCGTGGAGACGGTGTACGCCTTCCCCCACCCCTACGGCTGCAGCCAGATGGGCGATGACCAGGAAAACACCCGCACCATCCTGGCCGACCTGGCGACCCACCCCAATGTGGGCGGCGTGCTGGTGCTGGGCCTGGGCTGCGAAAACAGCAGCGCCGCCATCGTCGAGGAGCACATGGGCGATTATGACAAGTCCCGCGTGCGCTTCCTCATCTGCCAGCAGGTGGAGGATGAATTTGCCGAGGCCATGAAGCTGCTGACCGAGCTGGCGGACAACATGCGCCATGAAAAGCGCGTCCCCTGCCCCGCTTCCAAGCTCGTGATCGGCCTGAAGTGCGGCGGCTCGGACGGCTTCTCCGGCATCACCGCCAATCCCGTCATCGGCGGCTTCTCCGATCTGCTGGTCGCCCAGGGCGGCACGACCATCCTGACCGAGGTACCGGAAATGTTCGGCGCGGAGACCATCCTGATGGACCGCTGCGAGACCGAGGAGCTCTTCGGCAAGACCGTGAAGCTCATCAATGACTTCAAGCGCTATTTCGAGGAGCATCACCAGACCATCTACGAGAATCCCTCCCCCGGCAACAAGGCGGGCGGCATCTCCACCCTGGAGGACAAGGCCCTGGGCTGCACCCAGAAGAGCGGCTTTGCCCCGGTCAAGGACGTGCTGGCCTACGGCGAGAAGGTGCACACGCCCGGCCTGAACCTGCTTTCCGCCCCCGGCAACGATCTGGTGGCTGCTACCGCCCTGGCTTCCTCCGGCGCACAGATCGTGCTGTTCTCCACCGGCCGCGGCACGCCCTTTGCCTGCCCGGTGCCCACGGTGAAGATCTCTACCAACACGCCCCTGGCGGAGCGCAAGCACGGCTGGATCGACTTCAACGCCGGTCAGCTGCTGACCCACGGCAAGTCCCTGCCCGAGCTTTCCCAGCTGCTGATGGACTATGTGCTGGCCGTCGCCGGCGGCGAAAAGGTCTGCTCCGAGCGCAACGGCTTCCACGATCTGGCCATCTTCAAGACCGGCGTCACGCTATGAACAGGGGCTCTGCCCCTGCACCCCGCCAAAGGGCGTTACGCCCTCTGGACACCCGTTTCGCGATCGCGCAATCTGCCCTTATCCGGCTGTCGGCGCGTGCGGCAATGGATGATCCCAACGCAGTCCTCCGCGCGCTCATCGCGCGGGCTTCATGGCGTTGTGTTCCCGGGGCAGTTTTCGGAGCGTTACTACATCATCCACATATTCAAGGCGGAGCGCATGCAGGCGTTCCGCCCTTTCTGCGGAGGGTACCATGTTCTCATTCATCAAAAGGCTGGACCGGCATGAAAAGTGGGCGCTGTTCGCCTGCTTCTTCGGCTTCTTTACCAATGGCACGCTGTCGCTGATGATGGGCAGCGTCATGCCTGATCTGAAGGCGGCCTACAGCCTGTCGGACACCACCAGCGGCCTGTTCATCTCCGCCCATTCCGCCGGCAACCTGATCGCCGGGCTGATCAGCGGCCTGATCCCCCTGTGGCTGGGCCAGAAACGCTCCATCGTCACCCTCAGCCTGACCATCATTCTCGGCTACGGGATGACGACCCTGGCCGGGTGGCCGGCATGGCTGTTCCTGGCCTTCCTGCTGATCGGCTTTGGCCGCGGCAGCATCACCAATTTCTCCAACCGCATGGTCAACCAGCTCTCCGGCGGTTCCCCGGCGGCGTCGAATCTGCTGCACGCCTGCTTCGCCGTGGGCGCGATCCTCACGCCCCTGGCCTTCCTGATGCTGCGCAATGCCTTCTCCTGGCAGATCGGCGTGGGCTACATCCTCCTGCTGGGCTGCCTGAGCACCGGCTTCCTCAGCCGCATGCAGTTGAAGAACGACTGCCCCAGCCGGGCTGACCGGAAGAATTCCACCCTCGTTTTCCTGAAGAATCCCTCCTTCCTGATCCTGGCGGCGATGATGTTCTGCTACCTCTGCTCCGAATACGCCATCAACGGCTGGCTGGTCACCTACATCCAGAACAAGGAGAACCTGCTGGCTGCGCTGCAGTCCAGCGGTTCCGACGCGGTGAGCTACTCCCAGTCCATGGCGTCCCTGCTCTGGGTGGTGATGCTCATCGGGCGGCTCCTCTGCGCCTTCCTGAGCGCCAAGGTCAGCCAGAAGAAGCTGATGATGATTTCCTCCTTCGGCGTGGCAATCTTCTATTCCCTCATGCTCCGCAGCACCACGATGAGCATGGTGACCTTCTCCGTCGCCGGGCTGGGCCTTTGCATGGCGGGCATCTGCCCGATGATCTACTCCGACGCCGCCCTCTTCACCAACGCCTATCCCATGGCCACCAGCCTGCTGCTGGGCATCGGCTCGGCAGGCGCCATCGTGATGCCCACCGTCGTCGGCTCTCTGGCGGAGGTGTTCGGCTTCAACGGCGGCATGAGCGCCATTCTGGTGACGGTGCTGCTGCTGGTGGTGTTCGCGGTGCTGAACATGACTGTGAAGACCCGCAAGCCTGTGATCGACTGTTGAATTGCACAAAAAGAAGGCAGACGAGACCGTCTGCCTTCTTTCTTATGCAATTTGCTCCATGCGACATTTATCACACAGGGGATACCGGGGAATGATCTCCTCCAGCGCCGCCTTCATCTCCGCATAGCTCGGCCCATAGAAGTAGAGCGCAGTTTCCTTCGGCCCCATCCAAAAGCTCAGGAAACGTCCCCTGGCCTCCCCCAGATGGGCCTCGAGTCCTTTGATGACTGCATTGACGTCGCTCGTCCGGTAAACCGTCTCCGGCAGCTCTGTGCCATTGAGGTACAGCGCAAGCCCTTCCTGCTGTCCGATGGGCCGCTCGCGCTTTCCGATAATCAGCCTGCTTCCCTTCGGCACATAGAAGGCTTTGTCCAGCGCAGCACAAACATCGTCCAGATGCGCCCTGGCGACCACTATGTCAAAATCACAGGCTGCCGGGTATCCCTCAGGGGCCATCCTCGTCCCTCCGCCAGTACCCAAGCGTCCCCAGCCCCTTTCCTGCAGGAAGCGCTCTGTCAAATCCTCATAAGCGCCGCGGTCAATGGGCTGATACCTGGCATTCAGATGTACCGAAACAGTCAGTTCCTGCGCCTGTCCTTTGAACAGCTTCTCGAACAAGTGCATTTTATTCCTCGACCTCTCTGACGTTCTCGCACTCCAGCCGGACGCCGTCCTGCCCGGAGATGTCCACGTTCTTCATCACGATCCTGTCCACATTGATCGCCACCAGGCCCTTGCGGTTGACCTTCTCCACACCGCAGGCCATCGCAGGGGCCATGGGCACGGCGTCCGCGCCGCAGGTGATGGTCACATTCTCCATCTCCACGCATTCGATGGGCCGTTCCGGCAGACCCAGGAAATAGCCTGCACAGCTGACCTCCGTGGCGGTCACATTGCGGAAGGCGATCCGCCCGATGCGGGGCGTGCGCTCGTCCACGACCTGCTTCTCCCGGCTCTGGACGTATTCCGTCTTGCCGTCCGGATCGCAGAAATACAGGCAGTTGACCACATAGGGCGTGCCGACCTTCTCCATCATCACGTTCTCGAACACGATATCGTCGATCACGCCCTGCTGGCCGCGGCCTCTGCGGGTCTTGATGCGCAATCCCCGGTCGGTGTTGCGCATCAGGCAGTCATGCAGATAGACCTTGTTCACGCCGCCTGCCATCTCGCTGCCGCAGGTCATACCGCCGTGGCCGTTTTCCATCAGGCAGTGGCTGATCTCCAGATCGGAGCAGGGCGTCTTGTAGGTCGCGCCCATGTAGAGCTTGCCCGCCTTGATGGCGATGTTGTCGTCTCCCAGGGAGAAATGCGCGCCCGCCAGCAGGATATGCTCGCAGCTCTCCGGATCAAAGCCGTCGGTGTTGGGGCTGTCCGCCGGGGCGGTCACATGGATATTGAGGAACTTCAGGTTCCGGGAAAAATAGGGCTGCAGATTCCAGGCCGGGCTGTTGCGGAAGGAAATGCCCTGCACGGTCACATTCTCGCAGTCGTTGATAAAGAGCATGCGGGGCCGCCATGCGCCGCGGCGGGTGCGATGCTCGATCCACCAGTCCGCCTTGTCGCCCTGACCATCCAGAACGCCCTCGCCGTAGAGCACCGCGTCCTTCACGCCGTTGCCGGAAATGAAGGCGGCGAACATGTCCAGGGGATTTCCCTCCCAGGAGCCCAGGTTCAGGTCGCTCTTTTCATCGGTGGAGAGGGTCATGCCGGGCAGAATGGGGAATTTCGTGCGGTCCGTGTCCAGCCAGAGGGTCGCGCCCTTCTGCAGCTCAATGCGCACATGGCTCTTGAGGAACAGGGGCAGCACATGATAGTCGCCCGCCGGGATGAGCACGCGTCCCTTTTTGGGGCAGACGTTGATGGCCGCCTGAATGGCAGCGGTATCGTCATGCACGCCGTCACCCACCGCGCCGAAGCGGCGGACGTTAAGGGTGTAGCTTTCCTTTTCCGTCTTGAAGGCGATGCGGCCGACTTCCTTTTCCCCGTCGATCACCTTCACCACATACCGGGTGTCCGGCCACAGACCGTAAAGGGAGTGGATCACCGTATCCGCCGTGCCCCAGTCCTGGCCGTTGAGCAGCACCCGGTAGGGCTTCTGCGTGTTGTACAGACCGCCGTCGGGCAGCTCGATGGTCGCGCTGCGGGCAGAAACAAACAGCTTCCTGATCTCAAACATATCGCATGCTCCTTACTGGGCCAGCAGGTATTCGCTGAAGGCCATGATGAAGGGACCGACGCCCTTGGCGTCGTCGGATTTGCGGGGCTCGGAGAGATAGTAAGCCACGGAGCCGTCCCGGTTGGGATTTTTCTCCGGACCAAGGCCGGCGACCCAGCAAATATCCGTCAGGCGGATCACGCCGTCCTCCTCCGCCCTGAGTTTGGTATCCACAATGGCTTCAAAAACCCGCTTGCCGATGGGCAGATACTTCTCCGGGTCAAGAATGCCGAGCCGTACGCCCTTGAGCAGCGCATAGGCCACCATCGCGGAGCCGCTGGTTTCGGTATAGTTGCCCACAGCCTCGGGATGGTCGATCACCTGATAGAACAGCCCGTCCTTCGCCTGATACTGCAGCACGCCCCGCAGGCTCTCCCGGAAGATATCCACCAGCGCCCGGTAGTGCTCATACAGCTCCTCCCGGCACAGCCCGATGGTATCCGCCAGCGCCATCAGGTACCAGCCCGTGGAGCGCAGCCAGAAGTTGGCCGAGCAGCCGGTCTCCCGGTCCGCCCAGAACATGGTCTTCGATTCGTCGCAAGCGTGGTAGTTCAGGCCCTTGTCCTTGTTCCACAGCATGCGGCGGACATTGGTGAACTGGCGGACGATATCCGCCGTCTTTTCCATCCCGCCAAATCGCATCTCATAGGCCATATATAAGGGCTGCACCATGTAGAGCCCATCCAGCCAGATCTGGTTGGGATAGAGCTGCTTGTGCCAGAAGCTCCCGCAGGCGCACCGGGGATGCTCCCGCAGCCGCTGCATATGGAACTCAATCGCCTGGCGGTAGCGCGCCTCCCCCGTTTCGTCCAGCGCGAAGAACAGCGCCTTGCCCGCGTTGATGGAGTCGGAATTGTACTGCCGTATTTCATATTTGGGGATGCTGCCGTCCTCCTCCACCCAGGCGGACACATAGTCCAGCACAAAGGCACGGAAGTCCGCATCGCCGGTGGCCCGGTACAGATCGGCGGCGGCCTTGAGCACGCACCCGTCCTCATAATTCCAGTAGGTTTTGTAGGGCGTGTATTGGGCCAGATACTCCTTGAACCACAGCTTGATATCCATGATGTTGCTCTCCTCATGTAAGCGTTACCACGATAGGCTTATTATACCCGATTTTCCCCCTTGCTGTCAACGCATCCGGCACAGCATACAGAAAAAGAACCGGACATGAAAAGCATCCCGGCGGGAGCTTGACGCTCCGGCGGGAAGATTCTTAAGGAACAATTTCTCCAGTAACAAACAAACGAGCATCCGGTGTGTTTGGATGCTCGTTTCAGCGTATCGACAAAGTGCTTTAGGCACTTTGTCGAGGTTTTGCACTCTCTCACTGGTCGAACGACAAGTCGTTCTCCCGGCCGTTCGTTCGTGTAAGGAAGCTTTTCCTGACGGAAAAGCGCGAAAATCGCCGCGCATGTCGCCGATTTTCGATGTAGAGTCGGAGTGCTTGCGAGCCCTCCGACACCTCCCAAGGTTTGTTGATGGTCTGAAACGAGCATCCGGTGTGTTTGGATGCTCGTTTGCTTATGAACGTGTACAAATGCGGTGCACCGGAACGATACGTATCATTGCACCTTCTGATATGGTGAGACGTGAAGTTTCGGCTGCTCGCCAAATTGGGATTTAGCGGGGCAATCGAGCCTGCTGCTGACGGCCTCATCCGTCACGGCTTGCGCCGTGCCACCTTCCCCCGAGGGGGAAGGTTTTGAAGTCCCGCGGCCCTGGTTATTCCCATTCATTCCAGACTACCGTATATTCAAGCTGCATCGGCTGCAGCGAGACCTCAAAAGGAACGATGCGGCGATTTTGCTGAGGGATTCTTCCGCTGCAAGCGGAAATTCAGAGAATCCCTCTGCAATCGAGCCGCCCCGAATGCAGCCGCCACTACGCCTACTCAGGAGAACAGAGGGGGATCGGGGGGAAGCAATTTGTAGCTTCCCCCCGGCGGCTTTGCGCACGCGGGTCGATGACCAATCGACGCGCGAAAGTGGCTCTCAAGCTGCGGTGAAGTCTTGCCTCTAAAGATTATGCAATAGGGCGATAGTGTGGCAGAAAGACTCCCTCAGTCAGCCGCAAACGGCTGCCAGCTGTCCGAGTCGCAATCATAGATTGCTCCCCGCTTTGGCTAAGAACATGCCACTGGCATGTTTTCTTAACGCGTCGCGCCTCGAGAGGGAGCCTTTTATTGCGCCCAATTCCAATTTGTCGCGTTCAGTCTATCAAATCAGCATACAAAACCGCAAACCGTTCAAGGCTTGCGGTTTCGTTCTTTGCATAACGGAATGAGAAGGATACCGCCTTCCTTTCCATCACGCTTACTGCCGGGACTTGCTTTGCTGTGATACTGTACTGTATGTTTTACTTCGCCCCGTTCAGCCGCAGATCGCCGCTGGTGGTGTCGACGTCGATCCTGCATTCGCCGTTGCCGCTGACATAGCGGCCCTTTTCGACCATCGTCATGCCGAGCGCGTCGTGCAGGTCGCCGGAGACGGTATCGAAATCCACCGTAACGCCGGCATTCCTGGGCAGGTTGATCTCCACGCTGCCGCTGATGGCATCCGCTTCGATCTTCTCCAGCATCCGGTCAAAGGTAAACCGCAGGTCACCGCTGACCGCAGCCGCATCCAGCTTATCGACCCGCTTTGCCGTCAGCCATACCGTACCGGACACCGTATCAACGTCGACGAGCTCCGCCTCATCCACCTCCAGGTCGGCAGACCCGGACACGGAGTTGATGTGCAGCTCATCGCAAACCAGATCTTCTGCCTTCAGATCGGCAGATACCACGGAGATCTCCGCCTTTTCCAGCTTCAGCGATTCCGGCAGCAGCACGGTCAGCTCCTTGTTCAGCTCCCGCGTGGTGCGGAAACCGGAGGCCATGTACTTCACGACCAGGGTATCACCGTCCACACGCCAGCGCAGCTGCTCGTCGGCCTTCAGGGTTTTGTCCGCCGTTTCAGAGACAGAGATCTCCCGGCCGTTATGATACTCGATGTTCACGCTGCCGGCGATCCAGCTCAGATCGATATGCTTGACATTCCCCTTGACTTCGCCGCCGCCGACGTTGTAGCGGTTCGCCTCCGAGTAGGTATAGCCGCTGACCACACCGCCCCTTTGGACAAAGCCGTATACCAGGAGCACAGCCAGCAGGATCAGGATCAGAATCCAAGTCGATTTCTTCATCTTTGTTTTCCTTCTTTCGTTGATTTCCGGCCCATCGCCGGAGGCTCATTGCCTGTTTGTCTTTCCACTCTCCTATCATAGCAAAGGCCGGCAGAAAATACCACAAGAGAGCGATTACAGCTTCATTAGAAAATGCTGAAAGCCGAACAGCCGCAGCTTTGCATATGCGCCCCCGCGCCGGCATAGGATGAACAACCACCGGCAAAAGGAGTGACTGCTATGACCCTGGCCGAGCTGCGCGAAAAGGACGTGATCAACACAAGGGACGGGCGGAGCCTGGGCCGGGTGATCGATGTGGAGATCTGCCTGTGCGACGGGCGCATCACCGCCATCATCGTGCCCGGCGAAGCGCGGCCCTTTTCCACTGCCCGCTTCGGGCACATGCTCCGGGGCGAACGGGCCGGCATCGTCATCCCCTGGGAGATGATCTGCAAAATCGGAGACGACGTGATCCTGGTAGACGTGGAGGTGTGCTGAAGCCGCGTCCGCTCTGGCTTTCAGGCATAGAAAAATCCGGAGGTGCTCCGGATTCAGCGTATCGACAAAGTGCTTTAGGCACTTTGTCGAGGTTTTGCACTCACTCACTGGTCACTCGGCCATCACCAGGACAAGCCCGGCGCTGGCTATGCTCGGCAAATGCAAGCATTTGCTCTCGCTAGTCGGCGCAAGCGCCTCCCTCGTGCAACGACAAGTCGTTCTCCCGGCCGTTCGTTCGTGTAAGGAAGCTTTTCTTAACGGAAAAGCACGAAAATCGCCGCGCAGGGGCTTCGCCCCGTTTAACCGCCCCGAAGGGGCTCGCCGATTTTCGATGTAGAGTCGGAGGGCTTGCGAGCCCTCCGACACCTCCCAGGGTTTGTTGATGGTCTGAATCCGAACGTGCTCCGGTTTTTTTGTGTATCCATATCATTTGTCCCCTCAGCGCCTACAGCCGCGTCGCTTACTCCGGCACGTCCTCCGCATCCATCAGCGGAATCCCCTTTTCCTTCAGCGCTCTGGCCAACGCGCCCTGACCGTCGATGCGCACGCCGGAAAAGCTGCCGTCGTAGATCTGCTTCACGCCGCAGGTGGGGCTGCGGGACTGGAGGATCGCCAGATCGATCTGCCGGCCCTCAACGAGCGCCATCGCCCGCTGAACGCCCAGGCGGAAGGCCTCTGTGCAGTCGTCCCCGTCCTTGGTCAGCACGCGGCTGCCGACCCATTCCACCGGCTTGCGGGGACAGGGCAATCCGCCCAGCATTTCCGGGCAGACCGGAATCACCTCATGGCCTGCCACAAACCGAAGAACACGCTCGTTCCGGTTGTTGCCGCCGTTGTATTTGCAGTTTTCTCCCAACAGACAAGCGCTGACAAGGATCGTCATAGGTTCCTCCCGATCAATCATCAGGACAGGGTGACACGACGCTTCCCTGCCCTCAGTTTTCCAGCAGCCGCTCCTTGGTCTCCCGGCCCTCGCGGAGCAGCTGCAGCATGCCGTCCCGGTCATTGTCCCGCAGGGCGTCGCGGTATTCCGTCATCCGCTGCACCAGATCCTCCACCACGGGCAGCAGCGCCTCCCGGTTCTCAAAAAACAGCTCCGTCCACATGGTCTCGTTGAGCTTCGCCACGCGGGTCATATCGGCAAAGGAGCCCGCCGAGAAGCCGCGGTGCCGGTCCGCCAGGGGACATTTGACGTAGGCGCTGGACACGATGTGGGCCAGCTGGCTGGTGTAGGCGATCATTTCATCATGGGTTTTTGGGGTGGTGAACTGCACCCGGCGGAAGCCCAGATCCAGGAAGAAGTCCCGGGCTGTCTGCAGCAGCTGCGGATCGTCACTGCCATCGGTGCAAAGGATCATGCTGGCATTGTCAAACAGATCATCCTTGGCATAGCGGAAGCCGGAATGCTCCCGGCCCGCCATGGGATGACCGCCGAGGAAGTGCCATTCCCCTGCCCGGGCCAGCGGCGTCAGCTCCGCACAGATATGCTGCTTCACACCGCCGCAGTCGATGACGATGCAGCCGGGCTTGAAATCAGACGCATGGGCCTTCACCCAGTCAATGATCGCACCGGGATACAGGCTGATCAGCACCAGATCACAGGTGCGGAGCTTTTCATCCGTCAGCTCCTCGTCCATGGCGCCCATAAGGAAGGCCTGCTGAATGGTCTGCTCGTTGATATCGCAGCCAAAGACGGTATGCTCCGTGTGGAGCTTGATGGTCCGGGCCAGGGAGCCGCCGATCAGGCCCAGGCCGATGATTGCAATATTCATGGGGAACCCTCCGTTCTACAGTACTACAAGATCAATATTCGCCGGAATGCCCCGGTTTTCCTGTTGTTCCGGCTGGCAGAACAGCAGAAGGACAATTTGCTCCGATGATCCCGTGACAGCAAAAGCGCCGGGACATACCCGGCGCTCAGCGTATCGACAAAGTGCTATAGGCACTTTGTCGAGGTTTTGCACTCACTCACTGGTCACTCGGCCATCACCGGGACAAGCCCGGTGCTGGCTATGCTCGGCAAATGCAAGCATTTGCTCTCGCTAGTCGGCGCGAGCGCCT
>JAFQIB010000114.1 GCA_017397765.1 Clostridia bacterium | reverse complement strand
CATCGCGGCGAAGTCCGCAACAGAGCATCGCAGATCGCACGACCTACGTTGGCCCGCTGGCCGGGGAGGTCATGCTTCAGCATGACGAGCGACAGCGATTGCTTGCAATCGCCGAGCGAAGCCCGGGGAAGCCTTGGCTTTCATGGGCCGACCACAGAGGTCATGCTTCAGCATGACGAGCGAGAGCGATTGCTTGCAATCGCCGAGCGAAGCCCGGGGAAGCGCCAGCTTTCACGGGCCGATGTATGTATCAGTGCCACTTCGTGGTTATTCTTGTTGGGGACGCCCCGAGGTTACCCTCGGAACGCCCCCTTGCATGGTCACCGGCCAGCAGCCAGCTCCTGCATGAAAGCAGAGAACTGGGCGTTGTCCATCTGGATGGTCTCAGGGAAGCAGGCCTCCAGGATGGCTCCGTGTTCGCAGAGCCGGTGGGTGCGAGCCTTCCGCTGCTTCTCCTTTTCCCGGTTGTCGGTCAGAATTTTGCGGTGCTTTTCCTGAACCGTCTTCAGCTCATCCTCGTCCTTGGGCATATTCGCCAGCAGTTCGTCGATATTGATCTTCATAATGTTCCTCCTTGAATGCACCAGAATGATGCAAGCATGCACCACTCTGGTGCAGATGTTGTTGTGTTCTTTGATGGGGTTGCATCATTTTGATGCAAATAACGTGAAACGTGCGGCAGATTGATGCACCGACTCAGCCGCCGATGAAGTCGAAATCCATGCAGCTGTCGCCAAAATCGAGCATTGCGTCATCACTATCTTGCTGGGTAGGTGTTGCAGCGTTCTGAGATGACGCAGCGTTTGCGGGGAGCATGACAACTGGAGCATTCGCTCCAGCAGAGTATCCAGCGAGATATGCCGGAAGCATTTGCTGAAGCCTGAGTGCTACCGATTCTGTAATTTCCTGCACAAGCTCGTCTTTCTCAGTGCCAGACAGATGTACATTCTCTGTGCAGTGGGCATTGACAGCCTCTGCAACCAGCTGACTGAACGACTGATGCCGTTCACTCCGCAGGGCATTGAGGTTGTCCCACGCCTGCTTTTCAGCTGGGTGCGACAGGTGAAACCGAACAGTGATAGCCTTCACGCACAATATCAATCACCGGCCTTTCGGGCAAGACGCTCATTACGCCAGATCACGCCCTGCGCCATGTACTCATAGCCCTTGGCGGATGCATGCAGGTCATCCACAAAAACAACCGCGCCGGGATCGTACTTGCCGAAGTTCTTCACCAGACAGCCGCCACCGCCCATCACAAAGAGCTTCATCAGGCGGGCGTCATAGCCATGAACACGCAGGGCATCAAACAGGACGGTCACATAGCCGCGCACAATGTCGGTCAGGTTGTCGAGGAGTTCCCGCGCCAGGTTTGCCGTGCCGGTGCGCAGGAATTGCTCAATAACGCTCTCCGGCATGTCAATGCCATACTTGTCCGTCATCTGCTTGCGAACGGTCAGTACACACTGGTTCACACCCAGTACTTCCGTCCAGCAATGCTGGTCGTTGGGTCTGCCATCTACCAGCCGCATAATGTTCATGGTGCCGTTGCCGATGTCTGCCATTATCACGGTACCGACGAACTGACGGAAGTTGTTGTATTTCTTATCATTGTCCATCAGAGGTACCAGAGCTGCATAGCCCTGTGGGAATACGCTACAATCAATCAGGTGGATGTTGTACTGAACATCATTGAAGGTGAACTGTACATCTGGATTGCGCATCATGTAGCGGCGGTACTCCTCCCGCTGTCGACCTGTCCAGGTCGTGGGCAGACCCAGCGCCAGATGCACATTGGCCTCGGTGATCTGCTCCGTACTCAGCTCGGCAGCGATAGATGCCAGCGTCAGGATAAAGAAATCTTCGTCAGCAGTCTTGTCAGAGTTGTAGGCCTTGTGACCTTCGCCAATGCGATACCAAGTGTTGTTATACTCAAGAATGTCGCCATCAAAAAAAGGCTTGGTGTCCATCGCCACCAGGCCCGTGGAGTAGATGGTGCGGGCAGTCTTCATGTTGCCGTAGCCAGCGTCCACACCGATGATATAGAAATTGTTATGCTTTCTCATGATAATACAGGTGCTTCATGAGCTTGCCGGACAGCAGGAGCTGATTGAACAGGAGAGAACGATGCTCCCGGAAGTAACGCAAGCGCATTCTACCGTACTTGCCAAGCGGGCGCATGTCTTCGGCAGGGATGCCGATGTTGGGCAGGTAGTAGTCTCCGCAGCGGCGATAGGTCAGTTTCATGGGGTATCCTCGCTTTCTGCTGCAATAGAAAAAGCAGCTATGTATTTGAAGGTTTCCCTTCAAGCCATAACTGCTTGAATTTACTGTATTTCCCGCGACTCATGACGAGGAGGGGTAAACCTTCCTCTACATTGCAGGAGGGCTTTTGCATGCTTATCTGAGGGTGATGGGGAAGTACTTGTTCAGCGTATGGTCTTCCCAGTTGCGAAGGAGGATCATCAGCTGCTCCGGCGGCTGTTCCGTCGCGGCGATGGTGCCGGGCATGACGAGCTGCTGTCCGTTCCTTTCAGGGGAGGGCCAGCTGAATACGCCCAGTACGCCATTGGGCAGATACTGCTTGTTCATATCCACCAGGTTGCTGTTCCAGCCGAAGCTGTTGGCCTTTTCTGCATCGGTGACGGTGCAGGTGATCTCCCAGTAGCTCTGTACTGCGGTGCCGGTGATGGTCACGCCGTCGATCCGGAGGCCGTAGTCCGGCGCGTCGAAGCTTTCGCTGCTGCTGACCTGCCACAGGGGCGTCGGATCGGCCTTGAGGGGGATGCTGTCCGGTGTGCGCTGGGAGGTCTTGGTCAGATGGTCATAGGCGCAGTATTCAATCGGCCAGATCAGCTCGCTTCCCTCTGCGGAGAAGGAATACAGCGCAGTCATCACGTTGTTGTTCCACTCGTCAATGCAGGAAGTATCCACGGTGAATCCGAAATCTACGCGGGCTTCGACAATGCGGGTGAAGCCGTTGTCGGCGGCGTATTGGGCAATGGTGCGGGAATCGCTGTCTGCAATGCCGCCGGCGTACCAGCGGAGCTCGTCCTCCAGCATCCAGGTTGGGCCAATCAGCAGGGTTTGATCGTCCTTGGGCCGCATTTCCACCAGCAGTGTGGCGGATCTGCCGTCATAGGCGGCCTGCCGGATGGTATAGGCCACATGGTCGGTTTCGCCGGAAGCAATGTTGGTTTGCACCAGGTCATTGGCGCCGGGCAGCACGGTCTGTCCCATTTTCCGGGACAGGAAATCGAACATGCCCAGCTCTGCGGCAATGCCTACGCCGGCGCTCAGGGCCAGCAGCATTGCCAGGATCACGGCAATGGTTTTCTTGGCTTTCACAGGTCGTTCCTCCTTTACGGCCAGGCGGATGCGCCGCTTGGCCTCGTCGGAGAGATGCACGCCCTGTACGCTGTAGGTGAGGATTCTTTGCAGGTCGCGTTCAGTCATGCTCATCCCTCCCTTCATCCAGGTCAAGGCGCAGCTGCTTCAGCGCCTTCTGCAGGCGGTGGTGCGCCGCCGAGCGGCTGATGCCCAGCACCCTTGCAGTCTCGTCCAGGGACAGCCCGTGATAGTACCGCAGGATAATGACCTGCTTGTACTTTTCCGGCAGCTGGTGGACGGTGAGGAGCAGCGTCCTGTCCTCCGCAGGGCTGGAAAGGGGAAGTTCCTCCGGGGCGATCCGCTTGTCGATGCGCCGGAACCATGCTGTGCGGCGGACATTGCGGCAGACATTGATGGCGATTCGGGTGAGCCATGTCCTGGGAGACGCATCTCCCTTGAATTTGTCCATCGATTTCCATGCGCGGATAAAGGTTTCCTGCGCAGCATCCTCTGCCAGCATTCTGTCGCCCAGGATCAGGACGCATGTGCGGTTGATCAGGTCGCCATACGCGCTGAGCCATTCGGACAGGCGCTCGTCTTTCTCCGGGGGCAGGCCGGATTTGCTGCGGTCAGTCATGGTTCGTCACCTCCTACCATCCTATTAGACACCGGCAAGGCGGGGTTTGTCCAACGGGCATGAAAAAACCGGCGGAAAGAATCCGCCGGGAGATTATGCAGTCCTGTGTCCGATCATGGGCGGCAGATAGATGGCCAGCCAGCCGATGAGGATCACCGGAATGGCAGCGAAGAAGTCCACAATGGAGTGCTGCTTCATGAACACGGTGGAGGCGCAGATGAGCAGCGCGAAGATCACGAAGAACACCGTCCAGCCCTTTGTGCGGAAGCGGGGCATATCCAGCGCGGCAAAGAGAATGGCAAAGCCGCCGATGCAGTGCAGGGAGGGGCAGACGTTGGTGTTGGTATCCACGGTGTAGATGATACCGCAGAGCTTGGTCAGGAGATTGCTGCGGCCCAGCGCTGCCAGATCGGGCCGCAAAAGCTGCTGGCTGGGCCAGACGACGTAGACGATCTCCGCCAGTACGGTGGTCAGGATCAGATACCACATGAAGCGCTTGAACGCCGGAATATCATAGGCCAGCGTGTACAGCGACATCCACAGCAGCGATACATGCCAGGACATGTAGGGGAAGATGAACCACTCGCAGAAGGGGATCAGATCATCCAGCTTGCACCAGACGGTGTTGTAGGTTGCGGCGGGGAGCAGCCTTTCCAGCAGGATGAAGGACAGCAGATAGGCCAGCCAGTACAAAAGGAGCAGCACATGGCGGAATTCCGGCGACAGCAGATTGCCGGGCCGGAGCCGGCGGTAATCGATCACGGGGGGACGCAGCTTCATAGACAGGACTCCTTTCAGTTGCCGGCAATGAACAGAACGCCCAGCGTGCCGGGGCCGCAGTGGCTGGAGACGACGCCCCCTGCCCGGGTGACATGGATCTCATCAAAGTGATGGAGCTTATCCAGCATGCCGTAGACAGACGCGATGGCGTTCTCGTCGCAGCCCGAATGGGTGATGAAGACATGCTCCTTGCGGGCGGCAAGCAGCTCGGGCTGCATATCAGCCACATAATCGCGGATGACGCGGTCCATCCGGCCGCGGTATTTTTTGCCCGCAGACATTTTTCCCTCCGCCACGCCGATGCGGGGATGGAGCTTCAGCGCGCCGCCCATCAGAGCGGCCACACCGGAGCAGCGGCCGCCGCGGTGCAGGTAGGTCAGCGTATCCACCACAAAGCTGGCGCGGACCAGCGGACGCAGCGCCTTGACCTTCTCCACGATCTCTGCGGCGCTCAGCCCCTGGCGGGCCATTTCTGCAGCGGCGACCACCTGGAGCCCCACGCCGGTAGACAGGTTCTTGCTGTCGATCACATGGATGCGTCCGGGCGCAGTCTGGTCCGCCGCCATGCGCAGCACATTGAAGGTGGAGGACATGCTGGCGGAAATGGTGAAGCAGATCACTTCATCCGCCTGCTCAGCGGCCGCCTTCAGGGCGGTCAGCGCGTCCTCCAGGGCGATGGCAGCGGTCTTGGGGGAGTTGCGGTTTTCGTCGGACCAGCGGTACAGCTCGTCCGGCGTGATGCCCTGCCCGTCCAGATAATCCTGTTCGCCCAGGATGATGTGCAGGGGGAGGATGGTGATATCATAGCGTGCGATCAGCTCCGGGGAGAGGTCGCAGGTGCTGTCGGAAATGATCTTGATCATGGCAGGGGTCCTTTCTTCATCAGGAAATTGGTTGGACTTCCTGATTGTAGCACAATTGTATCAACTGAAGATCAACTGAGCTTCAACGCTGATTGATACGCTGGGTGCATACCCTGCTATCATGCCATAAATTGCCGAAAGAATCAAGGGGGATGCAATCAATTTGGCCGAAACAGGTTGACAAGGGGAGGAAAATTTGCTTCAATGGGAGCGTGTGGTTTCCATGAAAATGACGAGGTATGTTATGTGCAACATCTTCAGATCGCTGGATAAAAAGACGATCCGCATGATCCTGGCGCTGGCCTGGCCCACCATGCTGGAGCAGCTGATGCAGACCGCTGTGCAGTATATCGATACCGCCATGGTGGGGTCGCTGGGCACCAATGCCATGGCAGCGGTGGGCGCAACCACGACGGTGGGCTGGCTGATCGGCGGCATGGTGAGTGCATGGGGCGTGGGCTTCCTGTCCTATATTGCCAGGGCCTGCGGCGCGGGCGACCGCGATGCTGCGGCCAAAGCTGCTGCCCAGGCGGTGCTGGTGACTGCGGCGATGGGCTTGCTGTTTACGGGGATCACCCTGGGCCTGTCCGGGCAGATCCCGGTCTGGATGCAGGTCAAGGAGGCCATCCGGCCCCTGGCTTCCCAGTACTTCTTTATCCTGTATACGCCCATGCTCTTCCGCGCGGCGACGATCATCTTCGGTACGGTGCTGCGTGCAGCCGGGGATACCAAAACGCCGATGAAGGTCGGCGTCTTCGTGAATATCATCAATGTGGTGCTGAACTTCCTGCTGATCTATCCCACCCGGCCGCTGGAGGTGGCGGGGCTGAGCTTTACGATGCCCGGCGCAGGGCTGGGCATCGTGGGTGCGGCGGCAGCCAGTGCGATTGCGGTGGCAGTGGGCGGCATTTACATCACGGTGGTGCTGTGGCGGCATCCGATGCTGTCGCCCCGGGGCCAGCGCTTCCGCCCGGACGGGGAGATCCTGCGGCCCACGCTGCGGGTGGCGATCCCGAATATGTTCCAGCGCTTCGGCACGTCCCTGGGCTATGTGGCCTTTGCGGCGATGATCAACGCCCTGGGGGAGATTGCAACCTCTGCCCATACCGTTGCCAACACGGTGGAGAGCCTCTTCTATATCCCCGGCTACGGGATGCAGACTGCCGCGGCAACGCTGGCCGGCAATGCCTACGGCGCGAAGGACCCGCAGCGGATGAAGCGGCTGGCCCGGATGTTCATCCCCATCGAGGTCTCGCTGATGGTGGTTTCCGGCACACTGCTCTTCCTGTTTGCCGAGCCGCTGGTCCGGCTCTTCTCTGCGGATGAAGCCGTGATTGTCCTGGGCGTGACGGTCCTGCGGATGGTGGCCGTCTCCGAGCCCTTCTACGGCTTTTCCATTATTGTGGAGGGCATGATGCAGGGCGTCGGCCGCACAAGGCTGCCCTTCATCTTCAATGTGGCAGGGATGTGGCTGGTGCGCATTGCGGGCACCTGGGTCTGCACGACGATGCTGGGCCTGGGCCTTGTGTCCGCCTGGGCCTGCATGATCGCCCATAATCTGCTCCTCTTCGGGCTGTTCCTCGGGTGCTATATCAGGGGAACCTGGAATCCGCTGCAGGGGATGACGCCGGCGGAAGGCTGACCTGATCCTTGACAGAACATGATGACTGCAGCAGCTATCAGAACAAATCGAACCCGCAGGCCCTGTCTTGGCCTGCGGGCCAGACCATCAACAAACCCCGGGAGGTGTCGGAGGGCTCGCAAGCCCTCTGACTTTAGATCGGAAATCGGCGAGCCCCTTCGGGGCGGTTAAACGGGGCGAAGCCCCTGTGCGGCGATTTTCGCGTGATTTTGCTTCGAGTTGTTTTGTCAAGGGTGTTTACACATTTCTTACCGGCAACTGATCGCAACACAATAGATGGTTGATAGACTCAGACATTCATAACGAAATACCGCCAGCACACAGTTTTATTGTGCCCGCGGTATTTTTTATCTGATTAAGTAAGAGGTAAGGTGGATTGTTTTGTTGCATCATCCCTCGATATAAATCCTTTGTACTCACAGCGATCTCGTGCATTGTTTTCCCCCGGCATATACATGATGCGTCCAAATTCGGCGCAGATTGTTCAGATCCCAATTCTCCGGATCATGCCAAACTTGATGAGCTCTGCTTTTGCCTGTGCCACAATCTCACCAAAGGTGTCAAGAACATCTTTGCCCAATATCGACAGGTCACGAGTACGTCGTAATGATCTCTTCCGCAATAACTTTCCTGGACACACAGCGATCCATTGCCTGCTTCTCAATGTAGCGGTGCGCCCCGGGCTCATCGAATTTGAGTTCGCTGATCAGCAGCCATTTCGCACGGTTTACAATGCGAATTTCTTCCATTTTCTCCTCGATGGAGAGCGTTTTCTTCTCGGTTTTTCTGAGCCTTTCCCGGGCGCTTGACAGCCAGCTGAGCGCAGTTGTGATGATGGGCTTTGCGGTCGGCTTGGACAGAACAAATACGCCATGCTCAGCAACCCTGTCGAAGACTTCTTCCTGAAGCTCTGCCCGGATCATCAGAAGCACGACCGTTTCCTTTGAATTGCTGGCATCAATGGCGAACCGTATGCCCGTTTCATCGGGCAGAGGCGAGTTGATGATAACAATATCAAAAGCACGTTCGGCAAGGGCACGCCTGGCAGCGCCGACATTCGTTGCGAATTGCACAGGGGAGTATCTTGCCTCAGGGAGCAGGGCGGCGAGCGCATCATTGAAGCCTTCTGCTGCTGATATGACCAGAACGCTGTAAACCCGTTCCTTCAGGCTCATGCTGCTCCCTCCTTTCTGAGCTTTTATTCAGCTTTATTGATGACAGTAGATGTCCAGAATTGCAGCAGGAATGTGCGCCTTGATGAAGTCGCTTTCTGCTGCAATGCTGCAGGCGGCGTTCAGCGTCTCGGGCAGTTTTCTGAACCTGGACAAGGTTTGGGCATCCGCCTTATACAGATTGATATTGGCGGCTTCCGGCAGCGGTTGCCTGCTTTCAAGGCCGGACAGCGCTGCATAGATCATGAGTGCGAAGGCAAGATATGGATTGGCCAGCGGATCGGGGGAACGAAGCTCCGCACGGCGGTACTCGCCCACGGCAGCAGGAATCCGCACGAGCTGGGAGCGGTTCTCGCTCGACCATGAAACATAACCAGGAGCTTTATGGTTGCCAAAGCGCTGATAGGACGCTTCGGTGGGATTGAGGAACGCGGTCATATCCACAACCTTGTCGAGCACACCGGCAATCATATAGTAAAGGTTGTCAGGATCATCACAGGGCTTGACGGACATATTGATATGGAAGCCATTGCCGGGTTTGTCTTCAAGCGGCTTCGGGCCGAAATCCACATGTACGCCATTGCGGCGCGCAACCGTTTTGACGATGGTCTGGAAGGTCATCGTATTGTCAGCCGCAGTCAGCGGATCAGAATAACGGAAGTCAATTTCGTTCTGGCCGGGACCTTCTTCGTGGTGCGAGCTTTCAGGACGGATGCCCATCTGCTCCAATGTCAGACAGATCTCCCGGCGGATATTCTCCCCCCTGTCCTCAGGAGCAATATCCATATATCCTGCTTCATCGTAGGGGATCTTTGTCGGCTTGTTCTTTTCATCAAGCTCAAACAGATAGAATTCCTGTTCCGCGCCGAAGGCAAAGGTATATCCTGCCCTCCGCGCATCTTCCACCGCCCTTTTGAGCAGACTGCGGGTATCGCATTCGAAGGGTGTACCGTCTGGATAGGATATGCTGGTGAACATCCGAACGACTTTCCCATGCTCAGGACGCCACGGAAGGATCATCAGCGTGTCAGGATCCGGGTGAAGCAGAAGATCGCACTTTGTTTCATCGCCAAAGCCTGCGATGGCGGATGCATCGAATGCAATACCATATTCAAAGGCGCGAGGCAGCTCCTCCGGCATGATTGAAATGTTTTTCTGTCTGCCAAATACATCGCAGAAAGCAAGACGGATGAACTTCACGTCTTCCTCCCGTACGTACTGCATGACCTCTCCCTTTGAATACTTCATAGCGGTGTACCTCTTTTCGTTAATTTGCTACATACATTTGCTTGTATGGGTTCTTGCTGTCCGGCGTCACAACTGTGAAGGAGGCGGACAGGATCTCTCCTGCATCGTAACCGAAAGCCTCACAGAATTCGGCAATATCCGCCTTGATTTCTGCCAGGTCCGTTTCATCCGCAGGGCGAGCCGTCACCTGACTTGGAAAGCTGATGTCCCTGCAGTCAGAGCGCAGGAACATCTTTCCGCCGTGCATTCCTGTGCAGGGGAAGGATCCGACGATCTTCCTGTTCCCAGCTTCAAGGCCAAGAACGATGATGACGCCGCCTGCCTGGTATTCGCCCAGGAAGCTGCCTGCCCCTCCGCCGATCACCATCACGGGGATCTTATCCTCGTAGGCTTTCATATGGATTCCTGCGCGGTAGCCGGCATTCCCTTTGACAAGGATTTTTCCGCCGCGCATGGCGTAACCGGCAGCATCGCCGATGTTGCCATGAACAACGATCTTCCCTTCGTTCATCGTATCGCCGACTGCGTCCTGCGCGTTTCCCCTAACGGTAATCATGGCGCCATTGAGGTAAGCGCCCAGCGCATTGCCAGGGATGCCGCTGATGGTGATGTGCCCGTTGATCATTCCGGCAGCGATGAAGCGCTGGCCGCAGCAATCCTCAAGGGTTACTTCCCCGGCGGCTTTCCGCAGCGCCTCGTTCAAGGCCCTGTAATCAAGCTCTTTGGCATTGATCGACATATTTATACCACACCTCCAAACTTTTTTCTACGATTTTCGGGAGAAAATGCAACGGAAGTTGCCACTTTTTTCATTGTTTCAAAGTCAATCGTGTCAAGAGGCGTCCTTTCACGGATGAGAGAGGTATAGATACCGGCACGTTCGGTCTTGCCAATCAGGATAAATCCTTTTAACAATCCATCCTTTGTAAACAGTCTTTTTAATGTACTGTCGCTCTTTTCTTCATACATTTCGCCCTCATAGGTTCCGGCGGTC
>JAFQIB010000113.1 GCA_017397765.1 Clostridia bacterium | reverse complement strand
TAGCTCAGTTGGCAGAGCACTTGACTTTTAATCAAGGTGTCTGGAGTTCGAATCTCCAATGGGTCATTCCCATCTGCCCTCTGGAACGTCATGCGGGCGTGGCGGAATGGCAGACGCGCCAGACTTAGGATCTGGTGCCTAAGGCGTATGAGTTCGAGTCTCATCGCCCGCACACTTTCCATGGCACCCGATATGCGGTAGTAGCTCAGTTGGTAGAGCGCCACCTTGCCAAGGTGGAGGTCGCGAGTCCGAGCCTCGTCTACCGCTCCATTTTCTTCGCGGGTGTAGCTCAATGGCAGAGCTCCAGCCTTCCAAGCTGGCTACGCGGGTCCGATTCCCGTCACCCGCTCCATCTGCCATCCACCGCATAAGCGGTTTTGCGGTAGTAGCTCAGTTGGTAGAGCGCCACCTTGCCAAGGTGGAGGTCGCGAGTCCGAGCCTCGTCTACCGCTCCATCAAGAGTCGTCACTGGACGGCTCTTTTTCGTATTCGGAGGGAAGTATGGGCTGGTTTGCTTTCTGGCTTGCACTGCTGGTATTCGCTGCGCTGATCGTGGTTCCGAAAATCAAGGAGTGGCACGCACAGGGCCAGGCAGTGGCTGTGCCGTACAGGGAAATGTGGCAAAAGCGTACCTTCTGCTACAGGCTGCCGATCCCTGCTGAAGAAGCAATGACACGGCTGAGCAATCAGCTGGGCTGTGCCGGCATGGCATATGTATTTGACCCAGGGCTGATGCAGATCACCCTGTACAATGAGCTGCCTGACGGGACGGTGCCGATTACATTTCAGCTGTCCTTCACTGAGACGGGGATGCTGCTGACGAGGCTGACGCGGACAACCAAGGCCGGACCGATTCAACTGGCAATGGGTGCGTTCTGGCAAAAAAAGCTTGGCGCCAAGCTGATCCGCTGCGAATGACCTGCTTTGACGGATGCATCCCAATTGGGGAGAAAACCGCCGGAGTTTTTCGGGAGACATCCCATGTCCCATGGCAAAAATCAAGCCTTTTGCTCGCTTTGTGTCCTGGTTTTTGCCCGCATTGGGGCCTATGCTGGTATCCGAAAGGAGGAACCCCCATGGATCAAGTCAAAATCGGCAGCTTCCTTAAAACGCTGCGCAATGAGAAAAAGATCACCCAGGAGCAGCTGGCGGAGAAGCTCAATGTTTCCCGCAGGACGGTCAGCCGATGGGAAACCGGCAGCAATCTGCCTGATCTGGATCTGCTGATGGAGATGGCAGATTTCTATCAGGTGGAGCTGCGGGAACTATTCAACGGAGAAAGGAAAAGCGAGCAAATGAATCATGAAATGAAGGAAACCGTTCTGCAGGCAGCAGAGTATTCCAATGAGGACAAGAAGCGCATCACCCGGACGGTGCTGGCGTATCTGTCAATCGGCATGCTGGCCCTGATCGTCAGCGTGGTGCTGAAGTTTCTGGAGCTGGAAAGCAGCTTCTGGCTGGGCTTTACGGAGGGGGCCTGCACGGGCATCCTGTTCTGGGCGCTGCTGATGGGCATTCTCTATGCTACCGGCAGCCTGACGCAGGTGAAGGCCTTCAAGCTGCGCCTGTTGGGCCGGAAGGGAGCGGATGGGGAATGAATATCTTCATGGCGCTGGGGCTGCTGATCAACGCGGGCTGCATCGTTGTCAACCGCTTTGTCTGTGAGCTCCCGGGGATGATTGCCGTGCCCGTGTATCTGGCGGGCGTCGGCTGCTTCATTGCCGGAATGGTCATACGGCAGCGAAGCGGCGCCAACTGATGTGCCCAATGAAGGAAGGAGACGTTCCTGTGCAGACCATTGCAGACCGTATCCGACACATTCCTGCCGTTTCCGAACCGCTCTCCGCGGATGTATTCATCATCGAGGGCGACGCGCGGTACTATGTGTTTGACGCAGGTGCGTCGGAGGCGGCTTACGAAGCGATTGCGGCGCTGAATAAGCCGGTAACGGTGATCCTCAGCCATTTCCACCGCGACCACATTGCCAACCTGAGCCGCCTTGCGCCGGATCAGATCCTTGCAGGCGCGCGCACCATGAAGTATATCGCCGGCGGTACGCTGGTGGACAAGCCGCTGACGATCCGCGATGGCGTGACCATCGAGGTACAGCCCTGCGTGTCGCCTCATGCGCCGGGGAGCCTGATCATCACGGTGGACAGCCTGTACACCTTCATCGGCGATTTGATATATGCTCGTCCCGGAACGGGACAGGGGGAAGCGAAGGGCATGCTGAGGGTGCTGAAATCGCTGCAGACACAGGTTTTTGTTCCCAGCCATTGGACGGGGAATCCGCTGGTGGAGAAAGCCGTGCTGCTGAAGGAAGTCAAGGAAAACTTTCAAATATGAAAAACGCCGGACTGATGTGATGTCAGTCCGGCGTTCAGTTTATCAACAAACCAGGTTTTCACGAAAGGCATGCATCCGAAGGTTTCCAAAGGGCGATCGGAAAGCCCTTTGGTCGCCTCCGCAGAGGCGAAATCCCTTTGCGGGGCAAATGCGTACCTTTGTCAATGGTCTGAACGCTGGACTGATGCGATGTCAGTCCGGCGTTTTGCGTGAGGGAATCAGCTGTGCTGCCACCCAGGTGCAGACATGCTCCGCGGCTTCATCCGGGGTCAGCTGTGTGATGTCCAGCTTGTCAAAGTGCACATCTCCCAGTACATCATGGGTGCGGAAGTACGCATTGTACTCCATGGAGCCATTCAGCCAGCGCTCATTTGTGATGCCGCGCCCTTCGGTCATCCGGCGGCGGAGCTCGTCGGACTCGCAGGTCAGGGCAAGGCACTTCACCTGGGAGAAAAACCGGCGATGGTAGGTGTTCTTCAGCAGGTCGAGGCCGCCGGTCAGGGTCCACAGCAGCGGCGTGCCCTGCTGATTGAAGGCGGCGGACAGGTTGCAGACTTTTTCCAGCATGGAGGAAAGGTGATTGTCATCCGGGATGTAGAACATGTCAGCATCCAGCACGGCGAAATCCTTCGTCATCCCGAACAGACAGATGGCTGTGGTGGTCTTTCCTACGCCGCTGCAGCCGGTCAGGATCAGCAGCGGCCCACGCCGGTAGGGCCAGGAGTGGCCGCATTCCGGGCAGGTGAGGTGCGTGGCCGTGGCGGTTTTGTTCCAGCGGTTGCTGCCGCATTGGGGGCACATGCTGATCATGAAAGGGCCTCCTCAGTTGGAAACTTTTTCTGCATTGTCGCGCAGGTATTTGATGATATCCCCGGCAATCGGCGCAGCGGTGGAGCCGCCGCCTTCGCCGTCCGCAATGTCCTCAACGACCACGCAGACCGCAAAGGGCAGCGCATCGTTGTCAATGTACCCGATGAACAATCCGTGGGTCACGTCCCGGCCCCTGCGGCTGGATTCTGCCGAGCCGGTTTTGCCGCAGACGGTCAGACCGCTGACAGCAGCCCGGGTGCCGGTGCCGCCGGTGACCACCGCCCGCATATAGTCCTGCAGCACGGCGGCGGTTTCCGGCTTCAGTGCGGTGCGGTATACCTTCGGCTCAAAGGTTGCCCGGAGCGCACCGCCGGGGGTCGTCGCCTGCCGGAGCAGCGTGGGCTCCATCATCACGCCGTCGTTGGCGATGGCAGAGGCGATCAGGCACAGGTGCATGGGCGTCGCGCCGATGGAGGACTGGCCGAAGCCGCTCATGGCAACCTCGAACCGGGTTCGGTTTGTGGTGGGGTATACGCTGTTCTCCACCACGAGGTCGCGGAACAGGAAATTCTGATTGAAGCCAAAGGCCTCCGCTGTCTTCCGCAACGCCTGATCGCCCATGTCCAGGGCCAGGAGCGCGTATACATTGTTGCAGCTCTTGATGAAGGCCTGGCGGAGGGTAAGGCTCTTGTGGATGGCGTTGCCGTAATCGCGGATGGCCTGACCGTCCACGTCCAGACCGCCGGTACAGGCAATGGTCATGTCCGTCACCCCGGGGATGTTTTCCAGCGCGGCGGCGGTGGTGAGCACCTTGAAGGTAGATCCCGGAGGATACAGGCTCTGGGTCGCGCGGTTCCAGTAGACCTCGCTGCCGGCGGAGACGCCGCCCTTGACAGCGGGATCAAAGCCGGGCAAGCTGACCTCGGCCAGCACCTCGCCGGTCTTGTAATTCATCACGACGGCCGCGCCGTTCTTTCCCCGGGTATCGGGATAGGCGTTGAAATAGCCGGTAATGGCGGTGCAGAGCTCGCTGTCCAGGCTGAGCCGGACGCTGTCGCCCTGCCGGGGGGCGTCAGAGAAGAGGGCGTTGAAGCGCTCCGCCAGCGACGCTTTGAAGCCGTACAGATAGGCGGTCTGGAAGCCCTCCACGCCGTTGGAGACCTGTCCCTCATCATCGCCCAGGACGTGCACGACGGCCCGCCGGGCGGCCTCATCCGGCTGATAGATGCGCTTGCCGTCCACGGTAGAAGCGAGGAGCACGCCGTTGCGGTCGTAGATGCTGCCGGCGGTGACGGCGGATTTCTGCTCCCGCACCCGGGGGTTGCGGGCATAGGCGAACCAGCGGTTGCCGTAGGTGTTGATGGAGTAAATGCCGTACACGGCCAGCAGGGCGAAAAGCCCGAAGAGAAGCAGAGCGAGGAGCTTGAAGCGAAAACGCTGCTGTTTCAGAGGGTGCGCCTCCTTTCGTCAGCTGCAGACAGGGCTGCAGGATATGCAGGGGAAGGATTTTTATCCGCCGTAGGTTGCCAGCCGGGTATCCTCCTTCAGATTATCCTCGTTGATGGAGGCAACGCCCTGCAGCAGGCCCACCAGACAGAGGCTGGAAACCAGCGAAGTGCCGCCGTAGGACACAAAGGGCATGGTCACACCGGTCAGGGGGATGAGCTTGACCACGCCGCCGATGATGACAAAGGTCTGCAGCCCCAGCATCACCGTGATGCCCATGGCCAGCAGGCCGTGGAAGGAGGTGCGGGTCGCCATGGCGATGGTCGCGCCGCGCCAGATGATGGCCACATACATCAGCAGCACGCAGCAGCCGAAGATCAGCCCGAACTGCTCGCAGATGACGGAGAAAATGAAGTCGGTATGATACACGGGGATGGTGGTGGGGGAGCCCAGCCCCAGCCCGACGCCGAAGAGGCCGCCGGAGGCGATGGCCATGAGGCTGTGGATGATCTGGTAACCGGCGTTGTCGTAATCGCTCCAGGGGTTCTGCCAGATGGCCACGCGGCGTTTGACGTGGGCAAAGAGCTTATAGCCCAGGACTGCCGCGCCTGCGCCGCCTGCCAGGCCAATGCCCGTCAGCGCCAGATTGCCGGTGGAGGCGTAGAAGAGCAGCAAAGTGGTGAAGAAATAGAGCAGCGCCGTGCCCAGGTCCTTCTGCAGCATCAGCACGCCCAGGCAGCCCACGGAGAAGACCAGCCAGGGCAGCATCCGCCGGTCGGCCATGAACCGGGCCAGCACGATCACCAGCACCAGCTTGACGATCTCGCTGGGCTGGACGGACACGCCGCCCACATAGAACCAGTTTTTTGCGCCGAAGGTTTCCTTGCCGATCACCAGCGGCAGCGCCAGCAGCGCCAGGGCGGCCAGCATCATCGGCCAGACAAGGAAGCGGAAGGAGCGCAGCAGCCGCACCACATAGATGCAGACCACCATAGCCAGCAGGCCCACAAAATAGAACACAGCCTGCGAATAGGCGTAGGTGGGATTGGTGTCATACAGCACCAGCACGCCCAGGGCGCACAGGAAGTTGGTCAGGGAAAGGAGCAGCTTGTCGGAGGGGAAGAGCCGGGGGAGGATTGCCGTGGTCAGCACGTTGAGCATCGGCACGGCGAAGGCCAGCGCCAGTGCCTGCCACCTGAAGTCCCGCAGGAACAAGAGCAGGAACGCGCCGAAGAAAAAGACGGTGACTGCCCGGGAAAGGGGCTTGCCCAGATCCTTACTGCGCATCGTCGTCACCTCCCTGCCAGGGGGATTGATTCAGCGGCGGTGCATAGGGCGGCTGAACCGGGGGATGCATGGGATAGGGGACATGGGGATAGGGCGTCTGCGGCGGCATGGCAGGCTCGGGTGACCAGTCTTCCGGCTCCTCAGCAACCGGATAGGGCTCGGCCAGCTCATCCTGCGGCAGATACACCGCGGGCGCGGCTTCCTGCACATCCAGCCCGGCGAATACGCCCAGCCGCAGCACGGCCTGGCCCACCTCCAGCACGGAGCCGTGCTGCATGGGGCGGCGCTGTCCGTCCCTGCGGGTGGAGAGGAGAACGCCGTCCACGATGGCCTCACACCCCCGGCGGGGGTAGATGTACAGGCCCTTGCCGTCGGCAAATGTGAAATCAAGATGCATGGTCGCCACGTCATCCACGGGCACCACCACATCGCAGGTACGCAGATACCCCAGCACGCCCTCGTGGGGCACGGGGATCATCTCGCCCTCCCGGAGGTGCCTGCCGCCCTGCAGGACTGTCAGGATGCCGATGGTGCCGGCGTCCGGCAGCTGCCTGAGCCGGCGATGCTTCTGCCTGCGGTCCTTGCGCAGCCACGAAAAGGAGCGCCATACAATCACTGCGCCCATCAGGGTGAAGAAATACCGCATGGCGAGGGAGAGAAACTCATAGATTCTGGCGTCCAGAATTGTCACCACCTGTCGGTGAAATAGAAATCGCGACACATGCTCTGCGTGCCGCGGAAGGGGGATCATGCTGCGGGCGCAGCGGACGTCGTGCCGGGCGGCGACGCATGCTGCCGGCCCTTTGATTCGCTCGCTGCCCTTGTCCGATGGGGGATCGGCTTTACTGCAGCAACGGCATCAGAGCATGCCGCGCAGTTCAGCAAAGAGCTTGCCAAGATCGTCCGTGACGGCCTCGGGGTCACGCTCGACGCTGATGACGAGGTTCTCAGGCTTGAAGATGGTCTGGGCTGCATCCAGCAGCTCCTCGGCGGACAGATCGTTCAGCTGGGCGGACTGCGCATCCAGATCTGCCCGGGACACGTCTCCGGCCACCCAGGCCCAGCCGGCCAGCTCGTTCATTTCGCTCACGTTGTCCTGCGCCAGCGCGCTGCCGACGGTGAAGCGGCTGCGCACCTGCTCCAGGCGGATGGGCCGGACGTACATGGTCAGCCGGTGAAGATACATGAACACCTTGCGCAGGGATTCGGCCAGCTTCTCCTGCCGCACGTCATAGCGGATGACCAGCCGGTGGAACTGGCCGATCTCCTGGATGTAGCTTTCGATCTCGGCGACGAGGGCTTCCTCCTCGCGCAGCGCCTGGAAGAGCAGGGAATCATCGCTGCCGGCAGTGATCGTATCCACGATCCGCGCCGCCAGGGGGAAGACGTTCTCCTCGTCGATGTCAAAGGCGATGTGCACCTGCGCCTGTGCTTCCGGATCGCCGTCCAGAATCAGATCGCTCGATGCGTCCCGCATACAGAAGCCCAGGGGGATGTGCTGCTCAAAGGGCGGCTCGCTGGTGTAGTTCTCAAGGCCTTCAAAGGTTTCAATGGCGGTTTGCTCCATGCCGGTGGAGAAGTTGCCGGTGATGACCAGGCAGGCGTTCTGGGGCTGGAAGATCAGATTCTGCCAGTTCCAGATGGTTTCAGCAGAGAGGGCGCTGATGGCCTCTGCCGTGCCCATGCGGGGGAACACGCCGGCTGGCGTTTCCCGCCAGGCGCGGTCCACGGCTTCGTCAAAGTCCTCCTCCGCCTGCTCGATCTGCCGCAGGACGATATGCTTTTCCTTCTCGATCGCCTCCAGGGGCCAGGGCGAGAGGGTGAAGAACTTCGTGAACAGCTCCAGCATGCCGTCGAAGAAGCGGGGCAGGCTCGTCAGCCGGAACACGATGGCCTCCGCCGTCGTCATGCCCTCCAGATCCGCGCCGAAGCGGTTCAGTGTGCGCTGCAGCACCTCATGATTCAGCCCGCCCAGCCCCCGGAAGCACAGATGCTCCAGCAGATGGCTGATGCCCTGGGTTTCCTCGGTCTCATAGATCGAGCCGCCCTTGAGGTACAGGCCCATTTCGACGCCGTGCAGATAAGGCTGGTGCCAGCAGAGAATGGTCATGCCGTTTTGCAGCACATGTTCACGGATGGCAGACATGCGGATCAGCTCCTGTTTCTTTGTTTGCGAAAGGTTTGCATCTATTATACAGGAAAAGGTGATTTCGTGCAAGTCCCCGGGAGAGATGGGGCCTCCGGCGGGCAGGGCGCTGCCCTGCACCTGCCAGAGGGATTTCATCCCTCTGGACTCCCGTTTCGCGTTTGAGGCTGGGGGTGAATGCAGGGTTGGTTGCGCGTGGAGCATATGGCGATTTTGGAGGCGGCTTGCCGCGCCCTCATGGCGCGGGCTTCGGGCCGCGCGTTTGGGCAGATTTGGCTGGGCGAGCTTTGGCTCGGATCTGTGAACAAGTTCACAGAGTCCTCGCGTCGCGCGTGGTTGACTGCGCTTGCATGGTTGTGGGAGGCGGCAACCTCCTGCGGAGGTTGGCGGGATAGTGTTGTGACAGCCTCATTGGGATACTTATTTCCGTTTGGGAGGCGGGGGCGTATATTGAGGTTGGTGTGGGCAGGAGAAATAATGAAAAAGCGGATGCCCGGTTGGTGGAGCATCCGCGTGAGGATCAGGTATGTCGTTTTTTCAGCACTGCCCAGACGTCCTGCATGGCCACGCCCTGCTGGGCCAGCAGCACGGCCAGGTGGTAGAGCAGATCGGCTGCCTCTCCGGCCAGGCCGTCCGCATCGGATTTCATGGCGGCGATGACGGTTTCGGTGGCTTCCTCGCCGACCTTCTTGCAGATCTTCTCCGCGCCCTTGTCCAGCAGGTAGTTGGTGTAGCTGCCGGGCTTGGGGTTGGCGATGCGGTCCAGGATGGTGGCTTCGATGGTGTTGAGGATATCCGCCGTGGCGGGCATTTCGCCGGCCATAACCGGGTTATGGAAGCAGGTCTTTTTGCCGGTGTGGCAGGCGGGGCCGATCTGGTTCACCTGCATGAGGATGGCGTCGCCGTCGCAGTCGTAGCTCAGGCGGATCACCCGCTGGGTGTGACCGCTGGTTTCGCCCTTGAGCCAGAGCTGCTTCCGGCTGCGGCTGTAGTAGGTCGCAAAGCCGCTTTCCATGGTCAGGCGGAGGGACTCCTGATTCATCCAGGCCAGCATCAGCACCTCGCCGGTGGCAGCGTCCTGGGCGATGGCGGGGATCAGGCCGGCCTCGTTCCACTTGAGGGCAGCGGGGTCGAAATCTGCGGCCACGAAGGCGGAGTTGGCCTCCATTTTTGCGTACTGCTCCGGGGTGACGATCCCCTTCAGGGTCTCCATGGCCTGGGCATACTGGTTCTCATAGGTATAGAAGGTGTCCTGGGGCTGCAGCTTGAAGCCCAGCTTGATGTAGAGCAGGATTGCCTTCCAGCTCCAGGGCTGGGTGTGGAGGTAGACCGGCAGGGCGTTGTCCTCCCGGCGGAAAAGGCGCAGACAGGTCTGGCACAGGGCTTTGCCCAGGCCCTTGCGCTGATGCGCCTCCGCTACGACCACCCAGTGCAGCGCGCGCAGCCCCATATCCCGGGGATCATGTGCCCAGGCGATGGCGCTGCCGGCGATCGTGCCGTCCGGTGCGACGGCAAAGAAGATGCGGTCCGTGAGGGAAGGCTCTGCCAGATAGCGCTCGGTGAACAGCTTCAGGGCTGCCTCCCGGTCGGTGAACTCCCCGGCGGCATATTCCAGATCGGCCCAGGCTGCCTCGTCGCCGGGCTGATAGGGGCGGATGCTGTAGCCCTCCGGCAGCTTGATCTCCATGGGGAGAATGCGGTCGCACCGCATGATGATGTTGAAGTAAGGAATGCTGCGGTCGATCATGTCAGTCCTCCTTCACGGCGGCCAGCGCCTCTTCGACGGTGAAAGCGCCCTCGTACATCGCGCGGCCAAGGATGGCGCCGGCGCAGCCTGCATCGCGCAGATTGCGCAGATCGTCCAGGCAGCTCACGCCGCCGGAGCCGATGATATCCATCCCGGTCTGTTCGATCAGCCGCCGGGTGGCCTCCACATTGGGGCCCTGCATCATGCCGTCGCGGCTCACGTCGGTGTAGATGATGGTATCAACGCCCATATCCTTCATGCGCAGGGCGAGATCAACAGCGGTCAGCGAGGAGGTTTCCACCCAGCCGCGGGTTGCGACAAGGCCGTTCTTGGCGTCGATGCCCACGGCGATCTTGCCGGGGAACAGCCGGCAGGCTTCTGCTACCAGCGCAGGATTCTCTGCCGCGGCTGTGCCGATGATGCAGCGGCTCACGCCGGCCTCCACCCGCAGGGCGATATCCTCCATCGTGCGCAGTCCGCCGCCCAGCTCCACCCGGCCGTCAAAGGCCTTCACGACCTCGCGGATCAGCGGCAGATGGGCGGTTTTGCCCTCAAAGGCGGCGGTCAGATCCACCAGATGGAGCCACTGCGCCCCGGTGGCGCGCCACTTCTGCGCCAGCTCCACGGGATTGCCGAAAACGGTCACATCGTCGCGCTTGCCCTGACGCAGGCGCACGGCCTGTCCGTCCAGCATATCAATGGCGGGATAGAGGATCATGAAAATTCCCTCCGGTCATTTTCAAATTCGGAATTCGGAATGCGAAATTCGGAATTGGGTCAGTCCAGCGCGCCCTTGGTGGAGAGCACGCCCTGGATACGCGCATCCAGGCGGACAGCGTCGCGCAGGGCCAGGCCGAAGGCCTTGAAGATGGCCTCCATTTTGTGGTGGTCGTTGCGGCCTGCCAGCAGGTTGATGTGGACGGTCAGCCCGGCATTCACTGTGACGGCGCGGAAGAATTCCTCTGCCAGCTGGGTGTCCATCGTGCCGCACATGGGGGCGGTGAAGTCCGCTGAGAAGGCCAGGTAGGGCCGGCCGCTCACGTCGATGGCGGTGAAGGCCAGAGCCTCGTCCATGGGCATATAGGCGCTGCCGACCCGGTGGATGCCGGCCCGGTCGCCCAGGGCCTCGCGGATGGCCTTGCCCAGGCAGATGCCCACGTCCTCCACGGTGTGATGGGCGTCTACCTCCAGATCGCCGGCGCAGGTGAGGGCCAGGTCGAACTGGGCAAAGCGGCACATCGCGTCCAGCATGTGATCAAAGAAGCCCACGCCGGTGGCAAGCTCCGTCTTGCCGGAGCCATCCAGGCAGACGCACAGGCGGATATCGGTTTCCTTGGTCTTGCGTTCAAAGGCGGCGGTACGCATCATCAGGTCTCCTTTTCAATCCGTGACGATATTGGCTTTGATCTCTTTGCCAAAGCGGATGGCGACGGAATTGGCGTGGGCGTCCAGGCCCTCCTGCTGGGCCAGCAGGATCACCTGATCGGCCACGCGCTCGAGTTCGGCGCGGGTGCAGCAGATCAGGCTGGACTTCTTGACAAAGTCATCCACAGAGAGGGGAGAGAAGAACCGGGCAGTGCCGGAGGTTGGCAGGACGTGGTTGGGGCCGGCGAGGTAATCGCCCAGGGGTTCGGGGGAGTAGTGGCCCATGAAGATGGCGCCGGCGTTCTCGATCAGGGGCAGCAGCGCGTAAGGCTCGGCCACGGACAATTCGAGGTGCTCCGGGGCGATCTGGTTGGCAATGTCGGCGCAGTCCGCCATGGTCGGGGCGACCACGATGGTGCCGTAGGCGGACAGGCTCTGCTCCACCACCTCGCGGCGGGGCAGGAGGGCCGTCTGACGGGCCAGCTCCGCGTCCACGGCGTCGGCCAGCTTCGCGCTGTCGGTGACGAGGATGGCGGCGGCCAGGGGATCGTGCTCGGCCTGGGAGAGCAGGTCGGCGGCCACATAGCGGGGGTCAGCCGTGTCGTCGGCAATGACCAGCACCTCGCTGGGGCCGGCCACCATGTCGATGCCGACGTGGCCGAAGACCTCGCGCTTGGCGTTTGCCACATAAATGTTGCCCGGGCCGGTGATCTTATCCACCCGCGGGATGCTTTCCGTGCCGAAGGCCAGGGCAGCCACGGCCTGCGCGCCGCCGATCTTGTAGATCTTGTCCACGCCTGCGATATCCGCCGCCACCAGGGACAGGGGATAGCTGATGCCGCCGTCCTTGCCGGGCGGGGTGACCATGACGATCTCCTTGACGCCGGCAACCTTGGCAGGCAGCACGTTCATCAGCACGGAGGACGGATAGGCCGCCGTGCCGCCGGGCACATACACGCCCACGCGGGACAGGGGCGTGACCTTCTGGCCCAGGGAGATGGCGGCGTCAAAATTGATCCAGGTGTTCTGCTTCTGCTTCTCGTGGAAGGCAGTGATGCGCTTTGCTGCTTCGCGCATGGCGGCGAGCCATTCGGGGGAGGCTGCCTCGTAGGCCTTGTCAATCTCCTCACGGCTGACCAGCACGTTATCCGCGTTGATCTGCGCCTTGTCGAACCGGGCGGTGTACTCGAACAGGGCGGCGTCGCCCTCCTCGCGCACGTGGGTGACGATCTCCTTCACCCGGCGGGACACCTCTTCGTTCTGCAGCTGGGAACGGTTCATCACACGCGCCTTCAGGGCCTGCGCGTCGGCCATATTCAGAATCGGGATCATATGCATATCCTCCGGTTTCGTCAGTTGTTGAGCCTGGCGACCTGCTCTGCCATGCCGTCGATGATCTGGCGGATGCGGTCGCGCTTGGTTTTCATGGAGACCCGGTTGACCACCAGGCGGGCGGAGCATTCACAGACCTCCTCCAGCACGGTCAGGCCGTTGGCCTTCAGGGTCGAGCCGCTCTCCACAATATCCAGGATGACGTCGGACAGGCCGATGACCGGCCCCAGCTCCACCGAGCCGTGCAGCTCGATGATTTCGATCGTCTGTCCCTTGCTGTCGTAGTAGCTGCGGGCCACATTGGGGTACTTGGTGGCCACGCGGAAGGTGGCGCGGGTGGCGCTCTGCTGCTGCTCGGCATAGCCTGCGATGCACAGCCGGCATCTGCCGAAGGTCAGATCCAGCACCTCGTAGAGCGGGCGGCCGGATTCCAGCAGGGTATCCTTGCCCACCACGCCGAGGTCCGCCACGCCATGATCGACGTAGGTGGGGACGTCGCTGGGCTTGACAAGGATGAAGCGCACATTGTTCTTTCTGTCCCACAGCACCAGCTGACGGCCGGGATGCCGGGGCTCGGAGCAATCGATGCCCAGCTGCTCCAGGAGCTCAAAGGCCTGCTCTGCCAGCCTGCCCTTGGCCAGCGCGAAGGTAATGACCGGCTGCATCAGAACACCGCCTTTCCATACTGTTGAATGCCCTGAGCCGTGATGTACACGGCGGACTGGGCGAGCTGCTGATCGACCCGGTGTCGGAGCGACTCAGCGCTTGCGCCATACATCATGGCGACGGATACGCCCTTTTCCCGCATCTGCCCTGCGTAGGCGATGGCGGCCAGGCGGCAGCCCGGCTCGAAGGCGAGGGCTACGTCCGGGACGGGTGCGTCGAATTTGGCGCCCTGCCGCTCCAGCGCGATCAGCAGCAGCTTCATCGACAGCGCGAAGCCCGTTGCGGGCAGCGCCCGGCCAAAGCGGGCGGGAAGCTCATCGTAGCGTCCGCCGGAGAGCAGCGGCTGTCCCAGCTCGGCAACCAGGCCGCGGAAGATCGCGCCGGAATAATAATTCGCCTGCGGGGCCATGCCCAGGTCGATGCTCACGCAGTCCGCGCAGCCGTATTCGGCCAGGATGGCGAGGATCTGCCGGAGATTGCCGATAGCGGAAAGGCAAAGGGGGTGTCGGGTCAGCCGCTCGGCTTCATCCAGTACGGACAGATCGCCGTAGAGCCGGGGCAGCTGCATCAGCCGGGCCGCCACGTCGGCGGAGATGGCCAGCTTATCCAGGTACATCTGCATGTCCAACGCGTTCTTGCGCTCGATCATGCCGCGGATCACCGCGCTCTGCTCCTCGGTCAGCCCGGCCTCCTGCAGGAAGCCGGCCACGAACTGGGCCTGCCCCAGCTCCATCTGGAAGTCCTTCAGTCCGGCGTTTACCAGGGCGCGCACCGCCAGCGCAATGACCTCCGCATCCGCCTCGGGGGACGCTTCGCCCATCAGCTCCACGCCGCACTGGGTCTCCTCGCACAGGAGGGAGGAGGTGTCCGTCAGCGTCTTGGTGGCGGACTGCAGATAGCAAAGCCGCAGGGGGAGCGCCGCGCCGGCCAGCCGTCCGGCTGCCATACGGGCCGCCGGGATGGTGGAATCGGGCCGGACTGCCAGGATGCGCCCAGCGCCGTCAAAGGTCTTCCATACGTCCTCGGGCCGGTAGCCCCAGGTGCGGTCATCCAGGGCGTCGTAGTATTCCAGGATAGGGGTCTCGACCTCCTGATAGCCCTGCAGGGTGAACAGATGCCGCAGCTGCTCCTCAAGCTGACGCTTGCGGGCACATTCTCCCGGCAGGGTATCCTGCATGCCGCTGGGAATTTGAAGCCTGCGCTGCTCCATGACGGACCTCCTTGATGCGCTGGTAATTTAGCGCGATAAAGTGTTAATGCGATGAATTATAGCATGGGGGATGCCGGTTGTCAAGGGGATATTGCGAAGAGAATCACAAAGTTTTTTCTTCTAAATCATACCATGCAAAACAGCCCCTTGCAACGCTAGTACATCGAAAGCACAGGGAAACACACAGAAAGCACAAAAAGACGCTGCACGCAGGAAAGCTGTGCAGCGTCAGCGTATCGACAAAGTGCTATAGGCACTTTGTCGAGGTTTTGCACTCACTCACTGGTCACTCGGCCATCACCGGGACAAGCCCGGCGCTGGCTATGCTCGGCAAATGCAAGCATTTGCTCTCGCTAGTCGGCGCGAGC
>JAFQIB010000112.1 GCA_017397765.1 Clostridia bacterium | reverse complement strand
GTAGCACTTCCTGATCCGGAACCTCCAGAAGAATGCATACCAACTTCTCTCCTGGACTTCCATTTGACCATCTTTCACTTCGCAGATCCGGCTTGTACCTGTTCCCGTACTGATAAGGGAGCCAGGGCAGCATGTAAATCAGGTTCATCCGGCACAGCGCGTTGAAGCGCACGCGCAGCATCTCCCAGAAGAGCTGCCACCGGGTCTTGGGCAGGTCCTCAGGGGTATAGTCGCCCTTGCCGGACTTGCCGTAGTAATAGTTGTTCATAAACTTGCCGAACATGTGGATTTCCTCCTCAGGGGCCGCGCCCCAATGTATTGCCACCAATATGCTGCCGATGGGCAGACGATATCATCTTATTATAGCACATGCCGTCGAAAAAGAAAAGAGCCGATCCCCTGTAAAGCGCTGAAAATGTGCGGCGCAGCCATTTCTGCCGCAGCATCGCCCAGTCCGCCCTTGCCATTCTCGGAGAAATGCCGTATAATGGAGAAAAGCGTCGCTGCATATCAGGAGGCCCGTATGTTCAAACGCATCATCGCCATTGCTCTGTTCGTCTGTCTGCTGTCCGCAACGGCCAGCGCAGCAACCTTCAACCCCTATAAGATCTCACAGTCCTCCAGGCCTTCTCTCCCTTCCTTCACAACGTACATGGGCAAGTATGCCACCGCCGGGAAGGTCACCACGGAGGACTACCTCATCTACGAGAAATACTCCGGCAAGCCCTCGAACATCGCGCCCCTGGCGGAGAGCTATGTCCACATGCTGGTGGAGACCTTCCAGTTCGACATCATTGACGAACGCTGGGCGGACTTTGGCAATTACGCCCGCATCACCTACTCCCTGACCCTGGACACCCGTAAGGAGTTGAGCACCTTCAGCGTCAACAACAGCGACAACGAGCCCGAATGGAAAACGCCCTATGTGAACGTCGTCGTACAGTACACCATCCCGGACTCCGGCACCAGCTATATCCACCTGTATTACAGCCCGGAGCTGCGGGTAGTGACCCACACCGAAACCTACGCCCCGCCCGGCAAGAAACAGACCAGCCCCACCGCCAAGCCCACCAAGACACCAAAGCCCAGTGTGGATACGGAATCTTCAGCAAGCTATTATTAAGCCAAACGCCCGCTCCTTTTCAGGAGCGGGCGTTGTATCTACCTGGCTGAATTACTTCAGCAGCGCCTCGGAGGCCACGCGCAGGTCAGCGTTGAGCTGCTCGGCGGTCGCCTTGTCGGCGGCGTTGGTGTTGACGTAGAGCTTGATCTTGGGCTCGGTGCCGGAGGGGCGCACGCAGACCCAGTTGCCGTTCTCCAGCTCGAAGTAGAGCACGTCGGAGGTGGGCAGGCCGGTGGGCTCGCTGACGCCGTTCGCGGTGCGCAGGCCGGTCTTGTAGTCGCGCACAGCGGTGACCTTCATGCCGCAGATCTCCGCCGGAGGATTGGTGCGCAGGCCAGCCATGATTTCCTTCATGCGGCCCAGGCCCTCCTTGCCGGGCAGGGTGACGGACACGACCTTCTCCACAAAGTAGCCGTACTCGGCGAAGATGGACTGCACATAGTCGTACAGGGTGATGCCCTGGGCGGCGCAGGCGCAGGCAACCTCGGCAATCAGCATGGAGGCGTTGACGCCGTCCTTGTCGCGCACGAAGGTGGAGGACAGGAAGCCGTAGCTCTCCTCAAAGCCGAAGAGGAAAGTATGGCTGCCGGTATCCTGGAACTGCTGGATCTTCTCGCCGATGAACTTGAAGCCGGTCAGGGTCTCGAACATCTCCACGCCGAAGGACGCGGCGATCTTGTTGGACAGGCTGGTGGACACGATGGACTTCACCGCCGCGCCGTTCTGGGGCAGCGTATTCGCCTTCTTCTTGGCGGAGAGGATGTAGTGCAGCAGCACGCAGCCGATCTGGTTGCCGGTGAGCAGCTGCCAGTCGCCCGCAGAGGTCTTGACGGCCACGCCCAGACGGTCACAGTCGGGATCGGTGGCGAAGATGACCTTCGCACCCTTCTCGTCCGCCAGCTTGATGGCCAGGCGGAAGGTGTCGGGCTCTTCGGGGTTGGGCACCTTAACGGTGGGGAAAGCGGGATCGGGCAGCTCCTGCTCCATCACGACGGAGACGTTGGAGATGCCGATCTCCTTCAGGATGCGGCGAACCGGCACATTGCCGGAGCCATGCACGGGGGTATACACAATGGACAGCTCCGCGCCCATCTTCTCCAGCATTTCGGGCTGGACGCACAGGGTCTTGACCTCGGCGATGTAGTCGTCGTCGACTTCCTTGTTGCCGATGTACTTCAGCAGGCCCTTGTCGAGGGCTTCCTGCTCATCCATCAGGGTGCAGTCGGTATAAGCGGTGGCGCGGATGATCTTGGTGATACCTTCAGCCGCCTCGGGGCCGACCTGCGCGCCGTCCTCGCCGTACACCTTGTAGCCGTTGTACTGGGGCGGATTGTGGGAGGCGGTGATGACGATGCCGGCGATGGCGTTCAGGTGACGCACCGCATAGCTCAGCACGGGCACGGGACGCAGCGCGTCAAACAGGAAGGCAGGCACGCCCTCCTGGGCCAGCACCAGCGCGGTATCCTTGGCAAACTCAGCAGAGAAACGGCGGGAGTCATAGGCGATCACAACGCCGCGGGCAGCCTCCTCGGGCTTCTGCAACAGGTACTGCGCCAGACCCTTGGTGGCACGGCGGACATTGTAGCGGTTCATACGGTTCGTGCCTGCGCCCAGCACGCCGCGCATGCCGGCAGTGCCGAAGCTCAGCTCGGTATAGAAGCGGTCCTCGATCTCCTTGGGATCATCGGCGATGGCCTTGAGGTCGGCGATGGTGTCGGCGTCGGCAGCAAAGTCCTTCAGCCACTGCTCGTAGGCGGTCATAACGTCCATGATTCATTCCTCCTGATGTATCGTTTGAAAGTCCTACCGGGGACAGGAACTCATATTCATCATTATAATCGCACAAGGGCATTTTGGCAAGTCCTGCATGCGCATTTCGGCAAGCAACTCACGACAATAACACATGATTTGGCGAATCGCAAAACCTGCGGGAACCGCTTGCGCCGGACAGCCGCCCATGCTACAATAGATACAGCAAAGGGAGGGGGAATATACCGATATGAAAAAGCCCGCAGCCATTGCCGAGGCCATTGCAAAGAAAGCGTTTCATTCCGCCCCGTTCCAGCAGGCCTGGCAGATCCATCTGCAGGCATTCGGGCCGATCCTGGAACCGGCTTATCCGGGCTGCTATACCGCCAAGGTGTATCTCATCAACATCCTCAACAAGATCAGCCGCCGCGACCTGGCCGGCGCCAACGAGACCATGGAAACCCTGGTCAAATCCTGCGGCTGCGATACCGCGGAGGAAAAGGCGCTGCACTGGTTTTTGCAGGGCCTGTGCCGAGAAGTCGGCGGCGACAGGCTGGGCATGTTCTCCGCCTATCTCCGTGCGGGACAATACGGCCATCAATTCTATCTGCTGCCCCTCAAATGTGCCAGATTTGCCCATGACGATGGTGAGCTGGACGTGGCACTGTCGGAATACTGCAAGGCGCTCCCGCTCATCCGGGCGTTGCCGGACGGTCCGAATCGCACAAAGCTCCTGGGCAGCACGCTGACCAACACCGCCTCCTGCATGACCTATATGCACCGCTGCGAGGATGCAGAAGCGCTGCTGGCGGAAGCCCGCGCCATGGGGTCTGTCCCTCGCATGGAGGCAGCAGAGGCTGTGCTGATGGCTGTCCTGAACCGGCCAGAGGCGCTGGATAGCTGTCTGGATGCACTCCGGCAGGCCAACGATCCTGACTATGACCACATCCGCGCCCTGACCCTGGCCATTCTGGAAGGCCGCGATCCCCATTTCTGTCCCCAGCGCGTGGACGAAGCTGCCGTCGCCGCCTTCTGGCAGTGGTTTGCCGATCAGGAAGAGACGCTCCGCCATCTCTACGATCAGCATGACGAGGAGCTGCCGGAGGCTTTCATCGCTCCTCTGGCTGAGCATTTAGCCCCCTGCTTCCCCTTTGCCCATCCGCCCATTGAGCTTTGCGGCAGCCAGGAGGAGGAGCGGGAGCTGACCTTCTTCTGCGGCTATCACCGCGCCCTGGCCGCCGGATATGCCGCCGTCATCGACGCCTGCCCGGCAGAAATTGCAAGCCGGTGGCAATTCGTCGCCGAAGCCTGATTTCCCTTTGGAGGTTTTCTGTTATGTCGCTGCATTACTGGTTCTTGCGGCTGCAGTCCTTTCTCCCCCATATCAGCCGCCGTCTTCAGCTTCAGCTGCAGCTCTTCACGCCGCTGCTGGAGCCGGCCTTCCAGGAGGACAGATATGCCCAGCTGCTGACCCTGTTCTGCCTGGACAGCGCCAGCCGGGAGAAAATCGTCGCAGCCCGCCGCTATCTGGATCGGCTTGTTCCCCTCTGCGAGCAGGGCGGTGACGCCGAAAAGGCGCTCTGGCATGCCCTTAATGGGCTGTGCTATATGCAAAGCGGCGATGACGACGCCATGGCAGCCGCCTTTGACCGGGCCGCCCAGTACGGGCACAGCTATCATCTGCCCTATATGCTGACCGCTGAGTACGCGCTGCTGACCAGTCAGCAGTATGATACTGCACTGGCTGGTTTTGACCGCGCCATCAGCTGCATCTATCAGTTCCCGCCGCTGGATGAGCAGAAGCAATATGTCATTGCCCAGGCGCAGGCCGGCATCTCCCTTAGCCTGACCATGATGCACCGCCAGGACGAGGCGGCCCGTGCCCTGCAGAAGGCCGAGCTCGCCGGCGACGCCGAGGAGTACCTGCATGCAGCGGCCATGCTCTATGCCTGTCTGGGCAAGGCTGCCGAGGCACAAAAGGCCCTGGACGCCTTCCGCAAGCTCAATCCGCCCCTTGCCGACCGGACGGCAACCCATGTCCAGCTGCTTCTGGCGGGAAAGCACATCCATTTTCATGCAAGGCCGGTACCATCCGGACTGCCGGAGGCCTTCTGGGACTGGTTCCGCAGCCAGGAGCCCGTCTTCCAGCCCTTGCTGGATCAGGGGGATGCGGATGCCTGCGGCGCCATGCTGGCCGATCACATCAACACCCTCGTCCCGGACGAGGAGGACATGATGACCGCCGCGATTGAGCTGCACGACAACCAGCCGGAGATCGTCCTCACCGCCTGCTATTCCCGCAGCTATGCCGCCATGATCGACGCGCTCGCAGCCGCCTGCCCCGAGGATCTCCGCAGCCGCTGGCGCATCACCGTACGTCCCTGAGGGGCAGGAAGGAGGAAAGGGCATGTATTCCGAACTGCAGCAGATCATCGACAGCTCCCGCCGCATCGTCTTCTTTGGCGGCGCAGGCGTGAGCACCGAATCCGGGATTCCCGATTTCCGCAGCGTGGACGGGCTGTACAATCAGACATACGCCTGGCCGCCGGAAACGATCCTCTCCGCGACCTTCTTCCGCCGCTGCCCGGAGGAGTTTTATCGCTTCTACCGGGAAAAGATGCTGCCTTTGGAGGCCCGGCCCAATGCCGCCCACGATTTCCTCGCCCGCCTGGAGGAGGCCGGCCGCCTCACCGCCGTCATCACCCAGAACATCGACGGGCTGCACCAGCAGGCCGGCAGCCGGAACGTACTGGAGCTGCACGGCTCCATCCACCGCAACCGCTGTTTGAAGTGCGCCCGCTTCTATCCCCCGGAATTCATCCGGGACAGCACGGGCGTCCCGAAATGCGAATGCGGCGGCGTCATCAAGCCGGAGGTCGTGCTGTATGAGGAGGGCCTGGATGACGACGTGCTGTCCGCCGCCCTGCATCACATCCGCCGGGCGGATACCCTCATCATTGCCGGCACCAGCCTGACCGTCTACCCGGCCGCTGGGCTGATCCATGATTTCCGGGGCCGCCACCTGGTGCTCATCAACCGGGATGCGACGCCCATGGACAGCCGGGCTGACCTGGTGATTCACGACAGCGTGGGCAAGGTGTTTTCCGCGCTGACCGCCTCGCCGCTGACACAGGAGGATTGACATGCAAGCTGCACTTGAGACGCTGTACACCGCCGCTGACAAGCCCCGGCTGACGGAAGCCGCCCGGCTGCGCACCTCCTGCCGCGCCTATGCAGGTGCCCCGGACGCCGCTCAGCTTGCCGCTCTGGCCTATGCCGTCGGACGCTATCAGCTGCCCGGCGCGCGGCTGGTGCTGCAGCCGGTGGCGGAGAGCTTCTTCACCTCCACCCTGCTGGGCATGAAGCGCATCACCGGCTGCACGATGATGGCCGCCGTGATCATCACCGATACCCCGATGAGCCGCATCCATGCCGGCATCCTGGGGGAAAGCTTTGTGCTGGAGGCCACGGCGCTGGGGCTGGGCACCTGCTGGGTCACCGGCAGCTACCGCCGCAAGAACCTGCAGGTCTCTGTGGCAGACAACGAGGGTGTGCTGTGCGTGATCGCCGTGGGCAAGCCCTCCGAGCCGCTGACCATGCCCGCCTCCCGCCGCCGCAAGCTTCCCGAGCATTTCTGCCGGGGCAACCTCTCCGACTGGCCCGAGGAGCTCACCGACGCCGCCGCGCTGGTGCAGCTTGCCCCCTCCGCCATGAACATGCAGCCCTGGGTGCTTTCCGTTGGGCTGCAGGGGGAATTCATACTCGATGCGAACGACCGCGCCCAGCTGGACGCCGGCATCGCGCTGTGCCATGCAGAGCTGGCGCTGGAAACGCCCCACCGCTGGCATTACGGCACCGCCCGTCACGAGCCCATCGCCTGGGCCGTCGCAGGCCGCTGAAAAGCGCGCTGCCGCCGCTGCATTGTACCTAATTCAATACAATCGGCACGCCGGATTGACACTGTTTTATCCGGCGTGTTATACTTTTCTGGATATTACCCGTCAAAAACCGGTTGATCACCTCCGCAGGCTCAGCCATCCAAATTCCGAATTCCGCATTCCGAATTCCGCATTCGGCATCATGACTGAAAGGAATGATTCACATGTCCAGCATCGATACCCGCTGCGTACAGGCCGGCTACACCCCCGGCAACGGCGAACCCCGCCAGATCCCGATCGTACAGTCCACCACCTTCAAGTACGCCACCTCCGAGGATATGGGCAAGCTCTTTGACCTGGAGGCCTCCGGCTACTTCTATACCCGGCTGCAGAATCCCACCAACGATTATGTTGCTGCCAAGCTGGCTGCCCTGGAGGGCGGTACGGCGGCCATGCTGACCTCCTCGGGCCAGGCGGCCAATTTCTTCGCCATCTTCAACATCTGCAATGCGGGCGACCACATCGTGGCCTCCTCCTCCATCTACGGCGGCACCTTCAACCTGATCAGCGTGACGCTTGCCAAGATGGGCATCCAGTCCACCTTCGTGTCTCCCGACGCAACCCCGGAGGAGCTGGACGCGGCCTTCCAGCCCAACACGCGGGCGCTCTTCGGCGAGACCATCGCCAATCCCGCCCTGACCGTGCTGGATATCGAAAAGTTTGCCGCTGCAGCTCATCGCCACGGCGTTCCGCTGATCATTGACAACACCTTCCCCACCCCCGTCAACTGCCGGCCCATCGAATGGGGCGCGGACATCGTGACCCACTCCACCACCAAGTACATGGACGGTCACGGCGTTGCGGTCGGCGGCGCAATCATCGACGCGGGCAAGTTTGACTGGCTGGCTCATGCGGACAAATACCCCGGGCTGTGCACCCCCGACGAGAGCTACCACGGCATCACCTATGCGGAGAAGTTCGGCAAGGAGGGCGCGTTTATCACCAAGTGCACCAGCCAGCTGATGCGCGACCTGGGCTGCATCCAGAGTCCCCAGCATGCCTTCTACCTCAACCTCGGCCTGGAAAGCCTGCACGTCCGCATGCCCAAGCACTGCGAGAACGGCCTGGCCGTGGCGGAATTCCTGGCTGCCCATCCCGCGGTCAAGGCCGTCAGCTTCCCCCACCTCAAGGGCGACAAGTACTATGACCTCGCCATGAAGTACATGCCTCAGGGCGGCTGCGGCGTAGTGTCCTTTGAGCTCAAGGGCGGCCGTGCTGCGGCGGAAACCTTCATGAAGCACCTGAAGCTGGCCGCCATCGAGACCCATGTGGCGGACGCCCGCACCTGCTGCCTGAACCCCGCCACCTCCACCCATCGCCAGATGAGCGAGGAGCAGCTGGCTGCCGCCGGCATCCCCGCCGGCCTGGTGCGCGTCTCCTGCGGTCTGGAGGGCGCGGAAGATCTGATTGCCGATATCGCCCAGGCGTTGGAGGCGGTCAAGCAAGCATGAAATTCACCCATTGTCCCAACTGCGGCCAGCCTCTGACCGCCCGTTCCCTGGGGGACGAGGGCCTGGTGCCCTGGTGCGAGAGCTGCAGCCGCCCCTGGTTCGACAGCTTTTCCACCTGCATCATCACGGCGGTGATGAACAGCAAGGGCGAAGTCCTGCTCCAGCGGGAGACCCGCCGCCCTGACCGGGAGGTGCTGGTGGCCGGCTACATCAAGCCCGGCGAATCCGCCGAGGACGCCACGCGCCGGGAGATCCGGGAGGAGACCGGTCTGACCGCCGGCGCCCTGCGCTATGTCGCCTCCTGGCCCCATATGGACGGCAATATGCTCATGCTGGGCTTTGCCGCGCAGGCGGAGGGAGAGGCTGCCCCGGCCTCTGACGAGGTGCTTTCCTCCCGGTGGTGTTCGCTGGATGAATCGGTTGCCGCCCTGCGCGAGGGCAGCATTGCGCAGCAGGTTGTGCTGGCGATCCGCAATGAATCCGCAGGACAGGAAAGCTGAAAGCTCTAACCGCCATATCGTCTGATACAAAAATCGAAACCGCAAGCCGTGTCTGGCTTGCGGTTTTTGGTGCAGCAGCAATCGCATGAAAATGACGAACCTGTATTGGGCAGTGGATTGCCTGATGCTTTGCGGCAGCCTTCAGCGGATTTCCTGCTCCAGCTCATCAAAGACTTTGGCCGTGAAAAACTCCGCCAGCGTGATATCCAGCCCGTCACACAGCTTTTTGATGAGGCTGATGCGCAGCTCGCGGCGGTTTGGGTTGATCATGCTGTACACGCTGGAAGGCGTGACGCCGGAAAGCGTTGCCAGCTCGTTGAGCGCCATCGCCCGTTCCCTGCACAGCTCCTTGAATCGAATGACAACAGCATCCTTCACATACATCGGAAACACCTCCGATGTTAGGATATTTTGACAGGCGCACATGCGTACACGCACTTGCGTTGATCGTTGTTCTGTGTTATAGTATAGGCAATGGGATGATGCCAAATGCATAAAAATTCCCGCCTGTTTTCACAGACGGGACTCGATCAGCATATGCTGTTTCTGCCCTTCGTCAGGCAGCGCAGTGCTTAGTAGCGGGCGCGCTGAGCGGCGAAGCAATCGCGGCAGTAGACGGGACGGTCACCACGGGGCATGAAGGGCACCTGGGTGGGCTGGCCGCACTCGGCACAGGTCACGTCGTACATCTGGCGGGGAGCAGAAGCGGTGTTGCCGCCGTTCTGAGCACGACGGGCAGCACGGCAGGCAGTGCAGCGGGAGGGCTTGTTCTGGAAGCCCTTCTCGGCGAAGAAAGCCTGCTCGGAAGCAGAGAACACGAATTCGTTGCCACAGTCACGGCAAACAAGGGTTTCATCCTGGTACATGGGAATACCTCCTCTTTCTTTTCGGCCATCGCTGGCCTGTCAGGCGATGCCTGACCTCCTTGTCACCCATACCTATGCATTTAGGTCAACTGCTTCCATAGGGTCAAGTGACACCGAAGGAGGAATGAACCTTGGATACCTTGGTTGGGCTGCAAGCAAGATTATAGCACGACTTCCCGTAAAAGTACAGACCTTTTTGCAAAATTTTTTCCTGCGCCCCTGCCTGCACCATTGCTTCAGGGGTAGTCAAAAGTTTCTGGATACAATTCTTTTGGTCACTATTTTTGCCTTTGCTCTATGTATTTCAACAACTCAAATGGCTATAATACTTCCTATAGGCAAGATTATTTCTTCTCTCCGGAGGATTCGACGCATGATGGATTATAAGGATCTTGGCCGCCGTGTACGGCTGCTGCGCCGCCAGAACGGCATGACGCAGGAGGAGCTGGCCGAAAAAGCCGATATTTCCGCCAGCTTCATGGGCCACATTGAGCGCGGCACCCGCAAAGCCAGCCTGGAGACACTCGTTTACCTCTGCAATGCACTGAAGACAACGCCGCAGTTCCTGCTGGCTGCCAGCCTGGACAGCGATCTCACCGATCACATGCCCGAAGATTTCAGCCCTGAGCAGCGCAACCGGCTCTGTGCCTTTCTCCGAATCGCACAGGACACGCTTGAAAACTGGGACGACTGAGCCCGCTGCGCATGGCCCTTCCCAGCCTGCCCCCTTCCAATCACCGGGCCGTCACAGATTCTTCCCTTGCAAAATGCAGCAAAATGCTGTATGATGAGATAAAACCAAAACCAACTGAAAGAGAGGCATTCCTATGGATATCCAGAAAATCATCAATGACGTGCTTGCCAAGCTGAAGAGCAACAAGAACCTGAAGAACGACTTCCTGACCAACCCCGTCAAGGTACTGGAGGATCTGGTGGGCATTGATCTGCCCGACGATCAGATCAACGCCATCATCGACGGCATCAAGGCCAAGCTGGATGTGGACGACCTCGCCACCAAGGCCAAGGGGATCATGGGCGTGCTGAACGGCCTGTTCGGCAAGAAGAAGTAATGCCATCAAACAATTGAACTGCTGCGCTGCGGCAGTTCTATTTTTTTGTTGCCATGAAAAGGGCTTCCGCAGCCACTGCTCCGGAAGCCCTCTGCGTGTCGAAAAAGTGCATTAGGCACTTTTTCGAGGATTGCACTCCGTCGCTGGTCGGGCCTGAAAGGCCCTCCCGGCCGCTCCTCCGTGTAAGGAATGTTTTCGGCTGAAAGCCGAAAACGCCCCGCCCCGGCGG
>JAFQIB010000111.1 GCA_017397765.1 Clostridia bacterium | reverse complement strand
GGAGGAGAAGATGGAGGGCGTCCATGCCATTTCGACGCTGATGACGGTGAACGAGCAGGTCAACACGGCCCTTCGCAGCGCCAGCAAGGAGGATATGCGGCAGCAGCTGTCCTCCTTTGAGGTCATCACGGCCTATGTCCGGAACATCGAAATGAGCCATGAGGGCACAAAGGTGTACCTGTTCGTGGACGATGAATACATGATTGCCCAGGACAGAAGCACCCGGTACCGGGCGATCAGTGCGCTGCAGGGGATGGCATGGTCGCCCTCCCTGCTCAACGGCATGGGACATCCGCAGTGGATCTACACCGAATCCCTGCTGGAAAAGGGACAGAAGAACCTCACGCAGATGCGTGCGCTGATGGATCACAACGATTACACGCAGACCCTTGGCGCGCTGGCGGTTTCGCTGGACGAAGCGCAGGTGCAGGGCGTGCTGGACAACGCGATCACGGAGCAGTTCATGGCGATCTGCACGGAGGATGGCGCAGTGCTGATCAGCAACGGCGCAGACAAACCGCCGATGGACAAGCTGCCTGTCCGCAGCCATCAGGATGCGTTTTCCCCGTTGCCGCTGGGAGGAGCGGAGTATTATCTTGCTGCCCGGGAGCTGAGCGACTCCGGTCTGTATCTGGTATCGGTTTTGCCCAGGAGTCTGATGAACCAGGAGGTCAGCGTTGTCCGCAACCGGGTGCTGGTGTCCTATCTGGCGATCTTCCTGCTGATGGCGCTGATCCTGCTGCCAATGACCAGCCGGCTGGTGCGCCGGATCCGTCAGCTGGGCCGCCAGCTGGCAGAGGTGCCCACCCAGGGGCTGAAGAAGCTCCAGCCTGCCGTGCAGCAGGATGAGATCGGACAGCTGATCTCCGCCTACAACACGATGGTGGATGAAATGGAGCGCATGCTGACGACCCAGTACGATCTGGGCCGGGCCAAAGCCGGCGCGGAGCTCAAGGCACTGCAGAGCCAGATCAACCCCCACTTCCTGTACAACACGCTGGACATGGTCAGCTGGATGGCCAAGAAGCAGGAAACGGACAAGATCCAGCAGGTCATGGTGGCCCTGTCCCAGTTCTACAAGCTGACCCTGTCCGGCGGACGGGACATCATCACGCTGGAGGAGGAGCTGCGGCTGTGCGACGCCTACATGCGCATTCAGCAGCTGCGCTGGGAGGGAGCCATCGACTACATGGTGGAGGCGGACGATGAGCTGCTTCACGCCCGCCTGCCCAAGATCACATTGCAGCCCCTGATCGAGAACGCCATCAAGCATGGCATCATGCAGCGGGGCGAAGCCAGAGGAAGCATCATTATCAGCGCCGCCCTGGAGGAAGAGAAGGAAGGCCGCTGGATGACCCTGAGCGTGCTGGACAACGGCGTGGGCATGGAGAACAGCGAGGAACAGCTGCAAAAGGGCGGCGGAGGTCATTACGGCATGAAGAATATCGAGCAACGGCTGGCGCTGTTCTACGATACGGAGATCCATATCCAGGTGGACAGCGAGAGCGGGCTGGGTACCTGCGTGTCGCTGACGCTGCCGGTCATTGAGGATGAGGAGGCGCAGAAACAATGAAACGCCTGATGATACTGCTGTGCGCGATGATGCTGCTCACGGGCTGCACCAGCGCCCCGGCCCCTGTGAAGCAGGCAGATGCGCCGGAACAGGAGGTTGTGACCCTGCAGGCGATCACCCTCGGCAACATGCCGGAGGGTGGACTGGACAGCCTCTACGCACAGCTGGACGCGCTGACTGTCCCGGAACTCGGCTGCAGGCTGCGCTTCACCTACATCCCCTGGGGCGACGAGCGCAACCAGATCAATATCGCCATCTCCTCCGGCGAATATGACATCATTCCCCAGGGAAATTTCTCGGACTACCAGCTGATGGCGGCCCGCAATGCGTTCCTGGACATCAAGCCCTATCTGGCCATGGTGCCTGCACTGGCGGAGCATTATAGGATCTCCGGCGAGGACGTGCTGGCCAATGCGGAGATCGACGGGAAGCTCTTCGGCGTTCCCCAGCATGGCGCGCCGGGCGTGGAAGCGGACGAAGGCTTCTTCTACCGGGAGGATCTGCGCAAGGCTTGGGGGCTGGAGCCCATTACCGATCTGGCAACGATGGAGGCGTACCTCTACCGCGCCAAAGAGGACGAGGCCTTCCGGGGCAAGCCGCTCATCACGGACAACCGCATTTGGACCTGCCTGTGGATGATGTTGACCAGGGATGCGTACTTTGAGGTCACCAGCTTCACCGATACGCCCTATGTGGTCTGCCCGATCGACACGCCCTACCAGGCGGTCAGCCGGTTGGAAACGCCGGAATTCCGGCAGGTGCTGTCCTATCTCGCCAAGTGGTACCGGGATGGAATCCTGGATAAGCGGCTGCTCACCCTGTCTGCCAACGAGGGAAGCTCCGGCCGGGCGATGATGCTGGCGGGCGATAAACCCTGCGAGACCAACAGCCCCATCTGGTCGATTAACCGCGACTGGATCCCCGTGCTGTCCGAAGCACACCCGGAGTGGGAGTACGGCTTCTTCACCTACAATGCAGGCGGACGCATCACGCAGTACAAGGAGACCTCCTCCAGCGGCAGTCTGCTGTCCATCTCCAGCCGGACAAAGCACCCGGAGATCGCTGTGCGCCTGCTGGAAAAGCTGCACACCGATCGGCGTTACTATACGCTCCTCCTTTATGGTGTGGAGGGCGAGCACTACTACCGGAATGAAGAGGGTATTCATTACGAAGGAATCGCCTCCGGGAAGCGCTTTGCCGGATGGTCGGCTGCGGCGGATACCTATCTGGATTGGCCGGTGATCTACAGCGCGGAGTCTTCATGGACACGTGATGTGTATATTCCTTTGCTGGAGGAAGGAACGCGGCTGGTTGAACAGGCAGTGTTCCATCCCCTGAATCAGTTCACCTTCAACATCACCCCCGTGAGCAATGAGGCAAGGGCGCTGGCAGACACATGGAACACCTACATGCTGCCCCTGCTGTGCGGCATGTCGGAGGATGTGGAGGCTGAGCTGGACGGGACGATCCGGATGCTCAGGGAAGCCGGGCTGGACGCCTATCTGGCGGAGGTTCAGAATCAGTTGACCCAATTCAAGCAGGAAAGTGAGAACTGATGAACATGAACGGACAGATCATCGCGCCTCCCGTACCTGCGGGCGTGGAGCAGGATCATCATTTTTCCGTGCAGGTGCGCCCTGTCGGGACGGAAGCCTGGACGGATGTGCAGACCTACGCCGCCTGGGTGGACATGCATGATGTGCGGCAGACGGCAGTGGGCATTTTCGACTTCACCGGGCCGGTGGAGGTGCGTCTGCGCCCCAATGTGTTCTACATCCACAGCGCCATTGTGCGGCCGCTGTTGCTGGGCATCACGGCGGATTGCGACGGCCATGAGGTGCGGTTCACGCTGGACAGGCCGGCGGATATGATGATCGAGATCAACAAGGAGCGCTTCCGCTGCCTGCATCTGTTCGCCGGAGCGATCCAGCCGGAGCCGACGGAGCATGTCATCCACCTGATGCCTGCGTCCGGTCGTCCCCGCACAACCGGCGTGGACAGCCTGCTGCACCAGCTGGCAGCGATGCCCAAGGGACGCACGCTGTTCTTCGGGCCGGGTCTGCATGTGGTGGGCGAGTATGTATTCCCTGTGCCGTCGGATACCCGGCTGTACCTTGCGCCCGGTGCAGTGGTGATCGGCGCGTTCATCCTGCAGGATGTGGAGAACGTGATCATTGAAGGCCACGGCGTGATCCTGCAAAGGAGCTTCCACCGCTTCAGTGGTATCAACGGCGTGCGCATCAGCCGCTGCCGGAACATCCGCATCGAGGGTGTGACCTTCATCAATCCGCCCCACTACACGGTTGCGCTGGGCGGCGCGGAGAACGTGACGATCCGCGGTATCCGCTCCTTCTCCTGTGAGGGCTGGAGCGATGGTATCGACATGATGAGCAGCCATCACATCCACGTGGACGGCTGCTTCCTGCGCACCTCGGATGACTGCATCGCCATCTACGGCAGCCGCTGGGACTACCACGGCGGCAGCCATGACGTGCTGGTGGAAAACAGCACCCTCTGGGCGGACGTGGCTCACCCGACCAACATCGGTACCCACGGCGACCATGAGCACGACGGCGACATCATCGAGCGCATCACCTTCCGCAACATCGACATCCTGGAGCACCACGAGCATCAGCCCGGCTATCTGGGCTGCATGGCCATCAACCCCGGTGACAAGAACACCGTGCGGGACGTGCTGTATGAGGACGTCCGCGTGGAGCATATCGAGCACGGCAAGCTCATCGACCTGCAGGTAAAGTACAACCCGGACTACAACCCCGCTCCCGGCAGGCGCATCGAGCGGGTGACCTTCCGCAATATCCGCTGCGGCTGCATGCCGCCGGTTGAGTCCGTCATCGCGGGCTACGACGCGGAGCATGATGTGCGGCAGATTCGTCTGGAGAACGTGCAGGTCTGCGGCGGGCCGCTGCCGCTGTATATCGGCGATTTCGCCTCGGATGTGACGGTGGAGGACAACGCATGATCCAGAATCCCATTTTGCGGGGCTTCAACCCCGATCCATCCATTATCCGTGTGGGGGAGGATTACTACATCGCCACGTCCACCTTCGAGTGGTTTCCGGGCGTGCAGATCCATCATTCCCGCGACCTAAAGCACTGGCGGCTGCTGACCCGTCCGCTGGATCGCGTCAGCCAGCTGGATCTGCGGGGCGTGGGCGCGTCCCAGGGCGTGTGGGCTCCCTGCCTGACGTACCATGAGGGCACCTTCTATCTGGTGTACACCGTGGTGCAGGCCTTTTACTGCAACATGTACGATACCCACAATTATATCGTCACCGCGCCGGATGTCATGGGCCCCTGGTCGGAACCCACACCGCTGAGCAACTTCGGCTTTGATCCGTCTCTCTTCCACGATGATGACGGACGTAAATACATGGTCTGCATGGTGACGGATCACCGGGTGCCCAAGAAGTATGCGGGCCGCCTGTTGGTACAGGAATACGATGCGGAGAAGAAGCAGCTCGTCGGTCAGCGCCATGAGGTGTATCAGGGAGGCAGCATCTTTCTGGAGGGGCCGCACCTGTTCAAGCGGAACGGCTGGTACTACCTGTTCTGCGCGGACACCGGCACCGGCGTGCTGCACGGGCAGACCATGTTGCGCTCCCGGAACGTCTTTGGCCCCTACGAGATGGATCAGACGGCTTACGACATCCCCGGCGAAGCGCCGTCCATGCTGACCTCCCGCCATCATCCGGAGCTGTATCTGCAAAAAGCAGGCCATGCCGACCTGGTACAGACGCAAAATGGCGAATGGTACATGGTGCATCTGTGCGGTCGTCCGCTGGATCGCTGTAATCCGCCGGATGCGCCGCGTTTCCCCGGCATTGCTCGTTACATGCTGGGGCGGGAAACGGCAATCCAGAAGGTGTACTGGACGAACGACGGCTGGCTGCGGCTGTGCAACGGTACGAATTTGCCGGATGCGCAGGTGCAGGAGCCGGATCTGCCGGAATGCCCCTGGCCGGAGATCCTTGCCCAGGATGACTTCGATCAGCCGGAGCTGTCGCTGGTCTGGCAGTCCCTGCGTCTGCCCCTGAAGGACTTTTCGCTGACGGAGCGTCCCGGCTTCCTGCGGCTGTATGGTGGTAACGGGCTTGGTTCCCGGTTTGAGCAGAGCCTGATTGCTCAGCGGCTCACGGAAACGGACGCCTGCGTCGAAACCGTCGTGGACTTCCGCCCGGAATGCTACAAGCAAATGGCCGGGCTGATCCTGTATTACGACTACGACAACTACATTTACCTGCATGTCACCCATGATGAGGAGCTGGGGCGTGTTGTGACGCTGCTGATGGCAGAGAACAAGCGATACGCCTATCCCGTCGGGTACATCGCGCTCCCAGAGGGGCCTGTCCAGCTGCGGATGACGCTGCGAAACGGCTGGGTCAAATGCGCCTTCGCGGTTGGCGACGGTACATGGCAGTCCATCGGCGAAGAGACGGACGGCAGCTTCCTGTCGGATGAAGCCTGCAATGAAGGCTGGTTCACCGGAACGATGGCCGGGATTTGCTGCCAGGATTTAACGGGTGCAAAACTGCCTGCTGATTTCGACTACTTCCGCATGAACCTATAAAAGACTGCCGGATCGATGCGCAAGCATTTGATCCGGCAGTTGTGTATTTAATGCTCAGCATTATAAAAGCAATTATGCCTGCCGCCGGGGCAGTGATCGTATCGTAATTGGTCTGTCCTCTGATTTTGTTTATTGCAAAGAAACAGTTGTTTATGGTGAAACACCCCTTGACAAATTGAATCACAAAAATCGTACCTGACCTCGTATGCGGCAGACCATGGCTTCGCCCATTGCCAACACTACACAGATGATGGCTTCAGCGGCGGCAACTTCGAACGCCCTGGATGGAAGCAGCTCATTGCAGACATTGATGCAGGTTTGGTCGGCGTGGTGATCGCCAAAGACCTGAGCCGCGTCGGGCGCGACTACATCCAGACCGGCTTCTACACAGAGGTGTACTTCCGGCGCAAGGGCGTCCGATTCATCGCCATCGGTAACGGCGTGGACACGGTGAATCCCATCAGCAGCGAGTTTGCCCCTTTCATGAACGTGCTGAACGAGATGTACCTGCGGGAACAGTCGAAGAAGATGCGCACGTTCTTCCGGCAGCGGGGCAACAGCGGAAAGCCGACAAATACGCTGTGCGTGTACGGCTACCGGAAAGACCCGGCAGACAAGAACCATTGGCTGGTGGATGACGAGGCGGCTGCGGTCGTCCGTAGAATCTACCAGCTGGCGATTGACTGTCACGGCCCCTACGAGATCGCGCGCATCCTGGAAGCTGACAAGGTGGAGTGCCCGGCCTACTACAACGCGACCCACGACACCTGCATGAAGAGATCCAACACCGATATGAGCAAGCCGTATGCATGGAATGGCGTGACCGTCAGCAACATCCTGCAACGCCCGGAGTATATGGGGCATACCGTCAACTTTCGTTCAAGCAAGAACGGTCTGAAGGCAAAACGGGAGACAAAGCCTCAGGAGGAATGGATGATCTTTGAGAACACACATGAAGCGATCATCCCCGAGGACAGGTGGCAGTTGGCACAATGTGTGCTGGCTGTTCGGCGCAGAACAGACAGCACCGGCAAGGCCAATTCGCTGACCGGAAAGCTCTACTGCGCAGAGTGTGGTGCGAAGCTCAACAACCACCGCAGCCGAGCAAAGCAGACAGGACGGGAGTCTGATGATTACTACGATTGCCCCACTTACAGCCAGAACAAAGGCGACTGCTGCTGCCATTATGTCACTACGGCGTTTATAAGGTCTGTGCTGCTGCAAATGATCCGGTCGGTGAGCCAGTACGCCGTATCGGATGAAGCCGCCTTTGCAGATCAGGTGCGGGCATTGTCCGAGGTACGCCATGCTGATACGGTGAAGGACATGACCGCTAAAGCCGCCAAGGCTCGGAAGCGTATAGCAGAACTGGACACCATCATTCAGAAGCTGTACGAGTCCTATGCGCTGGGAAAGACGCCGGAAAGCCGCTTCAATCTGCTGTCCTCCGCCTATGAAAAGGAACAGGCACAGCTCAAGGACAAGCTGGCAAAGACCGAAGAAGCCCTGGCTACCTATCACGCTGATACCACCAATATCGAAGCGTTCATGGCGCTGGCACGGCAATACCGTGATACGGAAGAGCTGACGACATCAGTCATCAACAGCTTCATTGACCGGGTGGTTGTCCACGCTCCGCAGAAGGTAAACGGTCAGCGGCATGTGCAGATCGATGTCATCTTTCGATTCATCGGATGCTTCTCTGTACCGGTGGCACCGACCATTCTGACGGAGGAGCAACTGCAGGAGGAAGCCCGGCGGGCCAGGGAGCGTGAACGGAATCACCAGAAGTATCTGCGCAAAAAGGAACGAAACAAGAAGCCGCCCCACGATCAGGCGGCAGCTTAACGAAGGAGGAACACTATGTTTGATCTGATCGCAAAACAGAATGCCACAAGGAAGCGTGGCACAGCAGCCAACCCTGCTGCACCAGTAACTGCGCTCTATGAGCGCCTTTCCTGTGAGGACGAGCCCGAGCACGAGTCGAACTCGATTACCAATCAAAAGAGTCTGTTGCAGGCATATGCTGAGGAAAAGGGCTTCACCAACTGTCGGCACTATACAGATGACGGCTACAGCGGCGGCAATTTCGACCGCCCCGGCTGGCAGCAGCTGCTTGAGGATATTGAGGCTGGTATCGTGAAAACCGTGCTGGTCAAAGATATGAGCCGTGTCGGTCGTAACTATGTTGAAACGGGGTTTTATACTGAAGTATACTTTGGCCGGATGGGTGTACGGTTCATTGCGATCAACAACGGCATCGACAACGCCAATCCTGATAGCACTGAGTTTTCCGGCATCCTCAACATCATGAACGACTGGTATCTGCACGACCTTTCGCGAAAGGTTCGTTCTTCGGCGCAGCTGCGGGGTAAGGCAGGGAAAACGTTGGCGGCCAACCCTTGCTTCGGATATGTGAAGGATCCGGGCGACAAGAACCGCTGGCTTATCGACCCCGAAGCAGCCCAGACCATCCGGAGGATATACGAACTCGCCGCGGCGGGAGGCTCGCAGGTGAACATCTGCCGGACACTGGCAAAGGAGCAGCATATGACACCGGGATGCTACCGGGCGCAGTGGGAGCCTAATGGATTTTGCGGGCAGCACGCCGGGAAGAACCCATATCTGTGGAATCCGCGAATGATCCGGGAGATCGTCAAGCGGCGGGAGTATCTGGGTGAAACGGTCAATTTCAAGACCTGCTGCCCCGACCTGCACGCCAGGCAGATCGATAATCCGCCGGACAAATGGCTGTGTTTCCCTGGAACGCACGAGGCCATCGTCGCCCCAGAAGTGTGGCACGCGGCGCAGAGGATTTATCACCCTGATATGTCCAACAAGCCTGGCAAACCCTGCAAACTCACGGGAATGATTATTTGCGGCGAGTGCGGTGCGCCGATGCTGTTTAGTCGGAACAACCGCAATGAGCAGTATAATAATTATTCATGCAGAACCAATCAACGATCTGTAGGATATGCAGAGCGGCTCTGTTCCCGCAATGGCATTCAAGTTGCGGTGATCCGGCAAATCGTGGGCGATACCCTCCGCACCGTCAATCTCTACGCCATTACAGATGAAGAAGGTTTTCGCCACAGACTTGCGAAGACAGCAGCCACCTACCAGCCAGATGATCGGAAGCAGCTGGTGAAGCACATCCGTGAGAAGGAAAAGCACATCGCCCGGCTGGAACACTTGCTGAAGAAGCTGTACGAGGATTATGCCCTGGGACATATCCCGGAGGAACGCTTTGACAAGCTGTCTGTGCAGTACGAGCAGGAGGAAGCTACACTCAAAGCAGAACTTGCAGATGATCAAGCCCGGCTGAATGAAGTGCAGACCGCCTCCGCACAGACCGACAAGTACCTTGCCCTTGCCCGTAAATATCGGGACTGCACAGAAGTAACGGACGATATGATCTTCGCCTTTGTGGAGAAGATCGTCGTTTATCGTACCATCCGTCCCGCTAAGGGACAGCGCACCCGCCAAATTGAGGTGCACCTGAACTACATCGGACAATTTCCTATCCCGAAGGAAGGAATGGAGAATGAAAATGAATAACGGCCCAACACCCAGATGGCAGCGCATGAGGCGACTCGGCGCTGCCTTTTCCTTTTCGGCCATCCCACGGCACAAGGCCGCGTGCTGGCTACGCTCGGCAAATGCAAGCATTTGCTCTCGCTACTCGGGGCTGAAGCCCCTCCCTCAATTTGCTTATTCCAGGAGGAACAATGACGAAGACTACCCCTATGATGGAAGTGACCCGCCAATACGGGCACACCGTTTACACGATCAGCGCCTTCGGAAGTCCCGAAAGCGCCTGTACCTACGAAGACCGGCTGCTGAATCTGATCCAGCATGAAGCGGATAAGATGGACAGCTGCAAGGAATCCCACAGCACTTCAACAACCAACAAAGAAAATGACTAAGAGAGGAATTATCATGAGAAAGCATAACAATTTCTATATCATCGGTGTGGACGCTGGCTACGGCAACATGAAGACCGCCCGCACCATCTACCCCACGGGCCTGGTGGCGATGGACACCAAGCCCTTTTTTGATGGCGACATTCTTGAGTATAACAACACCTGGTATC
>JAFQIB010000136.1 GCA_017397765.1 Clostridia bacterium | reverse complement strand
GCCCCCGCGAGGCCATTGCAAAGGAGTACGACTCCGGGTAAAGACGAGATTGGAGAGGCGGGGGAGAGTCCAGAGAGGGGTGGCAATCGATGGGCTGATGTTTGACACCCCTCTCTGGCCCTCTTTGCTTCTTTCTCGGGATCGAGAAAGAAGAACTATCACAAGTGACCTGCCACAAAGATACAAACATCTAACGATCGCACATCTCTACGAATCCCAATTTACCATTGCACACCGAAACAGCCTTCCACAAACACCTCCCGCACAAACACACGCAATTTCCCGCTCCCTTAATACCGCATCCCCCCCACTGTTTTCATTTTCCCTGCATTTTGTTGATCTCTGCGTGATTTTTTCCGGCAGGCCTTTACATCAAAGAAAGTTTGTGCTATACTGCAGATACCTGATTTGGTCTGTTTAACCCCCAAACTCTACAACCATCAAGGAGGAACCCATCATGAAGAAGTTCGTTTCTCTGATGCTGGCGCTCGTGCTGGCGCTGTCCCTGTGCAGCTTCGCTGCCGCTGAGGACTACACCGACGTCACCATCCGCATCTACTCCAACTCCAACTCCACCGAACGCGCCACCTGGCTGCAGCAGGCTGCCAAGCAGGCCGGCTTCACCATCTCCATGGACGATAACTCCGTCCTGTCCGGCGACGTGGCTGCCATCCAGGCTGCCAACGAAAACAAGGACGGCGACATCATCTTCGGTCTGAACGAGGTTCGCTGGTCCCAGCTGGTCAACGGCGTCTATGAGAACCTGAAGGTCATGGACTGGACGCCCTCCTGGGCAGAGGAAGTCGGCCAGTACAAGTATGACGGCAAGGCCTACGGCCTGGTCATCCAGAACATCCTGATGCTCTACCGCAATGACGAGCTGGGCACCAACGGTCAGGAGCTCCACTTCGAGCACTGGGCCGACATCGTCAAGTGCGGCTACAAGTGGTATCGCCAGGGCAAGGTCGGCGGCACCACCAACGGCAACATCAACAACTCCATGCTCTATGCCTTCACCGATCCCACCAGCCCCGCCGGCGGCATCTCCATCGAAGGCTGGAAGACCCTGTGGGCCTACTGCCAGGGCGGCGTCTTCACCGGCGACAGCTACGGCTTCGATCCCCTGAACCGCGGCGACGTGCAGGTGTCCACCTTCTACTCCTCTTCCCTGTACGGCAAGGTTGACGACGCCGCTTCCGGCTCCGACAACCCCCTGCGCGGCGCGCTGGAGCCTGAAAACTGGGCCCTGGTCGACATCGCTGACGGCACCTACTACATCGCTGAATACCTGGGCATCCTCGACCGCGCTGATCGTTCTGAGCGCGAGACCGAGGCTGTGAAGGCCTTCGCCGAGTGGTTCGGCTCCGCCGAGACCCAGGCTGCCTGGGCGGACGAGTTCGACTCCTTCCCCTGCAACGCTGGCGCTGTGGCTGATATCTATGGCGAGGACATTCCCGCGATCTACACCATCAAGAATTTCTCCCTGAACAAGGTGGAAGGCACCGACATGACCTACGCCGAGTATGTGGGCGCTCACTCCTCCGAGTGGACGAACATCATGACCAACCTGGGCTTCTACTGGGCTGACAACTCCGCCGCCCCCGCTGAGCCCGATTGGGAGAACCTCGACTGGGCAACCCTGACCCAGAAGAAGTAATCAGGCAGACATCAGGGGCGAGTCTGACATGCGCAGGCTCGCCCCTCTTATTATTGGAAGGGAGCCATCCCCGCAATGATCGAACTGAAGGATATCGTCGTCAAATTCGGCGATTTTGAAGCACTGCACAATATCAACGTGGAGGTGAAGGAAGGCGAGTTTTTCACCTTCCTCGGCCCCTCCGGCTGCGGCAAAACCACCACGCTGCGCACCATCACCGGCTTTATTGACCCGGTGCAGGGTACTGTCTGCGTCAAGGATGAGGACATCACCCATGTGCCCATCGAAAAGCGCAACATCGGCATCGTGTTCCAGTCCTACGCGCTCTTCCCCACCATGACGGTCTATGACAATATCGCCTTTGGCCTGAAGGTGAAGAAGATGAAGAAGGCAGAGGTGGACGAGAAGGTCCGGGCAATCGCCAAGAAGGTCGATCTGACCGACGATCAGCTGAAGAAGGCCGTCTCCCAGCTCTCCGGCGGCCAGCAGCAGCGCGTCGCCATCGCCCGCGCCCTGGTGACCGGCCCGGCCATCATCTGCATGGACGAGCCGCTGTCCAATCTGGACGCCAAGCTCCGCGTGCAGCTGCGCAACGAGCTGAAGAAGATGCAGCAGGATTTCGGCATCACCACCATCTACGTCACCCATGACCAGGAGGAAGCGCTGACCCTGTCCGACCGCATTGCCGTGTTCAACAAGGGTTATATCGAGCAGATCGGCACGCCCAATGAGGTATACAACCACTCCGCAACGGAGTTCGTGTGCAATTTCATTGGCGATATCAACCGCCTGGAGAAAGAAATTGCGGGGAAGATGGGCCTGCCGGAGGAGGAGAACCACTTCATCCGCCTGGAGCGGCTGCGCGTCAATCAGCCCCAGCGGGAGGGGGAAACCTGCCTGCAGGGCGTGGTGGAAAGCCGCGAGTATTACGGGCTGTATATCAAGTATTCCATCAACGTCGGCTCTCAGGTGCTCAAGGTCATCGAGAAAAACGACGGCGTGAATATCTATGAGTCCGGCGAGACCGTCACCATCGGCATCGGACGCGCGGACGTCATGAGCTACTCTGCCCCCAGGGCTGAGTAAGGAGGGCTGCTGATGACAACGACCAAAGCAGCCCCCCGGAAGCTGAGCCTGTCGCTGCTGTGGAAGGTATTCGGCATCGCCTTCTTCGTGTACCTGTTCTTCGGGTTCATGCTGCTGCCCTGCCTGAATACCCTCAAGCAGATTTTCACCGCCAAGAACGCTGCCGGTGAAACCGATCCGCTGGCCGTCATCCGGTTCTTCTTCGCGGGCAACATGCCCTCCTTCGTGTGGAACTCCCTGAAGCTGGCCCTGGCGCTGGTGGTGACCGTCAATATCGTGGGCGTCAGCATCGTTCTGCTGACGGAGTACTTCGATATCAAGGGCGCCCGGATTCTCCGCCTGGGCTACATGACCACCCTGATCTATTCCGGCGTGGCGCTGGTGACGGGCTATCTGTTCCTCTATGATTCCGACGGCATCCTGACCACCTGGCTGGCCAATCTCTTTCCTGCCATGGACAAGAGCTGGTTCACCGGCTTCAAGGCGGTGCTGTTCACAATGACCTTCGCCTGTACGTCGAACCATGCGCTGTTTTTGCGAAACGCCATCCGCGGCATCGACTACAACACGGTGGAAGCGGCGCGCAACATGGGCGCCAGTCCCTTCCGCGTCCTTTTGAAGGTCGTCTTCCCCACGCTGATCCCCACCATGTTCTCCCTGACCGTGATGACCTTCATCACGGGCCTGTGCGCCATGTCTGCGCCCACGCTGCTGGGCTACAATTCCATCAACCCGGAGATCGTCCGCCTGGCGGGCTCCTCCACGGCGGATGAAGCCTTCCCCCAGGCGCGCGCGGCGCTGCTCTCCATCATCCTGGCCATCTTCACCATCGTCCTGCTGACCGTGCTCTCCGCTTACGAGCGCAAGGGCCATTACCTCTCCGTCAGCAAGACCAAGGCCAAGCTGGTCAAGCAGAAGATCACCAACCCCGTGGCCAATGTGCTGGCCCACATCTACGCCTATGTGCTGTGGATCATTTATATGACCCCGGTGGTGATGATCGTCCTCTTCGCCTTCCAGAATTACCCGGCGATCCGCTCCAAGGCGCTCAGCCTGGATCAGTTCACGCTCATCAACTTCTTCGGTCAGCAGGACTATCAGTTCCTGACCAACCGCGGCAAGGTACGCACCCGCGTGGGCTCCATCTCCGGCGTGTTCTCCAATGCGGACACCCTGGGCGGCATCCAGACCTCCTTCATTCTCTCCGCACTGGCTGCTGCGCTGGCCTGCGTGATCGTCGTGGTGGCGGTCAACTACATCTTCAAGCACAAGAACAAGCTGCGCGCCACGGTACTGGAGTATTCCCTGCTCTTCCCCTGGCTGCTGCCCACCATCCTCATCTGCTACTCCTACCGCACCTACTTCAACTCCAACGATGTGTGGTATGTGCTGGGTGAGAACCTGTATTACCGGGAAAATGTGCGGATGCTGATCGTCATCGCTTACACGGTGGTCAAGCTGCCCTTTGCGCTGCGCATGATCAAGGCCTCCTTCTATGCCATTGATGAGGAGCTGGAGGATGCGGCGAAAAATCTGGGCGCAAGCGAGCTGCGGACCTTCCTCAAGGTCAAGCTGCCCATCATATTGCCCAGCGTGCTGGCGGTCTTCGCGCTGAATTTCAACGCGCTGTTCACCGAATACGACATGGGCGCCACCTTCCATTCCAGCTACGGCAAGACCTACGCCATGGTCATCCAGAACATGTGCGCCGAGGAGGGCCGCGACGGCTACAACGTCAACGCCACCGGCCGCCGCAACGCCTCTACCGTCTTCATCATGGCGGTCAGCGGCCTGATCCTCTATCTGGTTTACGGCGTCGGCGCCCGCGATCTGGGCGAGCGCCTGGAAGCCAGAGAGCGCCGCAGAAGGATGTACAGCAAGATGACCGCCGTCTTCAGGCCCCGCAAAGCAAAGCCTCCGTATCACATGCGGCCGTAAGTCGGCAGCAGACAATCAACAAACCCTGGGAGGTGTCGGAGGGCTCGCAAGCCCTCCGACTCTACATCGAAAATCGGCGAGCCCCTTCGGGGCGGTTAACGGGGCGAAGTCCCTGCGCGGCGATTTTCGTGCTTTTCCGTCAGGAAAAGCTTCCTTACACGAACGAACGGCCGGGAGAACGACTTGTCGTTGCACGAGGGAGGCGCTCGCGCCGACTAGCGAGAGCAAATGCTTGCATTTGCCGAGCATAG
>JAFQIB010000110.1 GCA_017397765.1 Clostridia bacterium | reverse complement strand
CAGCAGAGCAACCTGCACCTCAGGGGAGCCGGTGTCGCCCTCGTGCTGGGCAAAAGCGGCAATGATCTCGGACTTGGTCATTTCGGCCAGATTCATGGGAATTCCTCCATTTTCTTGCCGTCATCATGGACGGCTTTATTCCTGGGCAATCGCCTGTCCACGAAGTGCGCCGTCGGAGTGATCGGACGCCTGCGCGGAAGGTTCACAGACCCACACGTTATTGTAGCAGATTTCAAAGCGTTTGTAAATGGGGTTTCGCGGATATTTTTCGCCGGAAAGGGGGAAATTATGCGAAAACAAGTGCATGAATTGCACCACCTCACAGCCCTTGCACTTCTGCCGTCTTTTCCGGCTGACAGAACTTATGCACCGTTACCGCCAGCACACCAATGGAGACGACAAGCCCGAGGATGATCCCACTCATCCCAACCGAGTTTCTCTCCATCACTTTGTGTACGATCAGGATGATCCGGCCCAGCACGTCCAGCCCCATCAGCGCATACAGGGGCACTTTCAAGTTGAAGGCAGTCAGCACGGGCACGATCAGTAATCCTGCGCCGATCACAAGAAACAGGATAAACATTGTACAGGCAATCAGATCATTCTCTGCATAAGCACCGACACCAAGGCCGTAAATCAATGAAGTCGCACCAAGGCAGTTGAACACATCTGTATCCACGGCATACATCCACATCATCACACCAACCACTGTCAGCGCCGTATATCCCAGCGCCCAACCGAACCGCTGCCATCTTGTCATGGCAACTCGCCTCCTTTTCTCCATGATATCCCTTGCCCCGCCGCACCGTCAATCCTCCACCGAAGAATTTACAATTCGCCATCCCTTGCCAACCCCGCCCAAATCAGGTACAATATTCTCATCATTAAAGTACGGAGCTGATCCCATGTCCCTCTCCCCCGCCCACTGGACTCCCCTGCTGACGACCCGCGCCCTGGGCCGCGCCGTCAGCCACTACGAGCACACCCTGACCTCCACCAACGCCATCCTCAAGGACATGGCAAAGCAAGGCGCGCCCCACGGCAGCCTGTGCCTGTGCGAGTGTCAGACCGCCGGACGCGGGCGGATGGACCGCAGCTGGTCCTCCCCCAAGGGCCAGGGCGTGTGGCTGAGCGTACTGCTCCGGCCTGCGCTGAAGCCGGAAGAAGCGCCGCTGGTGACCTTCTGCGCTGCGCTGGCGATGGCAAAGGCCGTCCGGGAGACTGCCGGGCTCCAGGCCGGTATCAAATGGCCCAACGATCTGGTGCTACAGGGGCGCAAGGTCTGCGGCATCCTGCTGGAGATGGGCTTTGACGCGCAGGGGCTGTTCATCGTCTGCGGGACGGGGCTGAACGTCCGCCGGGACGCCTATCCGCCGGAGCTGGCAGAGCGGGCCGTTTCGCTGGAGGAATGCGGCTGCATCCCCGACCGGGGCGCGGTCATCGCCGCCTATTTACAGGCGCTGGAGGAGGCAGTCTCCGCTGTGGAGCAACAGGGCTTTGCAGGCATTGCCGCCGCTTATCGGGCGGAATGCGTCACCCTGCGCAGCCAGGTGCAGGTCATCGGCGCGGAGACCTTCACCGGCACAGCGGAGGATATCGACGAAGGCGGCGCGCTGCTGGTGCGCACGGAAGCAGGCGAACTCCGCCGGGTGCTGGCGGGCGACGTGTCCGTGAGAGGAGTGATGGGCTATGTGTAACACAGCCGGAATCAGCGTGCGCGGCGTAGGCGTTGACCTGTGCGAGATCGCCCGGATGCAGGCCCTGCTGGACAGCGGCCATTCCCTGCGGCGCATGTTCACGGAGGAAGAGCAGACCTATATCCGCTCGAAGGGGGCATCTGCCGCGCAGACCATGGCCGGGCTGTTCGCCGCCAAGGAAGCTGTCCTGAAGGCACTGGGCGTCGGGCTGACCATCCCCATGACGGATATCGTCATCACCCATACGGAGCTGGGGCAGCCTGTCGCCGGTCTGCACGGCAAAGCAGCAGAAAAGGGCGGACGCATCCTGCTGAGCATCAGCCACGAAGCCGGTATGGCAGCGGCTTTTGCCGTGTGGGGGGAATGACTTTCCTGCCCCGGTTGCCCCATGAATCAAACAGAAAAAACGCACCTGCGTCCCATCCGAAGCGGAAACGCAGGCGCGATGTTTTTCCTTTGGGGAGATGCGCGCTGCTGTCAGGATTTCAGGAAGTCGTAGACCGTCCGGTTGAAGTCCTTCGCCTCTTCATAGACCGCGTGCCCCTGCCCCTCGTACATTCTGATCCTGCAGCCAAGCTTTTCCGCGATCTCTTCGGAGGCCGCGCCGGTCACGACCTGATCTTCACGTCCGCCCAGCACCAGCACAGGGCATTGGATTCTGTCCAGCATTTCATAGGTGCTGCAGGTCAAAACAGCTTTCGCCAGCGTGATAAACCGCTGCGGATTCCTGGGCTTCTGCAGCACGGTCAACAGCGGCAGAAGGGGGCGGTACCGCTTCATATACGCAGGGGTATACATTTTTTCCGCAATATCAGCCGTCAGGGCTTTCATGTCCCCCTGCTCCGTCATCCGGATCCAGCCGCCGACGACCCGCTCGACCGTCTCGTTATTCCGGGAGAGGGTGACCGCGAGCACCAGCTTTCTGACCAGCTCAGGCCGGTCGATCGCCAGATACTGGGCAATCATACCGCCCTGGGAAGTGCCCCACACGTCCGCTGACGCGATGCCCAGGGTGTCCATGGCGGCAGCGACGTCCGCAGCCATTTCCCGAACGGTGAGACCGTCCTGCACCACAGGCCTGCGGTCAAAGAGATAGACGGTGTATTCCCTGGCAAACAGGCGGTACATCCAGGCCAGGGACAGCGCCGCGCCTTTGACGCCGTTCGTATTCAGGCCCTGGATCATCACCAGCGGCCTGGAACCTTTGCCGAACGTGATATAGTCAAATTCCATGCCCCGCAGCTTCAGCCGGGCCTCTTTCGCATTGTACAGCATCTGCATCCTGCCTTTCTTTCAGAATCTGCTTATCCAGTATACCTCAGGCACAGAAAAAAAGCAAACCGTTGCCGGTCTGCTGTCCTGTACGGGTTTACTGTGCCTGATACATGCCGTTCTTCGCCATGTACTGGTAGATCATCTCGCCGTGCTGCTGCTCTGCGCCCTGGATCTGGTGCAGCTGCCGGCGCACCTGGGGATCGCGGAACTCAAAGATGCTGGTATTGTAGGCGCCGGATACCTCCTTCTCGGTGCAAAGCGCATCCTGGCAGAGGTATTTGTCCGCCTCCTTCGCCGCAGGATCATTGGACAGATGGTTGACACCGGGATACTGATCACCCACCAGATCCCAGGCCTGGGGCGGCTGCTCGCCCAGCCAGGCCGTCACCGTCTGCAGATGCTCCTGCTCGGTCCGGCGGATGTCCTCAAAGAGCTGCTTCAGCTCCGGATCGTGGGCGCGCTTGGCATACTCGGCATACTTGTCTACACAGAGCTGTTCCTGATCCTTCAGATCCTTGAGCAGGGACGTTTCTTTTTGCGTCCAGTTCATGTTCATCACCTCAGCCGCTATCCTGCCCGGCAGACAGGATTTTCATGCATATCCGGTTTCACTTTTCAAAAAGGCTGGTATCCTCTTCTTAAGAAAGCTGAGAAGGAGCATGAAAGCCATGAAGCGTTACATCATCCTCGGCGGCGGGATTGCGGCCCTGTCTGCGGCCGAAGCCATCCGGCAGAACGACCCCAGCGGACTGATCGTCCTGCTGACCGATGAGCCTGCACTGCCCTATACCCGTCCGGCGCTGACCAAGCAGCTGCTGACGGAGATCACCGCCGGGGAGCTCGCGGTGAAAAACGCCGCCTGGTACGATGCGCCGGGCCGGGATATCCTGGTGCTCACCGGCCGCAGGGTGGCCGCCGTGGACGCTGCACAGAAAACCGTCCATCTGGCGGACGGGCTGGTCTTCCCCTATGACAAGCTGGTGTACGCGCTGGGCGCGCGCTGCTTTATTCCGCCCTTTGCCGGCAGCGACCGGGAAAACGTGGTCGCCGTACGTACCGCCGGGGACGCCCAACGGGTGCGTGAGCTGGCCCGGACGGCAAAGTCCGCCGTAGTGATCGGCGGCGGCGTGCTGGGGCTGGAGGCCGCCTGGGCGCTGCGGCAGGGTGGACTGGCCGTGACCGTCATCGAGTTTGAGCAGCGCATCATGGCCCGGCAGATCGACGCGGAAGCCGCCAATCACATCGCTGAAGCCATGGCAGCCCAGGGCGTGACGCTCCTGACCGGCGCGAGCGCAGCCTCTCTGGAGGACAGCGGCCTGCATCTGACCGACGGACGGCTTCTGCCTGCCGACCTGGTGGTCGTGTCAGCGGGCGTGCGGGCCAATGCGGAGATCGCCGCAGCCGCCGGGATCAGGGTCGAGCGGAAGATCGTCGTGGACGAGCGCATGGCGACCTCCGCGCCGGATATCTACGCGGCTGGCGACTGCGCCGTGTACGGCGTCTCCTATGCTTTGTGGGCCGAGGCATCTGAAATGGGCCGGGTCGCCGGCGTCAATGCTGCCGGCGGCGATGCGGTGTACCGCTGCGTTCCCCGTCCCCTGCATTTTTCCGGCTTCGGCACCGAGCTCTTTGCCATCGGTGATCCCGGCCTTGATCCTGCAAAGGTCTACGAGGTGGGCCGGATGCCCGGCGCCCGGTATTATTCCGCGGATGACCGCATCGTCGGCGCAGTCCTGACCGGCGATGTCTCCCGCGCCGCCGAAGTCGAGCAGCTGGTGCTGGAAAGCTGAATATTCCGCAACCCTCATTCTGCCGCAAAAAAGCGGACAGCCTGTGACGCAAGCCGCAGACTGTCCGCACGTTTTGTTTTTTAGGAAACCCGCATCAGGCCCGGAGGAATGCCGTGACCTCCGCCAGCAGCGCAGCGCGTTCCTCTCCGCCCAGCCCGTGATCCAGCGTGGCATATTCCGCCACCCGGCAATTCTTCATGCACGCGCCGTAGCGGCGGATCTCCTCCGCCTTCACCACCTGATCCCTGCCGCCGATGATGGCCATCGCAGGCCCTTTGAAGCAGGCCGTGACCTCGCGGATGGGCAGCGTCTGGGCCATCCGGAAATACAATCCGCCCACCAGTCGGCCCGGCAGCACCTCTACTGCATCCGGAATGTTGTCCGGATCGTATGTCTTGCCAAAGCAGGTGCCGCTTTGCGCGTCCGTTTTCAGGGAGGCAGCGGGGGCCAGCATGACCAGCTTCTTCACCACATCATGATAATAGCCCGCCAGCATGCCGGCAATCACGCCGCCCTGGGAGTGTCCCAGCAGGCTGATCTCCGTCACCTCCGGGAGGGATCGTGCATACTGCAGGAAGGCCGCCGCATCCTCGATTTCATTGTAGGGGGTCATATCCCGGAAGCGGCCCTCGCTCGTGCCGTGACCGTTGAAATCCAGGCGCAGGGTCGCAAAGCCCGCCGCCGTCAGCTTGTCGGAGATCTCCTGGAACCAGCCGCCCGGGCAGGCGTCCATGCAGCCGCCGAGGCCGTGCAGCATCATGACCAGCGGTGCAGGGCCGTCCGTCTTTTTCTCCAGCACGCCGTGCAGCGTCAGCCCGCCGCGCCGGAGCGCGATATGCCGCACCCGGGGCGTATCGGCGCTGCTGAGAACGATCTCGATATGATCCGGGAAATGCTCGATTCGCCCGGTGAGGTCGGCGGATTCCAGATAGCGGAGTGCCTCGCTGTCCGTCCGGATCGTGGGATGGGTCACCATCGGCGCGCCCGGATCGGCGAAGGCCATGTTTTCAATAAACAGCCTGCAGGGCTTGCCGGCGCTGTCCGTCCCGTCCAGGGCATACTTGGCGCAGAGGCTGCAGCGGCCCTCAGGATCAATGCGCTGCACGTCCACGCCGCCGGGCAGGATCTCGCCGGTGAACAGCTCGCTTTCACAGCGGCCGGTGAAGGGCAGCAGCACCGCCTTGTCCGCACCGCCTGCCACGGTGATGCAGTCCGTCAGAAAAACCTTGATGCGAAGGATGTCCATTTGTCTCTCCTCAGCCCATGTGGATGATGGAAGACAGGTTTTCCACGATCTTCCGGGCGATCCAGGGCTTGTTCATGGTGTAAAGATGGATATTGTTCACGCCGTTGGCCACCAGATCGATGATCTGCTCGGTCGCATAGGCGATGCCGGCCTGGGCCATGGCCTGGGGATCGTGGGCAAAGCGATCCGCGATGGCCGCAAAGCGGGGCGGCATGATGGAGCCGGAGAGCTGCACCGCCCGCTTGACCTGCTTGGGATCGCAGATGGGCATGATGCCGGCGCACACCGGCACGTCGATCCCCGCCCGCAGGCAGCGGTAGAGGAAATTGTACAGGATGCCGTTATCAAAGAACATCTGGGTGGTCAGGAAATCCACGCCCGCATCCACCTTGCGGCGGAGGTTGTCAATATCCTCCATGCGGCTGGGACACTCGGGATGTCCCTCCGGATAGCAGGCCGCGCCCACGCAGAAATCACCCTGGGTGTGGATGAATTCCACCAGCTCCGAGGCGTAGGTGAAATCCCGGCAGCAGGCCCCATCAGCCGGCAGGTCACCCCGGAGCGCCAGCACATTTTCCATCCCTGCGGTCTTCATATCCGCCAGCACCTGCTGCACATGCGCCTTCGTGGACTGCACGCAGGTCAGATGGCACAGCGGGGTCACGCCGGCCTCCTGCACCGCCCGGGCCACCGCCAGCGTATGCCCCGGCGCAGAGCCCGCCGCGCCGTAGGTGACGGACATATAGGCAGGCTTGAGAGCCGCGATCTCCCGGGCCACCTCGCTGGCCTGGGCAATGCCGTCAAACTTCTTGGGCGGGAATACCTCGCAGGAAAGGCGAACCTTCTCGTCCGCCAGGATGGTCGAAATGCGCATGGGCGACAGCTCCTTCCGGTTTGCTTCTACCATCATACACTCCCCTGCCGTATTCTGTCAAACAGGGAACAGGGAAAATGCAAAGGCCCGCTCCGGATGACCGGAACGGGCCCTGTTCATTGTTGGTTTGGATCAGCGGTTTACTCCGCCGCGCCGGTGGTCTCCTCAGCAGGAGCTTCCTCGGCAGGCGCTTCCTCGACGGCCGCGGGGCCGGCAGCGATGATCGCCTCCAGCTCGGCAACCACGGCATGCAGCACCGCATCGTTCATCTCTTCGGGGTTGTACAGCTCCACCATCAGCATCACGTCCTCGTTGCCGGTCTGCAATCCGACGAGGGTATCGTCCATGTTGATTTCGCCGCTGAAGACCTGCGCCAGATCGGCAGTGAAGATGTTGGGCTTGATGAACATGCCGGTGTTCTCCACCGTCTCAAAGAAGGTCAGGGGCTTGATGTAGAGCTGCACATTGTCCGCCAACTCGGTGCCGACGTAGGACAGAATAGTCGCGCCGTTCTCATCCACGCCCGCCTCATAGTAGGGAGCATACTGGTTGACGAACTTGTCGGTATGGGTCGCCAGCACCTGCCAGTTGTCGGCGATATTCTTCAGGGACGCCTCGGAAGGAGCGGTCACCGCCACTTCGCCGCTGCGGGAGCTGCTGTACACGGATACGCCGATGATGATCGCAACGATCACCGCTGCGACGCCGATCACCCAGCCCAGCACCTTCTTGTTGTTGCGCTGGAAGCTGTACTTGCCGGACTTGTGCGCCTTATGGACCTTGGCCATGGGAAATCTCTCCTTTACTCATGCGCGATAAATATGTGGGTAAAACGCGCGATTCATATGGACTATATCATACCATTGTGAACTTTCCGTGTCAAGTGCTGGTGATTTCAGCCGCATTTACCCGATGACGATCCGCGCCGTATCCAGCGTCAGGCCGTCAGCGCGGGCAGACACGCGGCCCTCCCTGACCTGCACATCCACGAGGGTGAGCCCGGCTTCCAGATCAATCTTGGCGCACTCGCCGTCGTCGTCATAGAGGGTGAAGGCGGTGCCGTGCTCCAGCCAGCCCAGCAGCGTCAGGGACTTGGCGTCGATCGCAGCAACGCACTCTGCGCCCCCGGCCAGCGGGATCGCCTGCCCCTTACGGATGAACAGCGGGAACTCGTTCATCGCCAGGTCGATCCAGTGGTGACCCTTTGTCATCGGGATGCAGTCGTAATCCTGCGCAGAGCGGAAGCGCACCATCAGCATATCCTCCGGCAGGTACACATAGCGGCCCCGGGCATTCTGCTCATAGACGGGCGCGATCATGCAGGCGCCGCCCAGCATCAGCTGATCCTCCACGCGGACAGCCTGCTTGTCCCGGGGATAATCAAAGGCCAGCGGGCGGAAGAGCATATCGTCCTTCACTGCCGCCTTGACCAGCTCGGAATACAGGTACGGGATCAGGGCGTAGCGCACCGTCAGGGTGTCGCGCATCTGCTCCCAGTTGCGGAAGCGGTAGATCTCCTGCTCGCGGGTGCCCATGGCGGAATGGTTGCGCATCACCGGGGTGAACACGCCCAGCTGCAGCCAGCGCTGGAGCAGATCCTCGGTGGTGTTCTGGCCAAAGCCGCCCAGATCCGCGCCGGTGTACAGGAAGCCGCACATATTCATTCCCGGCAGCTCCCGCAGATTGAGCAGGATGTGGCTCCACCAGGCATTGTTATCGCCCTGCCACACGCCGCCGTCCCGGTGCGCGCCCACGATGGAGGAGCGGCTGAAAAGCACATACCGTTTCTCCGGGGCAAAGGAGCGCATGCCGTATGCACCGGCCTTGGTCATCATGCCGCCGTAGAGGTTGTGCACCCGGTCATGGCGGTAGCGCTTGCCATCCAGCTCATGATAGAAGCGCCGGTAATCCGCCATGGAGTTGGACATGCCGGTGAAGGCGTCCTTCAGGTCAAAGTAATCATACACGCCGATGTTCCGGCTGCGCAGCTCATCCGCCTTGGCATAGGCCTCCTCCAGCCCTTCGAGGGAATAGAAGATGGCCGGCTCGTTCATATCGTTCCAGACCGCATCCACGCCGGCTTCCATCAGCCCGTGATACTTCTCGCCAAACCAGCGGCGCACGTCCTCCCGGAGGAAATCCGGGAACACCGCATGCCCGGGCCATACCGCACCGACAAAGACAGAGCCGTCCTCCTTCTTGCAGAAGTAGCCCTTCTCCATGCCTTCATCGTAGGTGGGATCGCCTGCCTCCACCTTCACGCCCGCATCGATGATGGGCATCACCCGCAGATCGTCCGCCCGCAGCTCGTCAATGAAGCCCTTGAGATCGGGGAAGAGCTGCTTGTCCCAGGTGAAGTCCTTGAAGCGCTCCATGTAGTCAATGTCCATGGAGAGGATATCCAGCGGGATATGGCGCTCGCGGTGGTTGCGGGCGATCTCCCGCAGCTCGTCCGCGCTGCGGTAGCCCCAGCGGCTCTGGATATAGCCCAGGCCCCACTTGGGCGGCAGATAGCTGCGGCCGATGATATGGCGGAACTCCTTCACCGCGCCGATCAGGCTGTCCGCCTCGATGTAGTAGGCGGAGCAGCTGCCGTTTTCGCAAGTGATGACCGCCTCGTCCCCGCGGGTGTAGCCCATGTCGAAGGTCACCGCGCCGGGATCGTCGATAAACAGACCGAACACGCCCCGGCTGCCGGAAAACAGCACCAGGTTGTGGCTGGCGTAGAGGCTGCGCTTATCCTCGGTGTGGGCAAAATCATCGGAGTTCCAGGCGCGGTAGATGTGGCCGCGCTTGTTGATCCCGCGCACGTTCTCGCCCAGGCCGAAGATCAGGTCGTCCTCCTCCAGCGTCAGGCGGAAGGTCAGCACGCCCTCCCCCTGCGCCACAGTGAACCGGGGCATCTGATCGGTGCATACCGGCTGGGGCAGTTCAATCGCGCCGGTCGGGATCGGCTCGCCGTAATCATATCTGCGGATCATGTGAAAATCCCTCGCTTTTTGCTTCTTGATGCACAAATATGCGCTGGTGTATTGATTCGTCAGCCATGCCGGATTTCCTGCCGGTAACGTTTTCAGCAGGAGGAAATATTTCTCACCGCGCCAGCAGCGTCGCCCGGCTCGCCTCAATTCCCCCAAGCCCTGCGAAATACAGTTTTTTCATGCTGGCATATTGTGCCAGACGCAGAAATCCTGTATAATACTTACATATAGGAATCGTCCCGAAACAAGATTACTCCGTCATTTCACGATAGATAGCGAGGGATTCGGATGAAGCATATGTACGCGTTATTGCTGGCTGTTCTGCTGCTGATCGCAGGGCAGGCTGCGTTTGCGGAGGAGGACTGGGCTTACCGGCTGGATGAAGACGGCTATGCCCATATCACCGCCTACCTGGGCGCGGACCGGGAGAGCCTTTCCGTTCCCGCCCAGGTGGACGGGCATTGGGTGCTGGGGCTGGACGGCGGCGTGTTTGCGCAGGCCCCGGCGCTTCGCACGGTCAGCATTCCGGGCAGCGTTCAGCTGCTGGATGACGGCGTCTTTTCCGGCCGGACTGATCTGACGGTGCAGGCCTACAACGGCACCAGCGCGCTGTCCTTCGCCCGGGAAAAGGGGCTGAAGACCGCCAACCGCTCCCGCCTGGATTTCACGGAGGGGGTCTATGACCTGACCGGGATCCCGAAGGACGCATACAGCTATGTGACCAACGGCGTGCGCATGCCGACTGTGTTTGCCATGCATATGGACGTGGGCAGCCTGTTCTTCCTGCCGCCGGATTCAAGGAATTCCCTGGGCGAGGCTTACGAGGTACGAGCCATGAAGGCGGAGGGCGAAACCACCGTCATCACCATGGCCAAGGCAAGCCCGACGCTGGCGCTGGAGAAGCTCTGCCTGGACGTGGACGACATCTACCTGGATTTCAGCCGGATGCAGGTGATCGACAACTCGCTGACGGACATCATGATCTCCTCCCCCAAGTTCGTTATTGATACCGCACTCCCTCAGCAGACGCTCACCGCCACCCTGCGAAACGGCAATCTGGAGGGCACGATTGAACTGACAGCCGCTATGGGGCGGTTCATGATCGACATGGACATGATGCCCTTCTCTCTGAATGCCTTTGAATTCCGCATGGATATGACGGCGAGTCTGGAGCTGGCGTATACAATCAGCAGCCCCATGAAATCAAAGGCGTGGGATATTGCCGTAGTACCCTTTTGTTCCGCATCGGGTCTGGTGAACGGCTGGGTCAAGATCAGTCTGGAGCCTGAAATCACCGGCAAAATCGCTATGAAATGCACCGTCGGCGGCTCCACGGCGGTTGCTTATTCCAAAGCCGGCGGATGGTCGTCCTATTACGACTCGCACGCCCCCAGCATCACCTTCAGCGTGGCAGCTGAAGCGGGGGTCAAGCTGTATGCGCCCAAACTCAGCTTTGATGTGCCGCTGGTGGGCGAAGTTGCCAGCATCGGCACTTTCTTTGAAGCCAAGGGGGAAGCGAAAGCTGCAGCTGAACTGATGAATCCCACCGGCGTCAATTGCGCTGACATCACCGTTACTCTATCCGTCGGCGGAGACGCGAAGGTTGGGTTCATTGATTGGCAAAAGAAGCAGCAGAAGAAGCTGGAGGAAATGTTCGATCGCTGGGAAGCGGGCGAGGATGATATGGCGCTGCCGGAATTGAAGATGCCTTACTTCGAATTTGAATTTGCTCAGCATCTGCTCGATAAGAAGATTTATCATGTAGAAAACGGTTATGTGGTGGACGAGTGCACCAAAGAGGGCGTGACGCTGCTGTTTGATGCAGGCTTTGAAAAAACGCTTGCCTCTTCCTTCTGCCCCAACGGCATCGTGGATATTCCTGATGAGTATTGGGACATTACCCGCCCGGGCTATGAATTCATGGGCTGGTATTACAAGCCGTCCGGGGCAGATGTGACCGAAATGGCCGGCAATGGCGATCAGTTGACGAAAAACCCCACCACCGTTTATGCCTATTGGGAGCCGATTGTGAAGGATCCATTTTCTTGGAAAATAGATGTAGATGGAACTTCTATTATGGATTGGGGGTGGTGGTTTGACGCCGCAATGGAGTCGGATGGATATTTTCATATCTATATAGGCGGCAGTGAAGGCGGTTATGTGCGAATTCCTTCATACGCCGAAATAAGGGAATACTACCAGCGTCTTGTTTCTGGTGGCGTTATCATAGATCCGAGTATCGATATACCCGATAATAAAGGGTTTGTCTTTCATAGTCAATATATTCACTATCTTTCCGCTACTTCAATCACCTGGCCTGCGGGAATTGCATCTACCACCGGTGCATTCGGTTCGCCTAACCTTACCAGCGTCAGTTGGCCATCCTCCATGTATGATATAGGCAGTTATCGATATTGTCACAAGCTGGAAAATGTCACTTTCCCGGCGGCTTGTGTAACCTATGGCAGCTTTTTGGGGTGTACAGGGCTTAAATACATTGACATGGGCAGCTGCACGAACCTGTATGTGGTGGATTTTCATGGTTGCCCCAATATAGAGACGATCATCATGCCGCCCAACGTGACTACCATCAGAAATCTGAAGGGCACCAAGAATCTGCGTACTGTTGATATTCCAGGCATCCTTGTCTACATAGAAAAGGAAGCATTCATGGCTTCAGGGCTTGAAAGCATCTCTTTCCCCGAAGCTGTGTCGATTGGCGAATCAGCATTCAAAGATTGTACATCGCTTGCCAGCCTTGACTTGCCCGAATCCACAGAATTGGGTAAATCAGCATTCTACAACTGCACTTCGCTTGCCAGCATTGATTTTCCGGAAAGCGAAGTCAAGATCGAAGAAGCAACCTTCCGCAATTGCACCAGTCTGGAGGAGGTTACGCTGAACGCCTCCTACATCGGCGAATTTGCTTTCGCGGACTGCACCAGCCTGAAACGGGTCAATATCTATTTTGACGAAATGCTGACCATTGATGAGAGCGCCTTTACAAACACGCCGCTTCTGGAAAGCGTAACGATCATCGGCAGCGGCGATATCTATATCGACGAAGCATTCGGAGGATCAGGCGTTGAGCATGTGGAGATCAGAACGTCCGGCAATGTGGTTTTGATATGCGATGAATGGCGGAATCTGGATATGCTCCATATTGAAGGCAATGAACTCACTGTGATCTGCGGCGGAAATATTCGATATGCAAATATCGAAGCTGCGGGCGGGCTGGTATGCTCCTTTAATAGCAGTCGACTGGAAGAAGTGGATATCACCGCTCCAACCATCTCTCTTCTGTCCGGATGCTTTAACTACTGTTCCGAGCTGGAACGGCTGAATTTATCTGGAAAGGTACTTTTCTCAGAGGCCTGTTTCAGATCATCGGGCCTGCGGGAAATCAGCTTCGAGGTGGGCGGCGGTGCCATTCCGTCAGGCATGTTTTCCGACAGTGCGAATCTCGAAAGGGTCGAACTGACCGGTACATGCATGGGCGTAATGGACTTCGCATTCAATTATTGCCCGAATCTGAAGGAAGTCATTCTGCCCACGGCAGAATCAGAGTGGACACCGGATATCGGCGAGTATGCATTTATAGGCTGCGATTCGCTGGAGCGGGTGGAGCTTGGTGAAGGCTTTGGCTGGATCAAGAGGCAAGCCTTTGAAGACTGCTACAACCTGACAGAGGTCATACTGCCGGATACCATTGAAATCATTGATGCATACGCATTCAAGAATTGCATCAATTTGGAAGAGATCAAATTGCCGAAGAACCTGACAAGTCTTGGTTCTTATGCATTTATGGGCTGTGGTCTTACCACGCTGACTGTGCCCGATTCCCTTGAAACTATCAGTGATTACGCATTTTGGGGATGCACGATGCTGGAGGGCGTGCGCATCGGCAAGAATGTGAAGACCATCGGGAGCGGTGCCTTCATGGGCTGCGAATCGCTTCGCGTGGTGGAATTCCTCAATGGCGATGTGGACATTTACGGCTCCTTTAACCGTAATCCCGGAGAGGGAGCATTCCGCGGCTGCTCCGCGCTGGAACGGATCATCTGTCCCAAGGGCAGCGCGGTGGACAAGATGGCGGAGGAATTCGGGCTGGCCTCCGGGCCTGTGGGGCAGGAATTCCACACCCTGCAGATCATGACCAACTCTGCGCTGGGCACGCTGGAAATCCAGGCAAAGCCGGGCCAGAACGTCTACCCGGACAAGCTCACCTGGGGATATCCTGTCACGATTTCTGGTTACTATACCGACGCCACCTGCCAGACCTGGGCCGGCTACCCCTATGTGATGCCCGATGAAGACAGCGCCATTTACATGCACTGCGGCATGACGTGGCCGGAGAATCTGCACACGGACGGCAGCACGGTGCAGGGCAGCACCCTCACGGACTGCTCGGTTACCGGCGCCTATTATGTGATCGACGGTGTGACGGCGCTGGGCCCCAATGCCATCGGGCCGGGCGTGACCCATCTGTTCATCCCTGCCGGCGTGTCCGCCATCGATCCGAAGGCGCTGGAAAGCGCATCCGGTCTGGAGAGCATCATGGTGATGGACGATAATCCCAACTATCAGTCCATCGGCGGCATGCTCTTTGATCGGGACGGAACGCTGCTGCACTGCCCGCGGATGCTGGAAGAGGTGCATTTGCCCGCCGGTACCACAGGCATTGCCGCGAACGCCTTCGTCAGCGACTGGGGCAGCATGCTTTCCCGGCTGCATGTGCCGGAAGGTCTCGTCAGCGTGGAGGCAGGCGCGTTTGACTCGCTGAAGCAGGCGGCGATCTACGGCCCTGCTTCCGGCGTCGTGGCGGAAGAAGCAGCAAAGGCCGGGATTCCCTACAATGAATATGTGATCTGGTACCGCACGAAGAATGAAATTGTGGGTGCAAGCACCTGCAAGGCCGGAGAGCTGCTGACAGCGGTGAAGAATCCCAGCAATCTCTGGGCCGACTTCAACGGCTGGAGCTTGACGGAGAACGGCAGCCTCCTGGATCTGTCTGCCTTCACCATGCCCTATGAAGATCTGATGCTGTACGCGGTCTGGGCGACGACCGTGCCTGAAACCTGGGTGGAATTCCCGGAGGCCCTGCTGACCATCGGCGCAGGGGCGCTGGAGGGCACCAGCGTGGAGGCCATTCTGTGCCACGCAGGCATCCAGGACATCGAAAGCCGCGCCTTTGCCGATTGTCCGAAGCTCACCCATGTGAAGTTCCTTTCGGCTCAGACGCAGCTTGCGGCGGACACCTTTGCCGCGTGCGATCTGGAAAACCTGACGATCCTTGCCCCCGAGAACAGCCCGGCGCATGATTTTGCCGTGCAGCACGGGATTTCCTGGCGGCCTGTGGAGTAAAAACCACAGCAAAAAAGGGACGGTCTGCGATGATCCTCGCAGACTGTCCCTTGTTCTTTTCCTTGCAGGCGCTTGCTTCCTGCGTCAGTTGGCTGCATTACAGCACTTCGCCGTTTTCAATCGCCGTAATCATGTCCACACGGCGCTGATGGCGGCCGCCTTCGAACTCAGCGGTCAGCCAGTGGGTGGCGATCATCTTGGCCAGGTCAATGCCCACCACGCGGGCGCCCATGGTCAGGATCTGGGAGTTGTTGTGGCGCTTGCTCAGCTCGGCAGAATACACATCCGAGCAGGTGCAGACGCGGATGCCCTTCACCTTGCTGGCGGCAATGCCGATGCCGATGCCGGTGCCGCAGATCAGGATGCCGCGGTCGCACTCGCCGTCAGCGACTGCCTTGGCAGCCCGGTAGCCGTAAATGGGATAGTCACAGGAGACCGGCTCGTTGGTGCCGAAGTCCTTCCAGGCCAGGCCCATTTCGTCCAGCAGCTTCATGATCTCCTTCTTCATTTCAATGCCCGTGTGGTCGCTCGCCAGTGCGATCATATGCAAATCCTCCTCACCGGCCGTGCCGGATTATTTTCCATATACATAAATTACGCGAAAGATTCTCTAATTCCTGCCGATCCCAGCAAATTCTCCCACCAGCCCTTGACGATATGTGGTATACTGTATCATGTAGGAATATACCCTTTTCTGATGAAGATATGCACGGAGGCAAGCATGCCCACTCAAAGCTGCTCATTATGCCGCATCGCGCTGGATAAGGTGTCCGTGGTGCGCGGCGGTCAGACTCTTTTGCAGGATGTGTCCATGCACATCCACTGCGGTCAGCTGACGGTGCTGATCGGCCAGAACGGCGCTGGCAAAACCACGCTGATCCGCGCGCTGCTGGGCGAGCTGCCCCACGGCGGCTCCATCCGCCATGTGGATGAGCACGGACGCGCCGTGCCCCGGCTGCGCACCGGCTATGTCCCCCAGCATCTGGATTTTGACAAGGAAATGCCCGTTACCGTGGAGGATTTCATGGCCTCCGCCTTCAGCCGCCGCCCGGTCTGGACGGGCGTGAGCCGCCGCACCCGGGAAAAGGTGCTTGCCGCGCTGACGGAGGTAAATGCCGCAGAGCTGCTGAAGCGTCCGCTGGGGCGCTGCTCCGGCGGCGAGCTGCAGCGGGTGCTGCTGGCGCTGGCGATCTCCCCTGCCCCGGATCTGCTGGTGCTGGACGAGCCCGTCTCCGGCGTTGACCAGAACGGCCTGAAGATGTTCCTGGATACCGTCGTGCGCCTCAAGGAGCAGCATCATATGGCCATCCTGCTGGTCAGCCATGATCTGAACCTGGTGCGCCAGTACGCCGATCATGTGGCGCTGCTGGATAAATCCGTGCTGGTGCAGGGCCCGCCGGATCGGGTCTTTGCCTCCCCGGAATTCCAGCAGATCTTTGCCGTGGGCGCCAGCAACCTGGTTTCCGCCCGGCATCACGGCGTGGAGCGCTGGTCGCCCCGCGTCAGCGCTGACAATCAGGAAGGAGGCGACGCCTGATGGAGCTGCTCTATTCCCTGATGGATACGCTCCTCCCCCTGGAGGCGCTGTCCTTCACCTTCATGAAAAACGCCTTCCTCGCCATATTGCTCCTCACTCCGCTGCTGGGGCTGCTGGGCACCATGGCAGTCAACCAGCAGATGGCCTTCTTCTCCGATGCGCTGGGCCACAGCGCCCTGACCGGCATCGGCCTGGGCATCGTGCTGGGCGTCTCCAGCGATTTGCTGGCCATGCTGGTCTTCGGCGTGGTCTGGGCGCTGCTGATCTGCCGGATCAAGCAGACCGGCGCTGCCTCCACCGATACAGTCATCAGCGTGTTCTCCTCCACCTCGGTGGCGGCAGGCCTGCTGATCCTCTCCCGGGGCGGCAGCTTTGCCAAGTATTCCACGCTTCTGGTGGGCGACGTGCTGGCTGTCACCCCCAGCGATCTGCTCTATCTGCTCATCGCGCTGATCGCCGGCGTTTTGCTGTGGGCAGCGATGTACAATCATCTGCTGCTGGGCTCCGTCAATCCCTCGCTGGCCCGCACCCGGGGCGTCCGTACCCGCCTGGTGGAATGCCTCTTCGTGGTGCTGGTGGCAGTGGCCGTCATGCTGGCCATCAAGTGGGTGGGCGTGATGCTCATCAACGCGCTGCTGATCCTCCCTGCCGCCGCCGGGCGCAACCTGGCCCGCTCCAGCCGCAGCCATGCCGCCTGGAGCGTGGGCATCGCGCTGGTCTGCGGCGTCGCAGGCCTCCTGAGCGCCTATGCCTGGGACACTTCCGCCGGCTCCGCCATCGTGCTGTATGCCGCGGCCTGCTATTTCCTGTCCCTGGCAGCCCGCAGGTTCGTCAAGTAAACCCCGGATATTCCATTTCATGATGATTATTCTCCGAAGGGAGGCTTCCCGATGGATCGCATCCTGATCCTGATGTCTGCCGCAGATTTCTCCGACGCGCAGACCGCCCTGTATTCCGCCCGGGAAAACGCGCACAATGCCGCCGCGCTGTCCTTTGGCGTGACGCTGGAGACCGAGCCCGATGACGAGGCGCAGTCCGCCATGGCCGCGCTGGGGCAGATTCAGTTCCTCTGTCCGGAGCAGGACGCCTGGCGCTCCATGCCCGAATTGTGGCAGGGCGAAAGCCATGTGCTGATGGCCCATCCCGCCATGCGCTTCACCCGCGGGTGGGACCGCGCATTGCTGAAGGCGCTGCGGGCCTGTCCCCAGACCGATCAGGCCCAGAACATCCTCACCGGCTATCTGCCCGTGCGGGAGGACCCGCTGGACGCAGTCTGCCCCGTGGGGGCGGACGCCTTCTCCGTTGAAGGAGACCTGATTTTCCGCCACGGCACCCCCCTGAAGTACACCACCGGCGCGGAGCGGGGCCCCTTCCTGCATCCGGATTTCGCCTTCGGCCCGGCGGGCTTCTTCCGTACGATGGCTGAGGAAAGCGGCGATCCGCTCTTCCTGCGCGCCTTTGAAGCCGGCTGGAGCCTGTACACGCTGAACAAGCCCGTCATCCGTCTGATCTGGGATCTGCCGGTGCAGCCTGTGCACGTCAGCCCGGAGCATCCCCTGTGCGAGGAATTTGAGCAGCTGTTCGGCGTGGATTTCCGCACCGGCCGCCTCAGCGCCCAGAGCCGCCGCGGCATGGTGAACGAGGAGCTGAACTTCCGCATGAAGGTGCCGCTGCAGGTTCGGCTGCAGGAGAAATGGCGGCTGATGAATCAGGAGCGCCGGCAGGCCGCCGGCAAAGCGCCCCAGCCCCTGTGCGTGACGCTGTACACCGCCGATATGCCGGAGGAAACGCTGCGCTGGCTCAAGCGGCTGGCAGAGCTGAAGCACCTGCCCCTGCTCACCTACGCCGATCCGGTGCTGCTGCGAAAAATCACGGATTTCCTGCCCAATGTGATGGAATTCAAGGCCCGGTATATGATGGAGCTGCCGGTGGACGCACCGCAGGTGCTGCAGACGCTGTCCAAGGCTGCGATCCTGGCCAAGGCCCGGGACCGGGAGCTGACCCACAGCCACTATATCTGGCTGGATGCGGACTGCGTGCAGTTCCCCCTGTATCACGGCACGGCCTATCGCTGGGAGCAGGTCTGCACGGACAAGATCATCATTGCCATGGTCAACGGCGAGCCCGATCCGACCATGTTTGCCGTTCCGGATCAGCTGGTGCTGACCCTGGCCCGGGAGATCGAGGGCCGCTGCCTGACCTATCTGAACCAGCGGGGCGATCTGCCCACAGAAAGCGAAATGTGGAAGCTGATCATCCGGGAGCATCCGGAATGGTTCCAGCTGCAGGTGACCCCTGTGGCCCGCCAGCTCTTCACCCGCCTGACCACCGAAAGCTAAAGGAGGCTGCCCATGTATATTGCCGATACCCATTCCGATACTTTGTTCAGCCTGGGCGTTGCCGGGCGCACCCTGGCCCAGACCGACATCACCCCTGACCGGCTGCGGGCAGGCGGCGTAACGCTGCAGACCTTCGCCCTGTGGAGCGGCCCCAAGGGCCCCGACGGCGACTATGCCGCCATTGCCGAGGCGGAATACGCCGCCAGGCAGCAGTTCATCGATGCGGGGATCCCCCAGGTGGACGATCCTGCTCAGGCCCGGGACGGACAGCCCCATTTCATGCTGAGCCTGGAGGGCTGCGAGGTCTTTCAGGACGGGCTGGACAAGGTGGCCCTGTGGCGGGAGCGCGGCGTCCGCATGGGCGCACCGGTGTGGAACAACGAAAACGAGCTGGGCACCCCCGCCAAGAAAAACCCCACTGACGGCCTGACCGACTACGGTGTGAAGGTCGTGAAGGAGATGCAGCGCCTGGGCATGGCAGTGGACGTGAGCCACCTCAACGAAAAGGGCTTCTACGACCTGTTCATGAAGGGCGACAAGGCGCCCATGGCCAGCCATTCCTGCTGCCGCGCGCTGTGCAATCACTTCCGCAACCTCACCGACGACCAGATCCGGCTGATGATCCGGGAAGGCGGCTTCATCGGCGTGAATTTCTACCCCGCCTTCCTCTCTGCGGACAAAAAGGCGGATTCCGCCCTGCTGGCCCGCCACATCGACCATATCTGCCAGCTGGGCGGCGAAAGGATCGTCGGCTTCGGCAGCGATTTCGACGGCATTGAGATCTGCCCGGAGGACGTGGCCCATCCCGGCCAGATCGGACAGATTATCCGCGCCCTGCAGCAGCTGGGCTACCCGGACGCCGCCATCGAGCGGATCGCCGGGCAGAATCTGCTGGATTACTACGCCCGTATCAAGTAAAATGCAAACTATCAGGCGCTCCCGGGCATGCTGAATGCCGGGAGCGCCTTTTGCTGCCCGCAGATGCTCGAATCCAATTGTGTCCGGAGGCCCGCCATGCTTGAGGTGCGTCATCTTTCCCGATCCTACGAGATGAACGGCCAGTCCGTTTTTGCCCTCAGGGACGTCAGCTTTTCCATTGCCAGGGGAGAATATGCCGCCATCGTGGGCCCGTCCGGCTCGGGCAAATCCACCCTGATGCATATCCTCGGCTGCCTGGACAGCCCCAGCAGCGGCAGCTATCGCCTGGATGGGCGGGATGTATCCAGCCTGTCCGAGGATGCGCTGGCCCGGGTCCGGGGCGAGACCATCGGCTTTGTGTTCCAGAGCTTCCATCTCATTCCCAGGATGTCCGCGCTGGAAAACGTCAGCCTGCCCCTGCTCCTGTGCGGCACGCCGGTCAGGGAGTGCCAGGCCCGGGCTGCTGCGCTCCTGAAGCGCTTTGGCCTGGAGGACCGGCTGCATCACCGGCCCAGCCAGCTCTCCGGCGGCCAGCAGCAGCGCGTCGCCATCGCCCTCGCCCTGTGCCGAGACCCGGCCTTGCTGCTGGCGGATGAACCCACCGGCGCGCTGGACCCCGCCGCCACCCGGGAGGTGCTTTCCCTGCTGGATGAAATGCACCGGGAGGGCCGCACCGTGCTGCTTATCACCCATGACCGGCACGTCGCCGAACGGGCAGACCGGCAGCTCCGCATCGAAAAAGGCTGTCTGGTGCAGGATTCAGGGCAAAATCTTGCAGAAAGCCCTTATAATATGTAACAAAAAGATTGCATGAGTGCTTGAATTTTTTCACAATCCGTTGTACAATAGAAGCAAATCCCGTCGGATTTCTGTCGGGATAGAGATATACGAGGTGAAATTATGGGCAAGCGTATTCTGCTGGTCGATGACGAGCCCTTGATGCTCAAGGGCCTCAAATACACGCTGGAACAGGAAGGCTACGAGACTGACCTTGCCATGGACGGCGAGGAGGCGCTGGCCCGTTTCCATGCCCAGAGCTATGATCTGGTGCTGCTGGACGTGATGCTCCCCAAGCTGGACGGCCTGAGCGTCTGCCAGCGTATCCGGGAGAAGTCCAATGTGCCGATCATCATGCTCACCGCCAAGGGCGAGGACATGGACAAGATCCTGGGTCTGGAATACGGCGCGGACGATTATATGACCAAGCCCTTCAATATCCTGGAGGTACGGGCCCGCATCCGCACGGTGCTGCGCCGTGCCGGCGGAGCAAGCGTCCCCGCAGAAGAGGGCAAGATCCTGCGCGTGCGCGATCTGGAGGTCAACGTCCTCAAGCGCACGGTCAAGCTGGGCGGCGAGGAGATCAAGCTGACCGCCAAGGAGTTTGATCTGCTCCACCTGTTCATCACCAACCGCGGCCGTCCCTTCTCCCGCCAGGAGATGCTGGAGCATGTCTGGAAGTATGACTACACCGGCGACGCCCGCACGGTGGACGTGCATATCCGCCGCCTGCGCGAGAAGATCGAGCGCAATACCAATCAGCCTGAATTCATTCTGACGAAGTGGAAGGTGGGTTACTATTTCACCGATCAGGACTAAGCGGCCGCTTCTGTCGAGCATCCGCTGGAAAATGTTGCTGACGTTCCTGCTGATCCTGGGAGCGTCCTTTGCGGCGATGGCAGCCCTGCTGACGGGGCTGGTATCGTCCAGCCTGTATGCACAGCGCACCCGTCAGGCCAGCCTCTCCGCTGAGAAGCTGGCTGCGTCGGTTGCGCCTTTTTTTGCTGCGGCAGACCTGGAATCGGCCGCCGATATGCTGCACAGCGCCGCTGCCGAAGCGGACGGCCGGGTATTCCTGATCGATCCGGAGGGCAAAATCCAGCTGGACACCCTGTCCCTGCTGGAGGGCACGCGCATCCATGTCTCCGAGGCCCTGCAGGTCCTCAGCGGCGCGCAATCCCGCGCTTACGGCGTGCATGCGCTCACTGACGGCGAATATGCTGCCCTGTGCGCCGCAGCCATGATGGAGGAGGACGCCGTGATCGGCGCGGTGCTTCTGACCACCCCCGTCACCGAGCTGCGGGAGGCGATCCTGGGCGTGGAGCGGCAGCTGACCTCCGTCTTTGGCGCCGTGGCAGCCGCTGCCCTTGTCGGCGCGCTGATCTTCTCCTTCACCCTGACCGCGCCCATCAAGGCCCTGACCTCCACCATCCGCCGGATGGGCAAGGGCGAGCTGAGCGCCCGCGTGCATGTGCATACCTCCGGCGAGCTGAAGGAGCTGGCGGAGAGCTACAACACGATGGCGGAAAAGATCGAGAACTTCGACCAGAGCCGCAGTCAGTTCGTTCAGAACGCCTCCCATGAGCTGAAGACGCCCCTGGCCACCATGAAGATCCTGCTGGAGAACCTCATCTACCAGCCCGATATGCCCCTGGAGCTGCGCCAGGAATTCATGCAGGACATGAACCACGAGATCGACCGGCTCTCCGGCATCATTACCGATCTGCTGACGCTGACGCAGATGGACAGCCAGGAAACTGCCGTGAAGCAGGAAAAGGTGGATCTCAGCGACCTGTGCCGCAGCACCGTCCACACCCTGCGGCCCGCCGCCGAAAAGGCCGGGCTGACCCTGAAGGACAGCATCGCCTCCGGCGTTGCGCTGACAGGCGACGTATCCAAGCTGTCCCAGGTGGTGTACAACCTGATCGACAATGCAGTCAAGTATACCCCCGAGGGCGGCTCGGTGCATGTGACGCTCTCCGCCGACGCCCATCTTGCCCGGCTGATCGTCCGGGACACCGGCATCGGCATCCCTGAGGAGGACCTCAAGCATATCTTTGAACGCTTTTACCGGGTGGATAAGGCCCGTTCCCGCGCCACCGGCGGCACCGGCCTGGGCCTATCCATCGTCCGGCAGATGGTGCAGCTCCACAGCGGTGAGATCAGCGTGGATTCCACGCTGGGCAAGGGCACCGTGTTTACTGTGACGCTGCCCGTCAGAAAGGGGGATGCATGATGAAAAGGCTCTTGCTCCTCCTGCTGCTGTGCCTGCCGCTGGCCGGCTGCAGCTACGACCACGATCCCCTGGAATCCATGGCCGTCACCGTGACCGATGAGGCGATCCCCGCGCCTGCCGTGGCGGATCTGCCCGTGCTGAGCGAAAGCGCCACGCTGTGGTTCCGCTTTGGCGAAGAACCCCTGCTGGCGCCGGAAAGTCGGGAAATCGGCTACCGCCAGTCCGAGGGCTATGCCCGCAGGCTGCTGGAGGCGCTTGTGCAGGGCCCCAGCGCCGCCTCCACCGAGCTGGAAGGCCTCTTCCCCCCCGGCACCCAGGTGCGCTCGGTCACCAAGAGCGGACGGCTGATGTTTGTCACATTGTCCCGGCACATCATGAACAGCTTTGCCGACGAGCCCGCCGCCTGGCGCGATCAGCCCCGCTGGGCCGTCGAAGTGCCGCTGCGCCGCGAGCTGGCCATGCAGTCCATCGCTGCCACGTTGACGGAAAACTGTGACGTGGACGCCGTCATCATCCTCGTGGAGCAGACCGATCCGGCCACCGACAGCCTCCGGCTGCGCAATGGCTATTACACCCTGGATGATGATACGACCATTGCCCCGCCGCTGGCGCGGGATGAAAGCCTGCTGCTCTCCCCCATCCGCACGGCGGAGATCCTCCTGCAATGCTGGCAGGAATCGGATTATGCGCGGCTGTACCGCTACGTTGCCCGCATCGATCCGGCAAGCGGCGGCGTCCGCCCTGCGGAAAGCGACTTTGTACAGCTTATGACCGCTCAGCCCCATCTGCTCTATGCCCAGGCTGCCGGCGGCAGCGTATCTGCCGACGGACAGCGGGCGCTGGTAAGCTTCAGCGGCGCCTGGCTGGCGGACGGCGCGGAGCAGCCCTTTGAAGCGCTGCCCCTGACGCTGGTGCGGGAAAAGGGCGTCTGGCGCATCGGACTGACCCAGCTGACCGGAAGGGAGGCGCAGCCATGAGTATTTCCACCCGGAAGCGTCTCCGCTGCCTTTGCTGCGTGCTGCTGTGCACGCTGCTGCTGAGCGGCTGCACCGCCGCCCCGGCGATGTTGCCCGTGTCCGTGCCCACCCTGCCGCCCGCTGCGCCCGCGCCAAGCGCGCCCCTGGACGATACGGGGCTGCGGAAAAGCGCCATTACCCCCCTCTATCTGCCCTCCATGGATGGGCAGAATCTCCTGACCTTCTATGAGACGCTGCCCATTGCCGGCACGCTGCATCCGGCGGAGAGCATCCTCTATGCCCACATGGCCCACGAGGGCAACAGCCGGGTGCGCCCGCTGGGCGGAACGACGACCCTGGACCTCTCCGGCGCAGACCCGGTGGAGATCTCCGGCAGCGTCTGCACGGTGAACCTCTCCGCCACCGCGCTGCAGCTGTCCAATCAGGATCTGTATACGGCCGCGCTGGCCATCGCCGCCACAGTGTGCGAGCTGGACGGAATCGACTACGTCAATCTGCTCGTTGCCGGTACGCCGGTGGCCATGGACGTGGGCGGCAATTTGCCCCTGGGCTCCCTGACCGCCCAGCCAGGCCAGGAGCTGCCCGTCCTGTGGGAGCAGATGTCCTCCCGGCGCACCCCCGTCGGTCAGCTGCCCATCAACACCCCGCTGACCACCACTGCTACGCTGTATTTCCCCCTCGCCGACGGCATGGGCATTGCCGCAGAGCCCCGGCGCATCTCCTTCCCCGGCCAGCATCCCCAGCAGCAGGTGGTCGCTCTGATCGCCGCGCTGTCCTCCGGGGCAGAGACGCTCAGGGATGTGTGTGACATGCCGGATCTGAGCAGTCTGCTGCTCTTCACGCCGGAGGTCACGGAGCTGCCCAGCGGCGGCCGCCGGGCTACCGTGCATTTCACCGCCGACGTGCAGAGCCGCATCGCCGAGGCCGGCTGCGACCCCGCCTGCGTATTTGCATCGCTGACCATGACCCTCACCACCTTCGTGCCCTCCCTGCAGCAGGTCTCCATCCTGGTAGGCGACGACGCCCTCACCAGCGTGTATTCCGCACAGCTGGGCTCCATGCTCTTCCCCGCTGCGCTCCACACCCGCTCTGCCTATACGCATCTGCTGATGGATCAGACCACCGTCTATGTGCCGGCAGCAAGCGGGCTGCATACCAGGACGCTGGCACTCCCCTACCGGGACGTCTGCAGCCCCCGGGCGGTGCTGCTGGCGATGGCCCAGCCTGCTATCGGCGCGCTGCCCCAGGGGCTGACCAACGCTGATCTGCTGGGCATGTCCATTGAAGGCGATACCCTGCTGGTGAATTTCTCCGAGGCTTATGCGGAGATCATTCGCCAGTCGCCGATGGATCAGCGCCTCGTTGCCTACAGCATGGTCAACACCCTTTGCGAAATGACCCATGCCCGGCGCGTCCGCTTCTTCTTTGGCAGCGAAGCCATCGAAAGCCTTGGTACGGAGCTGGTCTGGAGCGGCGAGTTCCTGTACCGGCCCGGGCTGATCATCCCTTGATCCTGGAGGTATCCATGAGACTTCTTTCCTATCAGCTCTGCCGCTGGTGCGACGCTGCGCTGCACGGGCGGCGAAAATGGGGCTGGCTGGCCGCCAATCTCCTGCTGCTGGCGCTGAGCCTCGCAGCGGGCTGGCTGAACACGCTGCTGCCGCCCCTGCTTTTAGCCAACTGCACGCTGCTGCTCTACCAGCTGCATCGGCACCACGCCTTTGGGACAGCCTATCAAAGGCAGCCCCGACCCACCGATGCCCAGTGTGAGACCGTGCTGATCGACGCGACCCTCCTGGGACAGGGCACGAGGCTTCGCGCCGCCGCCCAGCCCATTGATGTGGCAGACGGGCTGTCCCTGCGTCTTGGCTCCGGCGCGCTGCTGCTGGGCACCGCCATGGTGATGACCGCCGAAGCCCTGCCTGCCGCCGACCGCGCTGCCGTGCTGTCCGCCGTGCGGGAGCTGAACCTCAAGCCTGAGCGGATGCGCAGCCAGTACCCCGTGCTGGCCCGCGAAGCGCAGGAGGAGGTACAGATCGTCACCGTCCGGGACGGCATGAACGAGCGCCGGTACTATCAGGGCAGCGCAGCCGCGCTATCCCACCTCTGCCCCGCCATCTGGGAAGGACACACCCGTCCGCTGACGGATCGCGATCTGGCCCGCATCACCGATACGGCCCGCTACATCGCCCAGGGGAACTGCCGCGTGCTGGCCTACGCCACCGCCCTGGCCGGCGAGGAGCCGGTCTTTCTGGGGCTGTGCGGCGTGGGCGAGGAAGTCGATCTTGCCGCCATGGCAGAGGTTTCTTCCCTCCGGGCCATGGGGCTGACCATCCTGCTTGATCCTGCCGGCCAGCCGGACTCCGATCTGGAAAGCCTGCGCGCCCTGCTGGAGCTGCCCGATCATCACGCCCGGGCCGATCTCCACCTGACCACCTCCGTCACCGCCTCCGGTGCACTGGGGATCACCCGGCTGCCGGGAGAATCCCTGACGGAGCCCATCATCACGCTGCGGCAGCGCTTCCGCACCATAGAGGACACACTGCGCCGCTTCTGCGTACTGCTGGGGCTGCCGCTGCTGATCGCATTGCTGATGGGCCGCTGGCATGCCGCGCTGCTCTCCGCCATCCTGCTGAGCTTCGCCGCCATCGCCCTGGGCGTTGACCTGACCCGTCCCCTGCCCCGGAAGCAGACGCTGCTGATCCTGCTGGCAACCAGCCTGATCGCCAAGGCGATTCTCCTGACCCAGCCTGCCGCGCTCGCGCAGGCCGCAGGCAGCATCCTGACCCTCTGCACGGCCCTGTGCGCAGTCCTCCGGCTGTGCGGCCCTGCCTTCCGCTGGAAGGGACTGCCCCTGCTGCTGCCCATCGCTGCAGCCGCCTATGTGCTCCTGACCGTGCTTACCACCCTGGAGGCCGCGCTGCTGCTGCCGCTGGGCTTCGCCCTCCTGATCAGCGGCGTGCTGGGCGTGTTTTTGCTGCTGGAAGCTCAGATTTTCCGTTAATATTTTCAAAAAACGCAGGGTTGTTCATCATTCGTTCAAACGCAGGACAAAACTGCCTGTTATAATGAGCTCATCAACCGGGGACCGCCCGGCATCACCCCATCTCAGGAGGTACACGCTATGAGCAATCGCATTCGTCATTTTATGGGCTGCGTCGCACTGGCGCTGAGCTGCATCATGATCGGCTCCGCCATGACCATGACCCTCAACCCCGTCGCTGAGGCGGAGAACACCACCGTTGTCCACACCTCGCCCTTCACCGCCGCCATCCTGGAGGTGCGCGACAGCGTTGTCGGCGTGAGCAACTATCAGGAGGTCACCTACGGCAACTACGGCAACGGCTTTGGCAGCTTCTACTTCGGCTTCGGCTATGGCTATGGCCGGGATCGCGGCCAGCAGGAGCCCGAAACCAAGGAGGAACTGGCCTCCACCGGCTCCGGTGTGGTCATCGGCGACGGCTTCGTCCTGACGAATTACCACGTCGTTGAGGATGCGGATTCCCTCAAGGTCACCGTGACGGACGATGCCGGCGAGACCGAAGAATTCGCCGCCAGCCTCGTGGCCTACGACGAGAATCTGGACGCCGCCATCATCTATGCCCCGGACTGCAAGCTCCCCGCCGTGAAGCTGGGCGACAGCGACAAGCTGCTGGTGGGTGACTGGGCCATCTGCATCGGCAATCCCCTGGGCTTTGCCAAGACCACCACGGTGGGCGTGATCAGCGCCCTGGGCCGCGGCATCGAATCCGAGGCCTTTGACAAGTACGGCCGCAAGGAAACCATCACCAACGCCATGATCCAGACCGACGCTGCCATCAACTCCGGCAACTCCGGCGGCGGCATGTTCTCCGTCACGGGCGAGCTGATGGGCATCCCCACTCTGAAGTACTCCGGCTCCTACTACACCGGCTCCTCCGTGGAGGGCATCGGCATGTGCATCCCGGTCAATGCGGTGAAGCCGCTGATCGAATCCGTGCTGTCCGGCGAGATCAAAGCCATCGCCCCCGAAAAGGACAAGGCCGAAGAGGCGAACACCAACGATCTGACCGGTAAGCCCCGCCTGGGCGTGTCGATCGCCAACGTCAATTCCTCCTCCCGTGCCGCCATGCTGGGCCAGATCCCGGACGGCGTGTTCATCACCGAGGTGGAGAAGGATTCCCCCGCTGAGCAGGCCGGTCTGCTCCCCGGTGACATCATCGTGGACGTGGACGACACCGTCATCACCGACGCCTCCCAGCTGAAGGCCGAGATCGGCAAGCATCAGGCCGGCGACGTGCTGAAGGTCAAGGTTTACCGCGCCGAGGGCCTGCTGGAGCATTCCGCCAACGCAGACGCCCCCGACGGCGAATATGTGGACACCGAGGTGACCCTGGCCGTCATCGACACCCCCGAAGCCGAGGAGACCAGCGGCGGCTTCCTCTTTGACCAGCCCTGATAAAGCGAAGCAACGCAAAGAAGCTGGCCGGAAAATGCTTCAAGAACCCATCCAATAGCGAACAAACGAGCAGCCGAACGTCGGATGCTCGTTTTCTTATGTGGGGGTACAAATGCAGTGCACTGGTACAGTGCGAATCATTGCGCCCTCACCCATTGAGGAAGAAGTGTTATTTACCAGACCGGCAAATTGGGATTTGTAGAGATGTGCGATCGATAGATGTTTGTGTCTTTGTGGCAGGTCACTTGTGAGAGATCTTCTTTCTCGCTCCCGAGAAAGAAGCAAAGAGGGCCAGAGGGGGTGGCAAACTTCCCACCATTGATTGCCACCCCCTCTGGACTCCCCCCGCCCCCACATAGTAGTCTTTAGGTGGAGTTGTACTCCCCGCATGGGCCTCGCGGGGGCGTACCATTTCTTGATTTTTCCTTTGTTTGTTGGTGCGCCGCTCGCCTGAACGGTCTCGCGACGCTACCGGAACAACGGGCTTCTCTGCTGCTCGTTCCGT
>JAFQIB010000109.1 GCA_017397765.1 Clostridia bacterium | reverse complement strand
TGATTGCGTGAGTGACGATACTTTCAATGGTTTGCATGACCAGTTGTGCGTGAGGTGATTCTTCTCCGTGGCGCAGACAAATTTCATGCAGGCTGTCCAGCAGGGTGCGGCAGTCGTGAATGGAAGGCTTCAGTTCCTCCAGCGCGATCTCCTGCATAAGCGGATGCAGAGCAACGATGCGTCCCGGCTGAGCTTGGATGAAGCCCATCTCAATAAGTCCGTTGATGGTGTTGAGACTGTCCAGCCGCAACCACTTTGCCAGCAGCCGGGAAGAAATACCAGTCGGAGGCGTGAAGCACAGGCTGCGCATGACATCTTGATCGGCTGTTGCCAGTTGGTACAGAGAGAACAACGTGTGGATATGCCGGTAGTAGGTCGCTTTGGTGCTGTGCCCATCCTTGTGAATGCTGACGGCATCGGCAGCGCTGAAGGCGGCCTTTTCTGCTTGCAGTTTCACAAGCAGGGCATCAGGTTCCATCATTCCTGTTTCAAGCAGTCGTGCGGCCAGTTCAACCGCCAGCGTGTGACTGTGCACAGCATCAATGATTTGCCGGAGCGTGCCTTGATGCCACTCTGCATCCGAATAGAAGTTGCTCATGAGGTGAAGTAGCGTCTGCTTGTTACTGATCTCGTTCAGCTCCAGCGTGGGATATTCCTCAAATCGGCAGCGTGTAGTAAACAACACTTTGCAGCGGTACGCCATGACTTCTGCCAACAGTTCTTCTTCCTCAGCGGTAGCATTGAAGTTGTCCACGATCAGGAGCGTGTCATCTTTCAGTGTGCGTAGGAAGCGAGCGTGACGCTCATAGCGAGCATCTGCTATATCGTCGGGCAGATCGTCCACAAAGTCCATGCGGGCGATATCCTCATGCAGACTACCGGTGTAGTACAGGTGCACGATGTTGGTGTAATCCGCCTTGCGTTGCTTGGCATAGGACTTCGCCAGCTCACTCTTGCCAATGCCGGGAATGCCGATGATGAACACCTTGCCGTGTTCGTTCAGCAGGGCGTGTAGGGTGGACAATTCTTCCTCTCGCCCGCAAAAGTGGCGGCATGGTGCAGGAACGCGGTTGTTCAGGATGAAGCCGGCGGACGCGGGCGATAACGACCCAGTCGCCATAAGCGCCATGTTCTCCGGTGTGCGCCGGACGAAGGTACGTTCCATACTGAAGCACAGCAGGGCGGCAATCAGGCAAGCTACATCCTGTTCAGTATCGCAGGGATAGGCTTTCAGCAGCTTTTTCTTCTGCCAATCTGATATGGTTGCATCCTGCACAGTCAGGCGATACAGTTCCTGCACAGCCATGTCGCTGTCATACATAAGGGGCAGGATGTACTGCTCAATATCATCTGCCAGCTTGGCATGGTTACGCTTTTTCAGATAATACCGGCTGATGATGGGGCTGACGCGTTCCGTACCCTTCAGCCAGCGGTTGACGGATGCGCCGTCAAAGATAATGGGTTCTTTACTTTCTGCGTGGAGGCTATAAAACAGCTCGTCCAGCAGTTCACCCTGGTTCATGCCATGGTCAGGGCTGATGTAGTAACGGATTACCGCCATAATGGATGAATAGTCAAGTCGGTTCATGGGATACCTCTCTGGTCATAGTGTAGCGCGCTTAATCATCTCCCGTATTGAATTGGGACGAAAAATTGTTGGCATTGATATAACGAACGAAAAGATGAATACCATCCAATTTGTGTTAATGATTAATTCTGCAGCACTATTGAACTAATTCGGTAGCAAGTAAGTCATTTTCGGCAATTCGTTCGAAAAAGAGAGCAACTCTGCTCATACCTCCGTAAGATAGTGACCGATGACAGTTTCCTGCATGTTAGCAAACTGGAAGATTAGCCCCGACATCAGACTGGTCAGGGAACAGTGCGGGGTAAATGGCAAGGTATTTCTGATGCGAGATAGCAGCCTGCTCTATATTGCATATTATGAGGTAAGCGTTGCCCATTGCTTCATGGATGGCAGCGGTGTCCATGCATACGACAGAGTTGTACTCTTGCATAGCCTTTTCCACCTGCTCTAATACGGCAATAGCCTTGTCAAACTTTTCGGAGGTACTTCAGTGTTCGGATCTGGTTCTTTTTGTGTACAGCTTATCATGGGAAGCTGATCCATGAGGGATTACGCTGCTCAAGTTGTCAGCTCAGGGAAAGGAGGCATTATTCCGCCAGCATTTCCAGCATGAACTGAACAGTTTTATCTCCTGTGCCGGGAAGGGTTTCATGCTTATAGTCGGGGTAGATTAACATCTGTTTTTCACAGGTAAGCTTATTATAGGCTGCAAACTGGGTGGATGGCGGACACAGGGTGTCCATTTGTCCAAGGAACCAGATCACCTTTGCCTGAATCCGGTGGGCCAGATGCTGGTTGTCGATGTAGCCAAGGTGGGTGAAGAACTCTTCCTCCCGCTCGTGCAGTGGGTCAAACTGCCGGAAGTAGGTGCGCAGCTCAGCGTAGGCGTCCTTGTCCATATCCATCTCCCAAACCCGCTGGTAATCACATAGGTAAGGATAGGTTGCTGCGGCCCGGTTGAGGGACGGCGTCAGGGCGGCACAGGCCAGGGTCAACCCTCCGCCTTGGCTTGCACCAACAGCGCCCACCTTTTTCGCGTCCACCTGAGGCAGCGCCATGACGATGCGCGCCAGCTGGGCGGCGTCAAGGAAAATCTGCCGGTAGAGCAGCTTCGCCGGATCCCCCTCAAAAGCGCCGCGGATGACGTGGCCATGGTAGGTGTTGCCCTTCACACCGCCCACATCCTCAGATTGCCCGCCCTGACCGCGGCAGTCCATTGCCGCCACAACAAATCCCACTGCCGCCCAGTGCATCAGCGCGGAAAACTCCGGCGCCATCTTGGGGCAGCCGTGGAAATGGCAGATTGCAGGCAGGGGCCCGGGCTTGCCGGGGATGATCACCCGAGCATGGATTCGGGCGTTGCCCATGCCGGTGAAGTACATGTCATAACAGGCCATTCCTGGAACTTGAAAGCTGGCGGGAATCAGCTCGCAGTCTGTCCCGAGGGCTTCCATCTCTGCGATGGATGCATCCCAGAATGCATCTATGTCCGACGGTCTGGGATTTCGGCCCTGATACTCCTTCAGACGGTACAGGGGCATGTCAAGAATCGGCATATCAGATTCCTCCTTGCTAGTGTATGCTTGTTATAATACCACCTTCTTGCGACTGATACGCTTTGTAATTCATCGGCGGGGGACATGTAATTCCCAGTCGTGCCTGTTGATGAAAAACACATATTGATATCTGCCGGAGATCAATGTATGATACTGATTAGAAATATAACGATAAGGAGTTCGGAGAATGCGTTTTACGAAGATGCTTCCTGGAATTGTGCTGCCGGTGAGCATTGCTGTGTTGGCCTGTTGGCTGGAGAGTCTCCTGCCGATCCCTCTGATCGGCTCGGCTGTGATCGCGATGTTCATTGGCATGTTTCTTAACCAATGGGTCTGTAGAACAGACCTGTTTGCCAGTGGGCTGAAGTTTACCGCTAAAAAGGTGCTCAAGTTTGCCATCATCCTTCTGGGCCTGTCGCTGAATATCACCACCATCCTGGATGTGGGCCGGATGTCGCTGACGGTGATGGTATTTACACTGCTGACCTGCTTTGGCGGCGGGTATTTCATCGGCCGTGCGTTGGGACTGAACTGGAAACTGTCCAATCTGATTTCAGCAGGCACGGGGATCTGCGGAGGTTCTGCCATTGCAGCGATCTCCTCTGTCATTGATGCGGACGATAATGATGTCGCCTACGCGATGTCTGCAACGTTCCTGTTTGACATGGCGATGATCGTGCTGTTCCCGATCATGGGCCGCGCGCTGGGCATGACGGATCAGGCCTTCGGCATCTGGGCAGGTACGGCGGTGAATGATACCTCCTCGGTGGTGGCAACGGGCTACGCGTTTTCCGAAGCGGCGGGAGACTTTGCAACCATGGTCAAGCTCACACGGACGCTGACGATCATCCCTTCGGTGCTTGTATTTGCGTTCATTCAGCTGCACATCAAACGGAAGGAAGCCGCCGCTCTTCAGCAGGAAGGCACGGCGCTGAAGGCCAATGTGTCCCTGCGCAGGATTTTTCCCTGGTTCATTCTGGGCTTTCTGGCCATGTCCGTCATAGCGAGCATCTTCCAGCTTCCTGCACAGGCGGTATCCAGCACAAAGCAAATCAGTAAATTCCTGATGGTCTGCGCATTGGCGGCCATTGGTCTGAATACCTCCTTTGCCAGCATGAAGAGGGCAGGTATCCGTCCTATGCTTCACGGCTTTATCATCTCCGCGCTGGTGGTGATTGTGGCGCTGCTGGTGGAGATGGGCATGGGCGTTGTGTGATCCCGCTGTAATGAAAGACATAAAACTCGCAGAAGCAGACGCTTTTGCGAGTTTTTTTGTTGATGTGTAATCCGATGGCCTCTGTTCAGCAAGATACATAACCAAGAAATGAAGAAAACACATTCTCCCCGAAGGAGTACATATTGTCATCATTCGGACGAAATGGGTAAAATATGGCCATAAACAACGTGTTTTAGGGAGGAATAACGATGAAATTGACAAAATGCCTGCTCCTTCTGCTGATGCTGCTGGCGATCTGGGGCGTTGCAGCAGCAGAGGCAGAGACTGTCTATGTGTGCAGCGGCGGAACGGGGGATGGCTCCTCTCCTGAGGCAGCATTGTCCAGCCTGTCGGAGGCTTTTGCGGCGTTGCCCGATGGCGGAAGGGTGATCATCTGCGGCCGCGTTGATGTCGGTGGGGAAGCTCTGCCTGCGACGACCGGCTCCGTGATCATCACCGCTGAAGATGCCGGCGTGAGCTATCAAGGGGAAGGTTGTGGCCTGTACATTGCCGGAATCCTTGAGCTAAATGGCGAAATCACCTTTGAGCATATGCAGATTGTGGCGGCGGAAAAAAACTCCCTGATCATCTGCAACGGCAACCGCGTCGTTCTGGGTGAGGGGCTGAGTTGCACGAAGGACGGCTCTACCAATTATATCGGCGTGAATGGCGGCAGTAATCTCGTAAAAGCCTCTGCGGCCGAAGCAGGAACCCAGTCTACCGACCTGACCATCATGAGCGGCACCTGGGCGCAGATCCGTGGCGGAAACCGCCGTCAGGTCGGCGGAAGCGCCACCCACCGTATCATTAAGGGAGATACGAAGGTCACCATCACCGGCGGTGAATTCACCGATCTGGTTTTCGGCGGCGGTCAGAACAGCCAGGAGGGTGATATCCTCCTGAGCATTTCCGGCGGCACGTTCCGCAAGGGCGTGTATGGCGTATGCCGCCTGGGTACGAATGAGTTTAACGGCGTCCACAACGGCAATGTGGTCATCAACGTCACCGGCGGCAGCTTCGAGGCGAATATCGGAACCGTTTACATGGATAGCCCTGCCACGGAGGTCTACGGCATGCTGACCGTTCACCTCTCCGGCGCAGAGCTGGGCCCGGCGGTGGTCGTGACCGGCAGCGAGCTGATTCCCGGCAGCAGCCACAGCGTGCTGCGGGCCGATGGTACGCAGTATGACGCGAAGAGCTTGTATTACCGCACCTTCCACAGTTTTGTATATACCGACGGTGTGCCCGGTGAGATCCGCAGTCTGCGTATTCCAGAGGGCGATATGCTGGTCGTTCGTGGGGCGGAATATGCCTTCACCGGTGAACTGACGGGCGAGGGTGAGGTATTGTGGAGTGTGGACTCCGAGCAGTCTGCAGTGAGCGAAGATGGTTTGCTGACCATTTCTGCTGATGAGACCAGGCCTGTGCTGACGCTTACCGCCGTTCTCCGAGAGGAGCCCACTGTGAAGGCCAATGTTCGTCTGACGCTGGCGCAGGCCACACAGGTGGATGGTCATCCGGCTGTGTATGTGCGCGATGGCGGCAAGGGCGACGGCTCCTCTGCGTCTTCGCCCTTGGGCAGCATCGTGGATGCGCTGGCAACGCTCAAGGACGGCGGTATGGTCGTGCTTTGCGGCCCCTGCTCCATCACCCAGCCGCTGGTGACGCCTGACATCGATGAGCGCATCACCATTACCTCTGTCGCGGATGGCGTGGACTACCGCGAAACGAAGTATGCATCTCTGTCCGTGGGCGCATATATGACCTTCGACGGCCCGGTCACGATGGAGAACATCAACATCCTGGTCAAGCAGAGCAATCTGCTCATCACCTGCAATGGTCATGATGTGATCATCGGTGAGGGCGTGACCTGCACCCGCGACGGCGCATCCAACTACATCGGCGTGACGGCCGGCGTGAATGCGGTGGATGCTGCCTCGCCGGACATCAGCTGCACGTCTCTGACCATCATGAGCGGAGACTGGCAGATCGTTCGCGGAGGCAACCGCCGCGGTGCTCAGGGCGATGCGACCATGCGGAGCATTGCGGGCGATATTGTGATGAACATCAGCGGCGGCAGCTTCTGGGGTGTGGTGACCGGCGGCGGCCAGAACAACCAGAATGGCGATATTGTGATGAACATCACCGGCGGCAGCTTCCAGAAGGGACTGTACGGTCTGTGCGATCCAGGCTCCGACACGGTCTGCGGTACGGTGGACGGATGTGTGAAGCTAACCATCACCGGCGGCGAATTCAACGGCAACATCGCGGCCTCTGCCAACTATGAAAAAACGGCGCTGAACGGCGCGTTCCATGTGGACGTAATGGGCGGCGAATTCCTCAAAACGGTCGCCATCACCGGCACTGAGCAGCTTGATTCGCCTTTGGCAGGTGAAAACACCTCTTCCTTCACCGCCAGCGAGACCGCAATGAACGCCTATGTCGGTGAACATCGTGTGACCTTCCAGAACCCGATCATGTCCGGCGCGGATCCTTCGATCACGTATCATGACGGCGTGTATTACATGATGAAGGCCGGTGGTGTGGGCGGCGAATATGTGCTGAATATGTACAAGGCCTCCACCATTGCTGGATTGGGACATGCTCAGGGCGTTATTGTCTGGAAGCCGGAAAACGGTCACCCCTGGTCGGAGGAGCTGTGGTCGCCCAAGCTCTACCTTCTGGACGGCGAGTGGTATATCTATGTCGCCTGCGACGACGGACTCAATGTCAACCATCGCGTTTACGTGCTCAAGGCAAAGACTGGCGATCCCATGGGAGAGTATGAGTTCCTCGGCGCGCTGCAGGGGGATAATCTGCCCGATTTGTGGGCGATCGGCCCCCATATTGCGGAGCTGAGCGGTGTGCGATACTATTTCTTCACCGGCCGTGATGCAGGCAACACCGAGCAGTATCTCTATGCAGCGGAGATGGCCAGTCCTACCCAGCTCGCGACGACTCCGGTGATCATCTGCAAGCCCGAATACGAATGGGAAATGCGCGGCTCCAGCGATAGCCTGCCAAAGGTGGTGGAAGGTGCGACGCCTCTGGTCGGCCCTGACGGGACCATTCACATCATCTATTCTGCCTCTGGCAGCTGGTGTGATGAATACTGCCTGGGTAAGCTGACCCTGAAACGGGGTGGCAACGTTCTCAACCCTGCTGACTGGGTGAAAGCGCCCGAACCCGTCCTGACCAAATACATCGACGAGGAAACGCCTGCCAACTCCGTTTATGGTCCGGGTCATGCGGCCTTCACCAAGGTGGTGAATGACGACGGTTCCGTAGAGGACTGGATCGTTTACCATGGTCAGCTGGGTTCCGGCAGCGGCTGGTCTGGCCGTTCCATCCTGGCGCAGCCCTTTGAGTGGGCCGCGAATGGGCATCCTGTGTTCTTCGAGCCGGATCTGACCAGTACCTACGCTTTCACTGTGAAGGCTGAATCCCTGATGGAAATCGTCAGCGGCTTTGAAGAATAAGCAACGAAACAACCCCGGACGACTGCACACAGCAAGCCGTCCGGGGATCATGGAATATATGCGGGGTGGAATCAGCCTTCTTTAGGAGTATGATCACCACGAAAGGTGCTGGGCGACACGCCGACGCACATCTTGAAGTACTGCGTAAAGTAATTGGCGTCCGAAAAGCCGGTCATGCGGGCAATGTTGGAAATACTCTCGCTGCCTGAAAGCAGTAGCTCTGTCGCCCGGTGAATGCGTAAACGCAGCAGATACCGGTGGAGGGACAATCCTGTCTGCTTCTGCACGATGTGGTTGACATAGTTCGGATGATAGTGGAATCGCTCGGCAATGTCCCGGTTTGTCAGAGGCTCGCAGTAGTGGGCGGCGATGAAGTCCAGGATGTCCTGATGCGCGTCCACACTGCGCTGGGGAACGCTCTGCATCAGCCGCCGGAAGATATGGTTCAAGCACAGCGTCAGTAGCGACCGCGTCTGTTGGCCGTGGAGCAATTCTGCGCGCTCGTACTCGCTCACCAGGCTCTCCAGCCAGGGCGTGAGGCGGAATTGACCTGGCAGATGCACATAGCCCTCGGAAAAAAAGCCCTCTTCGAAGGAGATATGCTCTACCAGCCGGCTGCGGTTGAGCAGCCCTGGTGCAGTCATGGGCAGGGGCGTGGGCGTCGCCTGGTGCCCGTTGGGGAAAAAGTCAAAATTCACCGCGATGAAGGCTACATCCATGTCCTTGGCCTGAATGGCGTAGGGCGTGCCGGACAGCACCAGCGCACAGCTGCCCTGTTGCATCGGGTACGTGCTGTCCGCGATCTGAATCACGGCATGGTCATCCAGCGCAAAGAAGAGCCGGTGATCGTAGGCTGTACGCAGGGGCATGGGATTCCCGGTGGGGATGACGATGCGTCCGGCAAAGCGGCAAAAGGGTGCAATCTCCTGAAACGGGCGGATGATGGGCGGCATGATGACACCTCCAGGGCAGCGATTTCAAAGTCAGATCCAGCATAACACATGTGATGTGCTTCTGACAATGGTAAATCTTTATTTTACACGGGTATATGTTTGTTTGTCGTATTCCGCCGGATTGCGCGGTGGAGTATACTGATCGTTGGGCAAAAGACCCGAAACAAGGAAAGAGGTCTGTTTATGAAGTGGCTGGTCGGCTATCAGCTCATGGAAAACGATGCGTTCATGAGTGAGATCCTTCGCTGCAAGGATCGGATCCAGGAAGTTTATTTTTCATGGGGGAATATGCCTAATGGCCGCCATGCCAGCAGCGCGCATGAGCATTTGACGCCCTCCCAGGCCCGTCGCTGCATGGAGGAGGACCTTCAGCGCCTCTCCGATGCGGGGCTGGTATTCAACCTGCTCCTCAACGGCAACTGCTATGGTGGACGCAGCCTCTCCCGCAGCCTGATGATCGAGGTCTGCGACACGGTGGACGAGCTGAGCGACCGCTTTGGGCTGTCCTCGGTGACGACCACGTCTCCCGTACTGGCAAAGCTCGTCAAGGAGAATTTCCCTGACAAGGAGGTGCGAGCCTCCGTTAATATGGAGATCGGCACCATCGCGGGCATGGAGTACCTCTCCGACGTGTTCGACTCCTTCTACATCAAGCGGGAGCTGAATCGTGATCTGCCTGCGCTGCGGGAGCTGTGCCATTGGTGCGACAACCACGGCAAGAAGAGCTACCTGCTGGCCAACAGCGGGTGCCTCAACAACTGTTCGGCTCGTCAGTTTCACGATAACCTTGTCTCCCATGAGAGTGAAATTGTGCAGATGAACAATGCCTCGTCCTTCTCCGGCGTGTGCAGGCCTTACCTGTCCCGCGCAGCGAAGGAGGACAAGGGCGTATATCTACGCCGGCTGAACTTCATCCGTCCGGAGGATACAGGCCTATACGAGGGGCTGGTTACCGCGATGAAGCTGGCAACCCGCGTCAACAGTGCACCTGCGCGAGTGCTCCGCGCTTACGCCGAGGGCCATTACACCGGAAATCTCCTGGAGCTGCTGGAGCCAGATCACGCCAAGACCCTTTACCCTCAGGTGCTAGAAAATCAGCGCCTGCCCGTGGGATATGGAAGATGGGTCGCCAGCTGCGGACATATCTGCGAGCATGGCGGAGACTGCAGCTACTGCCGTGAGGCGGCAGAGCGTGCCCTCGTTAGCCTGACCGACGTTGCTGTGGCGGAAAGTGTCGCCAGCTGCGACGGCTGTACATCCAAGGATTGCACAACCTGTCACAACAAGTGACGGCAAGCAAATACAACAAAGGAGGAAAGTGACCCCATGAGCAAACTCACAAGCGCGATGATCAAGGAAGCGGCGCTGGCTGCTGGCGCTGACCTGGTCGGCATCGGTCCCATGTCCCGCTTCGAGGGCGCGCCCAAGGATATGGATCCGCGTTACCTCTTCCCGGAGGCCAAGAGCGTGATCGGCTTTGCATTCCGCATTCCCCGTGGCGTGCAGCGTGGCATTGAGGAGGGCACCCAGTTCTACCAGTACCCTTCCATGGCCTACGGCGGCATCAACGAAATTTACGCCCCGGCAGTTCTGTACCAGGTAGGTCGCGTGATTGAGGATGCGGGTTATGAGGCAATGGTGTACCGCAACACCGGCGCACGCGGCTCTGTGTCCGATATGGACGGTTCTCCCGGCAACTCCCTGTCTCCTGAGGAGCAGATCAATGTTTCCAAGCAGGCGGAAACCAAGGCGGCGCATCACCGTTCGGTGCAATTCACTCGCCCTGTCCGTGAGGAGAGCGTCGCACCTGATCTGCAGTTCCACTTCCGTCTGGCGGCGGTCGTCTGCGGCCTGGGCGAGATCGGCTGGAGCAAGATGCTCCTGACTCCCGAATTCGGCCCGCTTCAGCGTGTGGCCTTCCTCTTTACCGACGCGGAGCTGGAGTATGACGACATGTACTCCGGTACTCCTCTTTGCCGCAAGTGCATGGCTTGCGTACGAGAGTGCCCTGGTCAGTGCATCCCGGACATGAAGAGCGGCAAAAAGGTGTCCGTCAATCTCGGCGGCGAAAAGCTGTGCGAGTGGGGCGATATCGACATGTGGCGCTGCTACGCCTTCTACACCCACGCGGGCCGTTACTACAATCCCTTTGTGCCCAAGGAAGTCTTCGACGAAAACAAGAACGGCGACCTGGATGTGCTGGAGGGCAAGGCTCAGGCGGACGAGGAGCAGATCATGAAGGTCTACACCGCTTTGGAGGACTATTTCCCCACCTGGGTCGGCTACAACATGGCCAAGTGCGGCGGCTGCATCCGGGCCTGCGTCAGCATGCTGGAGAAGAAGGGCGGCTGCATGGCGGACCGCTTCAAGGAGCCTCTGCGCACCAAGAAGGCCTGGCGCCTGGATCGATAAGGAGGACATCACATGCTGACAGCTGAAAGCATCAAGCAAAAGTGCCTTGAACTGGGCGCGGACATCTGTGGCATCGGCGACATCGCGCTTTTTGAAGGAACCGATCCCCAGCGCGATCCCCGTATGATTCTGCCCAAGGGCAAGTGCGTTATCGGCGCGGGTTTCCGCGTCCCCAAGGGCCTCTACGATTGCATGCAGAACAAGACCCAGTTCTACAATTACGTCACCCTGGGTGTGAAGTACCCCGATGAGGAGCTGGCGGAGATCTTCCTGCTGCGCATGGCTGCCTTCATTGAGGATGAGGGCTATGACGCCTGCGTGCAGCGTAACGTCTCCAACCTGCGCATCAAGGGGGATAAGTCGCAGAATCCGGAACTGATCGACACCTACGAGCTCATCCATGCCGAGCCTGTTGAGCCTGGCAAGCCTGCCCCTGATGTGATCATGGACTTCGCGCAGGCAGCGCAGATCTGCGGTCTGGGCGCAGCGGGAATGTCCGGTGCGATCCTGACGCCCAAGTTCGGCCCCTATGTGCGCTTTGTGTTCATCGTGACCGACGCGCCCCTGGATTGCGACGCGCCCTTCGAAAGCAAGCTGTGCGACAATTGCGGCGAGTGTGCCAAGGCTTGTCCCGGTCATGCCATCGATGAAAATGGCAAGGACACCTGGCAGTGCTCCGTGTACTATCGCGGCGCGCACGAAAGTAATCCCTACATGACGGAGAACTTCCTTGCCGATGATCCCCGCAAGGAAGCAATCCTCAAGGGCGACTACCGCTTTGATGCGGAATCTGCCCGTGCGCTCTATCCCAAGCTGGACTTCCTGCCCGATTTCTGCGGCTACGCGCCCTGCCTGTGCGGCAAGAGCTGCGACGCCGTCTGCTACAAGCACCTGAAGGAGGTGGGCGCTCTTGAATAAGCAGCTTCGTGAACAGATCGTTGCCTGTGCAAAGAAGAACGGCGCTGATCTGGTGGGTTTCGCCTCTGCGGATCGCTTTACCGATGGCGTGATCCAGCAGATCTTCCCCGGCGTGAAGACCGTGATTGGCATCGCCTTCCGCGTTCTGCGCGGCTCCTACCGCGGCGTGGAGGAGGGCACCACCTACTACCAGTACACCACGACCGGCGTGGAAACCATTGAGGAGTCCCTCATGCCAGGTGCGCTGCTGCGGCTGTGCGCCTGCCTGGAGGATGCAGGCTATGTGGGCGTCCCCCAGCGTCGCAATCAGCTCCTACGCCCGGAGGAGAAGACGCCCAATCCGGAGATGCTCCACACCAAGTGGTATGCCGCCGGCGCCAAGGAGCCGCAGATGGACTTCACGGCGGCTGCCGTGGCCTGCGGTCTGGGCGAAAAGGGTATGTCCGGCACGCTGCTGACGGATGATTTCGGCCCCTTCCAGCGTTACGCCTTTGTGCTGACCGACGCGGAGATCGAGCCCAGTGAAATCGTCCCCCCCCACTTGTGCGATCATTGCGGTGAGTGCGTCAAGGCTTGCCCTGGCCGCGCGCTGGATGCAAAGGGGCAGCTGGACGCCATCCGCTGCGCCGTCTACTACCGCGGCGCCAGCATGAAGACCAACCCTTACATGCCGCCGGAGGCTTATGCGGACTTTGAGGACCGCATTGCCATCATGACGGGAGAGGCGGAGTTTGACTACGAAAAGGCCAAGGAGATCATGGGCGAGACCTACTTCTACCCGCCGATCAAGCACGGCTATGTGTCCTCGATCTGCGGCCGCGCCTGCGACCGGGCCTGCTACGTCCATCTGGAGGAGAAGGGCCTGCTGAACAAGAAGTTCGTTCACCCCTTCCGCATCCGTCCGGTGTGGGAGCTGCCCATCATTGCAGAAGAAAAGAAATAAAAGAACATGGAAAGAGCCGGTGTTCCGCGATAGACCGCCCCAGAATATACGGACTGCACAAAAAGGGCCCTATGTAAGGAAAAAAGGATTACACGGAGTGGCGAAGCGAGAGCGGCGCCACTCCGAATTCCGTTTGGATGCGCTCGTTGTTGTAGAAGTCGATATAGCGGTCAATCATGGAGTTGGCTTCGCGTAACGAGGAAGGTTTGTGGCGGTAGATGCATTCGGTTTTGAGAATGGAGAAAAAGTTTTCCGCCATGATGTTGTCGAAGGGATTACCGCGTCTTGACATGGAAGGAGTAATCCTGTAAGATTGAGTCAGCTTGAAGTATGCTTGTGAGGTGTATTGAAAGCCTTGGTCGCTATGGAGTTGCAGCTCTGCAGCGACCTTCTTCTTTTTCCTGCGCATGGCCAAGCGAATCGTATCCAGCACGAGGTTGACGGTCTGACTGGCAGCCGTCTTGTATGCCACGATGCTGTTGTCGTACAGGTCACGGATCATCGACAGATACAAAATGCCTTCCTTGGTATGAATGTAAGAAATGTCAGTGACCCATTTGCTGTTGGGCCTGTCTGCGGAAAATTGACGGTTCAGCAGGTTTTCATAGCGGTGGATCTGCTGGCCCAGGTTCTGCCACTTGCGTCTTCTGCGGATTTCTGCCAGCAAGCCATACTTCTTCATCACTCGCAGGATCGTCTTGGGATTATGGTGAATGCCCTGCTTCTCCAGCCAGATGTGCATGCGCCGATAGCCGTAGGTTTGGAAACAATGTTCCTGATGCTGCTTGATCTTCTCTGCCAACTGTGCATCCTTCTCCTCGCGTCCTATCCGTTTAACATAGTCGTAGTAACCACTCTTGGACACACCAAAGTATCTGCACATCACCCTTACCGGATATTCCCCCCGATGTTTGTATATGATGTCATACTTTATCTTTGCTCTCACATCCCTTCTGTGCGCGAGAGAAAATCCCGCAGCAGCTCTACTTCCATCTTCAACCGCTTATTCTCATACTTGTACTCTTGTAGTGTTTTCGCCGGTTTTCGTCCTCTTGACGTACGCTGGTTCCTTTCCTTCCTGCGCTCCCGTTCCAGAAGTCGCTTGACTACCAGCTTGTCCTTTAAGCCGTAGTGTTCTGCTATCTCTCGCTGCGTTTTCCCTTGCTCTACCATCTTCAGAATTGCTGGTAGCAGTTCCTTTACATGTGTGTAGTTTCTTTTGGTCATGACAATACCCCCTATGTAGTTATTATCCTACATAGGGGGCTTTTTGTCTATTGTCCGTTTTACTGGTTCGGTCTACGATGGAGCACCGGCTCTAATGGTTGGGGTTAGGCATCAGCAGTGTTCTCGCCACCGTTCATGGCGCGATACTGACCGGGGGTCATGCCCTCGATGGATTTGAACTTGCGCAGGAAGTTGGGGACGTCGCAGTAGCCGATTTCCATCACGCAGTCCTTGATGGTCTTGTCCGTTTCGGTCAGCAGCCGCTTGAACTCATTCATACGTAGGTAAGAAACGTACTGCACGAAGTTCTGGCCGACAGATTCCCTGAGCAGCACGGTGATCTGTGCGCGGGGGATGTCCAGCTCATCCGATACCAGCTGAATGGAAAGGTCCGGCCGCTTGTAAGCATCCAGGATAAAGTCCAGCACGCGCTGATTGAGCAGGCTGTCCTCCCGCTGGATGTTCTCCTGCTGGCGCGTGCACAGTTCCTCGATGAAGGGGATGACGTTGCGGGAGAATTCTGCCTGAGAGCGGTAGTCGATCAGGCTGCTGATTCGCCTTTGCTCCACCGGAAGATGGAGGCTGCGGGCCAGATGCACCACCTGGGTCAGCATCTCGGCCGAGCAGAAGCGGAAGTAGGCAAATGATTCGGTGGTGTTGAGGATGAAGCGCATCACGTCATCAAAGGCGCTCAGGGCGACACTCTTTTCACCCCGGCGGATTCCTTCGGTCAGCAGGTTTAGTGCAGGCGTTTCGGACAGGGTGCTTGTCTCGGCGTTCCGGTCAGGCTGGGGGTCGTAGAGGAATACGCACTTGCTCCCCCGTGGAGCCAGCTGAATGGCCGTGCGAGCCTCTGCGAAGGATTCAGGCAGCAGCAGCGGATCCTCGCAGGCTCGGCCCACGCCCACGCGAACTGCCAGCGGAAGTCCCTCCGAGAGCTGATCAGAGAGCTGCTGGGCTAGCCGCAATGAGGCGTCGGCAGGGGATTCCTCCCCTTCGCATGCGAAATTGACGATCATACAGAGCACATTGTCCGTCAGCAGATCGCCCCAGCAGACTGTGCAGCGGGCAGGCTGGAAGCGGGTGATGCGCTGCAGCACCAGATCGGCATGCTGTTCGGCCTTGGGAATGGGAATGCAGAAGGCTGCATTGTAGGGACGGGTAAAGGGCGCGTCCGCATTTCGTGTCAGCTGGAGAAAACTCTCCCGGCTGGTGATCTTGCCGGAAATGAGCCGGCGGACCAGCTGCTGGGCGACGACGGGCTGCAGCTCCAGGAGGTGATTCGTCAGCCGCTCATGCTCGCTTGTCTGCTCATCAAAGGCGGAACGGATGAGGGACAGCTCATCCGGCTCACGCCAGGAGGGGGGCTCCGCTCCAGTGATATGGGTCACCAGATCACCGATGGGCTTATAGTTGTAGAAGGCTGTCCATATCGCCAGGATGACGATGATCAGGATCAGCAGCGCGATCAGGGCGGTAATGAGGAGCTGCGTTCCGCGCAGCTCGGCGTAGAAGATGTCCGCATCAACAACCATGGCGCAGTTAAGGTTCAGCTGGATGTCCGGCGTTTTGAGGAGCACCAGGTGACGGCCATTGTGTTCGACCCGCTGAAGGCCTGTGCCGCGTATCTTGATCATGTTGTCAAAGGGCATCAGGGGCGTATCATTGGCGGTGTAGGTATACAGGCGGGCGTAGACGCTGTCGTACAGATACAGATCGCCGGGGAGGCTGCCGAGGTAGTTGCTGAATTCCTCCTCAATGAGGCTGGAATCAAGCAGGTAGATGAGCATAGCGGTGGGCAGGCTGTCTCCTGCGGGAATAGGAGCGACGTAGGCCAGGCCGCCCTTGGACTGGGTCAGATCGGCGGGCTTGAGAGGAACCAGGGATGGCTCCCGGAGCACCATGAGCTTCTGATAGAAACGGGACATGGTCAGGCTCAGCTGGTCAGCGTGGCGGGCTTCCCATGCGTGGTAGAGGATGCGGCCATCAGCGGTGTAAATCGCGTTGTCGCCCCGCAGGAAGAACAGCACCTCTGCCTGGGGATAGAGCCGCTCTTCCATGGCGGCGAGGGTCTCACACAGCCTTTCGTCGCTCTGGACGCAGCGCCGTCCGTATTCATCCACGCCCAGGATCTCCTCCAGCGCCAGAGCGCTGTTGGCTGAGGATTCCAGGCGGGTGACGATGGTGGAGATATTCTCCGCCGCGTAGGTGAACTGCTGGAGGGATGTGGTGTTGATGTACTGGGTGGAGCGCTCCACTGTGGAGAAGTACAGCGCAAGGGAAAACAGCAGGATCGGGATCAGCACCAACAGGTAGCCAGCCAGATATCTCAGCCGGACAGAGAGTCGTTTCATCGGATCACCATTTCCTCTTGTATGATGTATTCATGATACCATACCCGGATGAAAACGGCAACTTGCGAGGCCACGATAGGAGATATGTAATCAATGTGTTTTGCGGGAAAAGACAAAATACACATCAAAATGAGTCGAATAATGGCCAGAAAACACATTTGCGCACAGGAAGAACAAATTGCGCACGATGTTCCCAGATGGTAATATGATTTTAGTACATGTGCAGCGACCATGCACAGACCATCACGACAGGAGGAAAGGCGACGTGCAGATGAACAACGCGCAAGCCCTGCTGACCAGAAAGAAAAAGCAATCTCTTGGACAGCGGCTGATCAGGGAATTCGTCAAGTACAAGTGGGTCTATGTGCTCATGATCCCGGTGCTGGCGTATTACATTCTTTTCAAGTATTTGCCCATGACCAAAATGGTCATCGCATTCCAGGATTTCAATATCTTCAGGGGCATCGAGGGCAGCAAATGGGTTGGCCTGGATAACTTCATCAAGTTCTTTCAGCTTAAGGACTGCTGGCGGATCATTCGCAACACGCTGCTCCTGAACCTCTGGTCGATCCTCTTTGCATTCCCCGCGCCTATTGTGTTTGCGCTGATGCTCAACGAAGTGCAGTACAAGCGCACCAAGAAGGTTATGCAGACGGTCAGCTACATGCCTCATTTCATCTCGATGGTGGTCGTGTGCGGTTTGATCCGTAACTTCTGTTCCTCCGACGGCGTCATCAATACCATCGTGTCTTTTTTTAATCCCGCCTGGAATAGTCCCAACCTGCTGGATCGCTCCGAGCTCTACCGTACGATCCATATTGCCTCAGGCGTGTGGCAGAACATAGGCTGGGATTCCATCATCTACCTGGCGACCCTCTCAGGCATTGATCCCCAGCTGTATGAGGCGGCCTACATCGACGGCGCTTCCCGCATGAAACGCATCATCCATGTCACGCTGCCCGGCCTGACGCCCATCATCATCGTCAAGCTGATCATGCGTCTGGGCAATATCTTCGATGTGGCCCGCGAAAAGATCCTGCTTCTGTATAATCCGCTTACTTATGAAACGGCGGATACGATCTCGACCTATATGTACCGTTACGGTCTACTGGAGTCTAACTACTCCATGGGTGCTGCTGTGGGCGTGTTTAACACCATCATTAGCATCACCATCCTGGTGACGGTCAATACCTTCTTCCGCCGCTTTACGGAAGAAAGCCTGTGGTAAGGAGGAAGGAAAATGGCTGTCGTAGAAAGAAAAACAATTGGTGATCGTGCATTCAATACAGTCAATATCGCCATCCTTGCGGTGCTGTCCCTGGTCTTTGTGTACCCGATGTGGCATTGCCTGATGGCGTCCTTCTCTGAGCCCACGTCGCTCATCGGCCTCAAGGGACTTCTATGGAAGCCTAACGGTTTCTCCCTGGCCGGCTACAAGACTGTCCTTCAGAACAAGAACATCTATATTGGCTACGGAAATACGCTGTTCTATGTGGTGGTTGGCACGGTCGTCAACATGGTCCTCACCATCCTGGGCGGTTATTGCATCTCCCGCAGAGGCAGCATGCTCATGCGTCCGCTGACGCTGCTGATCGTGTTCACTATGTATGTGGACTTCGGTCTGGTGCCCTCGTTCCTGAACATCCGCGACCTGTCCCTGTACAACAGCCGCTGGGCGCTGATCCTGCCCGGCGCGATCTCCACCTATAATATGATCGTCCTGCGTACGGCGATCTACGCTGTGCCCCGCTCCCTGGAGGAGTCCGCCGAGATCGATGGCGCTTCGGACTGGACCATCATGTGGCGGATTCTGATCCCCTGCATCAAGGCGACGCTGGCCGTCATTGCTTTGGGCTATGTGGTCGGCCACTGGAACAGCTGGTTCGGCGCGTCTATTTACCTGCGCGACCGTACGAAGTTCCCCCTGCAGCTGTTCCTGCAGGAGATACTCATCGCAAACTCCCAGTCTGCTGCGGCAGGCGAGGGAAGCTCGGTGGATGGCTTCCTCTATATGGACGAGCTGCTCAAATACTGCACCATCGTCATTTCCACCGTGCCGATCCTGTGTGCCTATCCCTTCGTGCAGAAGTACTTCGTGTCCGGCATGATGCTGGGCAGCGTGAAGGGCTGATACCACCCCGTTTCCAAAGGGGTGGCAGCCCCTTTGAAATAGAAAAATGGAAGGAGACCCAATCATGAAACGTATTCTCTGTGCCCTGCTGTGCGCGATGCTGCTCTTGCCCACCTTTGCCATGGCGGACGAGCTGATCCCCGGCTACTACACCCCGCCCAAGGCCAACGAGGGCCAGTACCCCATTTCCAACAAGACCATCAAGCTGACCTACTGGATGGAGATGAACTCTGGCGCGGCTAACTTCATCTCCTCCTATGATGAGAACCCTGCCTACCAGCAGATTCAGAAGGATACCGGTGTGGACATCGAGTTCTGGCATCCTTCTGCCGGCACCAAGACCAAGCAGGCATTCCAGACCCTGCTGATGTCCGGCGATCTGCCTGACATGATCCAGATCCCCGCTGAAACCGTCTACTCTGGCGGTTTGAAGGCCCTGTACGAGGACGGCGTCATCATCGACATCGCGCCCTACCTGGACAAGTACGCGCCTCAGTACAAGCAGGTGCTGATGGACAATGCAGACGCCCAGCGCGTCTACATTGAGGACGACGGCAAGATCCTGGGCTTCTCCAAGATGACCTACTCCGATCCCATGCCCTACATCCGTGTCAACGTCAACAAGACCTGGCTGAACGAGTTCGGCATGGATGAGCCCAAGACCATCGCGGAGTATGAGGCCTACTTCCAGGCTATCCTGGACAACAAGCCTGGTGTGACCCCGCTGTACATCAAGCGCGATAACGTGGAGCACTGGAACCTGTTCATGGGCGCCTTCAACATGCTCAAGAACATCTACGTCGATCCTGACGGAAAGACCATCCATCACTGGTCCAACGCGCCCCAGTACAAGGAATTCCTGACCCTGATGAACTCCTGGTACGAGAAGGGCTACCTCTCCCGCGACTTCTCCTCCCTGACCATCGCCGAGGCCCAGACTATGTTTGACAACCAGAAGCTGGGTGCCATCTGTGACTCCGTGGACGCGACCTACACCCGCATCAACACCCTGGGCAACTTTGAAGTCACCAACTGCCCCTATCCCCGAGTGAGCGAGGAGCAGGTCCTGGGCAACAACCTGGCAACCTTCCCCACCTGGTCCTACATCACTGTCATCACCACTGCCTGCAAGAACGTGGAAGCCGCAGTGCAGTACCTCAACTACGGTTACACCTACGAAGGCTCCCTGCTGTTCACCTTTGGCGTGGAGGGTGTGCACTGGAATTATGACGAGGCCGGTATTCCGCGCTTCACCGATGAGATCCTCAAGAATCCCAAGGGCATGACCATCTCCAATGTGTCCTACGCCCTGAAAATCCACTTCGGCACCCGCTACTGCTATCCGGACTCCATCGGCCATCCTTCCACTGCCTCCAACACCGAGGCGCTGCGCATCCGCACCATGTGGAACAGCGACACGAATGAGCAGAGCTTCCTGCGTATTCCGTCCCTGGGCCTGTCCACCGAGGAATCCGCCCGTGCAGCCGAGCTGATGGCGCAGGTCAACACCTATGCTGAGGAAATGCTGCTGAAGTTCATCACCGGCGCTGAGCCCCTGGAGAACTTCGACGCGTACTCCGAGGACGTGATGGAATACGGTCTGGAAGAGGCGCTGAACATCTATCAGAACGCAATGGATCGCTACCTGAGCAAGTGATTTCAAATCTTCTCTCACCGGGGAGCCCCCTGCCGCGTGCCGGGCGGCTCCCCATTTTCCATTGATGATATTCAGGAGGATACCGGGATGCAATATACATGGAAACAGGACGCGCAGGGCTGGCAGCTTACGGGGGATGGCGAAACGGTTCTGCTGATCTCTGCGATGGAGGGCTGTACGGACGCCTTTGAGCCTATTGATGATGGCGCTTTCCGCTGGACCCGCAAATGCGCCGCGCCCACCAATCAGATGGCGATGACGGTTCGGTCTGCCGGAAAGTGCCGATACTGGCAGGTGCCTGCCGTCAACTACAACGGGAACGGCTGGGGCCGAGGCGCGCAGTATACCGGCTGGAGCCGCGATGGCCAGCCCTGGAGCTATGCCTGGCACCGCACGGCCATTCCCGCCTGTACCTATGCGGAGTCGGAGAACTGGTGCGTGAGCCTCTTCGGAGAGGAGAAGGGCGGTATGTCCGGTTCCATCCGCATGGAGGAAGAGTGTGCGGTGCAGTCGCTGCTCTGGCCAGAGCAGGAGCACCCCAAGGTGCTCTTTAAGCGTGCCTGGCTGGAGCCCTTCATGGGCGAGATGGAAATGACGGATACCTTTACCGCAATTCTGCATGTATCGAAGGCTGGAAAGATCCGCGATGGCTACCGCCGCTTGCTGGACTTCGCGTGGGATTTCTTTCGCCGCGATGTGAAGATGGAGAAGTCGCCTGAAGAGATCATCCGGCTGGACACCTGTTTCCTGCGGAGTCTATGGCAGCGGAAGCCCGACGGCGTGACTGGCTTCCAGACCGGCATGCACTGGGTGGAGAGCGAAAATGCCTTCGTCAAGTCTATCAACTTTGAACTGGGCTGGACGGGTCAGAATCCCTCCGTAGCCTGCATCCTGCTGCGGGAGTACAAAAAGACCGGCGATGAGGATCTGAAGAATAAGGCGCTCTCCGTTCTGGACAGCTGGATGAAGTACGCTCGCCTGCCCAACGGCATGATGTTCTGCAAGCTGTTTTGTGACCCCAACCGTCTGGATTCTGTCATCAACGGCGATATTCCCACCACCTTTGACGCCTGCAACCTCGGCACCGGTGCGGTGTATTTCTTCAAGGCTGCCCGTATGGTAGAGGAGCTGGGGATCGAGCGTCCCGAGTACCGCGAGGCAGCCCTGGCTCTGTGTGACTTTGCCCTGAGTGCCCAGCTGGAGAGCGGAGAGTTTGCCAAGAGCTGGTATCTGGATGGCAGCGTGGATTCCCGCCACGGTGTGATCGGCGTGTTCATGGCGCTGCCCCTGTTTGACGCTTATGATGCAACCAGCAATAGTAGGTATCTGGACGCTGCCGTCCGGGCGGTGGATTTCTACCTGGGCGAGTTTGACCGCTGCGGCTTTACCACCGCTGGCGCGTTGGACAGCTACTGCATCGACAAGGAATCCGCTGCGCCCCTGCTGCGTGCTGTGCTGACCACCTACCGTTACACGCAGGATCGCCGCTATGTGGAAGCAGCCGAAGGTGTGGCGTACTACCTATCCACCTGGCAGTGGCATTACTCCGTAGATTTCCCCGAGGGCTCCATGGCCCGCGACGTGGGCTTCGACACCTACGGCAGCACCGCCGTGTCCGCCGCGCATAATGCGCTGGATCACTACGGCCTGTATTTTGTGCCAGAGTTCATCGAGCTGGCTGACCTGACCGGGAAGGAAATGTGGCGCAGCCGTGCCCGCGCTCTGTGGTATGCAGGATCCCAGCTGATCTCCGATGGTACGCTGACGGTCAAGGGGCGTGTCCGTCCGGCGGGTAGCCAGGATGAAAGTGTCCGCCACACCCGCTGGGGACGTCCTGACCGCAAGTACTTTACCACTTCCGAGTGGCTGACCCACTGGCAGACCTCCTTCCGTGAGGTGGCCCTGGATCGCCTGTCCAACTGGGACGATCTGCGCTGAGGAGGGATTGCCATGTATCTTTGTAAAACGGCGGAGGGGTACACCCTCCTTTCAGCGCCGGAGCGCCGGGTAATTGCACAGCTACTGCCGCCTGTGATCGTCGAAAACGGTGTGGAGCAGGCCGTCACGGAGGATTTTTCCTGGCGCGACCGCCTGGACAGCTTGGGCGACGGGTTATTCCGTGTGACACGGAAAGTTGCGAATCTTTCTGAAAAGAGGCGCAGACTCCAGATCATCAACCAAGTAAAAACCTGTTTCCAGCCAGCGGATTATATCATCCCCTGTGTGATGTACAACGGCAATGAGTGGGGCGGGCGGAATTCCCCCAAAGGGCTGACCAGGGACGGCCAGCCCTGGGTATTTGCCTATGACCGTACGGGCATCCCTTCCTGCACGCTGACGGAAAACGCAGATTTCGGCTTTGCGCTCTTCGCTTCGGCCCGGGACAAGGAAAGTCTGCGTACGGGATGCTCCATCGTCCGAGATGGGCAAGAATTCATCCACCGTATCCACTATCCCGTGGTGGAGGCGCCTGTCAGCTACTCCGGCAAGAACAAGATGACCGGGCGCTATGATGAGTATATCGACCTGGCCCCAGGTGCGCAGTTCGCCATGACCTTCCATCTCTGGGCCTGTGAGCCTATGTGGGAGCACTACGCCACGGCGAACCTCTTGAACCGCATGCCGGAGGTCTTTCCCTACACCCACGAGCCCATCTTCACCCCGAAGCGCGTGTGGGAACTGGGGATTGCCTACCTGACCAGGCTCATCCACGACTACGAGGGCAGGACGCTCATCATCGCGGGCTTTGACACCAAGCTGAGTCGTCTCCAGGCGGGCCATGCAGGCGCAAAGATGACCAAGGAGGAAATGCTCCACCTGCTGAGTCTCCCGGAGTACAACACCTATGGCTTCAACCGCGAAATCTACGAAATCGGCTGGGCGGGGCAGGGATTTCTGTCCACGCGCATGCTGCTGAAGGATGCCTTCGCAAAGGGGGACGGAGCGAAGGTGGATCTGCTCATCGGCTCCCTGCACAACTGGACGGAAAAGCAGCTTGAAAACGGTATGGTGTTGCCTCATTTCGAACGCTACAAGACCTATGAGGCCGTCCTTGCTGCCGGAGACAAGGAAAAGCTGGATGATCCCTGCCAAGGGTATCTGCCTGATGCGTGCAATCTGGGCTGGGGCGCGAGCGAGATGAGCAAGATCTACATGTTGCTCAGATCCAAGGGCCGGGAGCATTCGGAATTTCTGCAGTTTGCGACGCGCATCTGTGATTTTTTTATCGACCACTTTGATGAAAAGGTTGGCTATGGCAAGACCTGGACCCTCTCCGGGCAGCCGGTGGACGGCACGGGCACCGTGGGCGGATTCATGATAACCGGTCTGATCGATACCTGGAAGGTGACCGGCAATCCCCGGTATCTGGAAAGCGCGAAGCACGCCATGGAATTCTACTACACCCGCGACCTGGACAAATTCCTGTGTACGGCTGGCGCCATCGACTGTCAGAGCGTGGATAAGGAAACGTCCTATCCCTTCGTGGTAGCCAGCCTTGACCTGTACGAGATCACCCAGGAACCCATCTGGCTGGAGCGGGCGCTCAAAGCAGCCTACTACTTCTTCTCATGGGCCTTTCAGTACGACGCGATCTACCCAGATTCCAGCGACTTTGCCAGGTTCGGCTACTACACCTCCGGCGGCACGGCAATCTCCGCTGAGCACCATGCCATCGATCCCTGGGGAGCGCTGCTGTGTGCAGAGTTCGTCCGCTTGGCCAAGATGACCGGGGATAGCAATTGGATTATCCGCTCCCGTATGATGTGGGTGAACAGCCTGTACGGCATCACAGCCAACGAGGGAGACGTGGTGCATGGTCTGGCCCGTCCCTTGGGCAGCCAGAATGAAGGCTTCTTCCAGGCCCGTTGGACGAAGTATCGCCCAGACTGCGAGGAACGTGGACACTTCAACGACTGGCTGGTGGCCTGGGTGACCTGCTGGCGACTGACGGCGCTGGATCGCCTGACCACCGTGGCGGGCGAGGACGACTGGTCGCTGTTTGCGTAAGGAGGGACGAGATGAAGGACATCATCATCCGCTCGGGCGAAGTACTTGCCCATGTCAATGCCTTTGGCGCAGAACTCAAGGGACTGAGCATGAATGGCTTTGAGTACCTCTACGACGGTGATCCCCGTTATTATGGGCGCACCTCGCCTACACTATTCCCGATCATTGGGCGGTTTCTCAGCGACACTTACTTCGATGGCGACCAGTGGTATCAGATGCCGCTCAATGGCATTGCCCAGAATCGAAACTTCGCTGTCGCGGCACAGGGGGAGGACTTCGTGACCTTCGTGCTCACCGACGACGAAGAGACTCGCTCCATGTATCCCTATCACTTTCGCCTGGAGGTGACCTACCAGGTGCGCGACGGACAGCTCCATGTGGACTACTGCGTCACCAACACCGGAGAAACAGGACTGCTGCCCTTTGGGCTGGGCTGTCATACGGCGTATCGCTGGCCGCTGACGGAGGATGAAGCGCCGGAGGACTGCTTCATCCGCTTTGAAAAGAAGGAGGATATTGGCTCCTTTAATCCCTTTGGCTGGAAGGATCCTATCTTTGTCAGGGACGGTTTTCGTCCGCTGGAGCATGACCTGTTCCGCAACTTTACACGCAGCATTTACGGTCTGAAATCTGAGTGGGTGGAGTTCGCAAGCAGGAAGCACAGCCATTCGGTTCGCATCCATCGAAGTGAATTTCCATACCTCGCCATCTGGGCCAGCCCGGACGAAAATGCGAAGGTTATCTGCATCGAGCCCTGCACGAGTATTCAGGCAGGCGCCTGCCTGGGTATGTTTGACCGAAGCGGCGTGCAGGTGCTTCAGCCTGGTGAACAATGCCGGAAGCGCTTCGCGATCGAGCCCCGGCAGTAAAAAGGATCACGGCTTAATCTGCATAGCTAAGGACACCTCCATTGAAAGAGGTGTCCTTTAATTATGTGCTTTGATGATTCGGTGTGTATCTTGGATGAAATGTATGGATTGTACTATGAAAAAAGATGAATATGTTGAACTCACAAGTTATCGGATTCACATACCTACCCTCCTGTTTGTGTTGCGATAGTTAATAACATCGAAGCCGGACATTGCTTTTCTTGCACCTGCGGTTCTGTATGCTGCTATGTCGGTAAGAGTAAAGGATACCTTTGAGCTATCATCAAGGCTTACCCAACTGCTGATGTCCTTGCCGGAGGCTTCTTCGAAAGTGCCATTCTCGGTCTGCTTGGGAGCTTCCGCCTTAGTGATGCTTATTGCACCATTCACATATTCGCCATACATCTGATCGAGGTGGAGCGAGAAGGATTCACCAAGAATCTCGGCCGGAACATGACCGTCATCCCATTGCCATTCAATCTCTGCATTGACACCGGCATTCAGCCAAGCAATCTGCAAATTCAGAGAGTTGAACAAAGAAATGTCACCCTCGGATGCACCCATAATGATCTTTGTCCAAGTACCTCCAATATTATATTGTTTGGAAGTAATGTAAGCGTGGGTTTTAGTGTGGTATCTTTACGTTTGGGAACCCCCATGCTCCCATTTGGACACCGCCTGATAGGTCACGCCAAGCTGCTGTGCCACCTGCTCCTGGGTCAGCCCCTTGCGCTGCCGCAGTGCGCGGATATTCTCTCCGATCTTCATCTGATCGCCTCCTTCTGCCCCGATCATAGCATGCCTGCGGCGGATTTTCAATAACGCGCTGCGCGTGTTTCTCAACCGCCGGGCGAGTCCTGTAAGGCCGAATGTGCGCACAAAATGTGATTTTTTCATCCTTTGGGAAGGATTTCCGCGTCTGCATCGTTAACTATACAGACACCCCGAACTCAAGGAGGAGACTGCCCTGATGCGCAAATTGCTTGCGGTGCTGTTCTGCGCCCTGCTGATCCTGCCCGCTGCCGCCGAAGAGCTGCCCGCCCGGCTTGATCTGTCCGCTGCCGAAGAACTTTCGACCCCTGCTGAAGAGGTGGAAGAGATCTTCACCCCCGGCAAGGGGCATTGCGGAAAGCCCGGCTGCTTCTGGGAAACGCCGATGGACTACACCAACGAGGCGGCTGTGTGGGCTATGCTGACCGCCCCGATGATCGTGGTGGACGGCAATTTCCGCGCGCAGGCGAATATCTACGCCGAGCCCAGCGAGGACAGCAAGCCCGTGGGCGAGGTGACCCGCTCCACCCAGGGCGTGCATGTGCTGGAGACGCTGGACAACGGCTGGACCAAAATCGAAACCTACTCCAGCTCCTTTGCCGGCAGCCGGATCAAGGCCTACAATCAGCTGGTCACCGGCTATATCCAGACCGAGCAGCTGGTGGAGGTGCCCGCGCGGACCGAATATGGCCTGGTGGTGGACAAGCTGACCCAGCGTCTTTACATCTATCACGAAGGCAAGCTCTTTGACACCCTGGTCGTCTCCACCGGTCTTGGCACCAAGGCCGATCCGGAGAACGAGACCCGCTCCGGCGAATATCTGCTCTACAGCGCCACCGGCGGCTTCTGGTCCAACGAGTTCCTGTGCAATTTCGGTATCCGCTACAATGACGGCGACCTCCTGCATGAGGTGCCCCATATCCCGCGGGAGGAGGGCGCCTATTACGGCCGCACCGAGCCCAAGCTGGGCCAGCGCGCCAGCCACGGCTGCATCCGCGTGCAGCGCAAGCGCACCGAGAACGGCGTCAACATGCGCTGGATCTGGGACAATCTCCGGGACAAGATGAAGACCCGCATGGTCATCTGGGAGGACTGGGAGGGCCGTACCATCCCGCTGCCCGGCGAGGATACCGCGCTGTATTATAATCCCAAGAGCGGCAGGGATTATCATGACAGCCCCACCTGCTACGGGGTCAACAACCGGTATGAGCCGATGACGGCCTTCTCCTACGGCGAGCTGGAAACCGAGGGCTTTGCCAAGCTGAAGGCCTGTCAGTACTGCATCCCGCCCCGGCGCGCGGCAGAGATCGAGAAGATCAACGCCGCTCATGCCCCTGCCGAGTCCGCAGAAGAGTGACGCAGCCGCATCCGAAAAACGGATGCGGCCCTTTTCTTTTCCCGTTTGACGCAATCGGTTGAAGGTGATACAATAATGCCTGATTATGTTCTTCAGGAGCATCTGCATGAATTTCTCTATTCTCTTCCGCAACCTCTCCGACATGCGCAGGCGCTATACCCTCCGCCTGATCGGCCGGGTGCTCATGATGTGCTGCAGGGCGCGAATTTCTTCCGCCGCTTCAGCTGGCTGCATCTGCTCTGGGGCGTCTGGGTGATCGATATGGCGGCTCAGCTGTTTCCGCTCAAGGCCCATATTTCCCTGGGCTCCCAGAAGCTGTGGAAGATGCGTTTCACCCCGCTGAAGGAAAAATTCAATATCCCCGCCATGAAAAAGCATCTGCAGGAGACCAGCCGCGCCGCCTGTCGGGTGATGCTGCTGTGGATCGGGCTGATCGCGCTGATCGGCGTGCTGCACCATATCGGCGTGATGTCGGATATTGCGCTGTTCATGACAACCGTCGCCTTCTACGTCTGCGATCTGATCTGCGTGCTGATCTGGTGCCCCTTCCGGCTGATCCTGCGCAACCGCTGCTGCACCACCTGCCGCATCTTCAACTGGGATCATCTGATGATGTTCTCTCCGCTGCTGTTCCTGCCCAGCATCTACTGCCGGCTTTCCCTCGCCGCCTGGCTGGTGTGGGAGCTGTTCATTTTCCTTCATCCCGAGCGCTTCTGGGAGGGCGCGAATGCCGCCCTTACCTGCGCCTCCTGCACGGACAAGCTGTGCACGCAGTACTGCCGCAAGCTCCGTCCTGCAGACCGATGACCCAACCGATGAAAAACGGAGGTATCCGCCATGTCCCCGCTGACCCCCAAACTCCTGCTGTCCGGCTTTTTCGGGCTGCTCTACGGGCTTCTCGGCTTCCTGATGCTGATGGATCTGCCGGGGGCAGGCCGATGGGCACTGATTATCGGCCTGAGCATTTTCGCCACGACGCTGCTGTTCCAGCTGCTGCGCGAGGCCCTTCTGAACCGCCGCTATGAGCAGGCAAAGAAGCTGCTGCCCTGCGAGCCGTCGGCCCGGGTGATCGCCAATTTGCGCGAGGGCTGCAAGGTTTGCCGCGTCAATGTCTGCGTATGCCGGGAGGAGCTGATCCTGGTCAACGTGGAGAAGAAGACGCCCGTGCTCACCCGCCTGAGGCAGGAGGAGATCCTCCGCACGGTCTATGAGCAGCCCGTTCAGCTGACCCTGTCGCTGCAAAGCGGCCGCACCCTGTTGCTGCTCAGCTCCTATATGGAGGAGCTGACCCGCCAGCTGCGCATCAGCGGGTGGCAGATCATCCATGTGGAGAAATAAGAAGGATCGGGAGGAAAGCACCCGGGCAGGGGCGTTTTCAGTAGCCCCTGATCCCGCAGCGAAGCAACGAGCATCCGGTGAAGTGCCGGATGCTCGTTTGTGTATGTTGCTGTTCTGCGTTCAGCAGCAGACGTGGTTTCTACATATTCCATGCGACGGCAGACGGATTGCTTGTCGGGATCGGCTTCGGGGACTGCTGCAGGGGAATGTAATGAGTCGCTGACCGCACCGCACGGCCTGTGCCGGAATTTTGTATACAATGCAGCTTGAGAATTGTATACAGCCCGATTTTCCTTACGAAAAGGTTTTCATGTGCAATATGGTCATAAATTTTCCTAAAAAAATTTCGGAAACGTTTCCATAACCTATTGCATGATGGTAAAAAAGGTGCTATACTAACCATAACGGAAAGGGACGTCCCTTTCGCATGCTGCTGAAACAGCACCATGCGAAGCGAGTCTGCCTTCCAGTGAAAAGCGGGAAAACCGCAAATATTTACAAGGAGGAATTTTCCATGAAGAAGATCCTTTCTCTGGTTCTGGCGCTGGCGATGATGCTGTCTCTGTGCTCTTTCGCCTCCGCTGAAGGCTTTGACGGCGAGATCAAGGTGTGGGTCGCTGAGGCCACCGTCGATTTCACCAAGGCTCAGATCGAGAACTTCAAGGCCGCTCATCCCGAGTATGCCAACATGACCGTCGTGGTCGAGCCCGTTGGCGAGGGCGATGCTGCCTCCAAGATGCTGACCGACGTTGAGGCCGGCGCTGACATCTTCGGCTTCGCGCAGGATCAGCTGGCTCGTCTGGTGGCTGCCGGCGCTCTGGAAGTCGTTCTGGATGAGAACGCTGCCATCGTCGCTGCTGAGAACGACGGCGGCTCCGTGGCTGCTGTGACCCTGGGCGACACCATGTACGCCTACCCCATGACCTCCGACAACGGCTACTTCCTGTACTACGACAAGTCCGTTGTGACCGACCCCACCAACATGGAAGCCATCCTGGCTGACTGCGAGAAGGCCGGCAAGAACGTGTACTTCGAGATCAACTCCGGCTGGTACCAGACCGCCTTCTTCTTCGGCGCGGGCTGCACCCTGACCTACGGCGTTGACAACGCTGGCAACATCAACTCCATGGATTGCAACTACGCTTCCGAGAACGGCGTGAAGGCGCTGAAGGCCATGATCAAGCTGGCTCAGTCCCCCGCTTTCGTGAACGGCTCCTCCGCTTCCAACGCGACCAACCTGGGCGCGATCGTGGACGGCACCTGGGACGCTTCCGCTGTGAAGAGCATCCTGGGCGATAACTACGCTGCTGTCAAGCTGCCCACTGTGGACGGCTTCCAGCTGGGCGGCTTCGGCGGCTTCAAGATGCTGGGCGTGAAGCCCCAGACCGATGAGGCCAAGCTGGCTGCTTGCGATGCTCTGGCTCTGTACCTGGCTTCCGGCGAAGTGCAGCAGGCCCGTTTCGAGGCTGTTGGCTGGGGCCCCTCCAACCTGGTTGCTCAGCAGTCCGAAGGCGTCAAGGCTGACGTTGCCCTGTCCGCTCTGGCTGCTCAGCTGAACTTCTGCATCGGTCAGGGTCAGTACCCCGGCGAGTATTGGACGCTGGCGACCGCTCTGGGCGACGACATCATGGCTGACAAGTATGATGCCTACACCGATGCCCAGCTGCTGGAAGTCCTGACCACCTTCCAGACCACCGCTGGTTCCTACGTGACCAAGTAATGAAAAGCCTCGAGCGGGCTGGAGGCATAGCTTCCAGCCCGCTCTTTACCGTATATGGTGAAAATGACGTCAGCTATGCGCGAGACGAGTTCTGCCGTTTCGCGCGTGGCTGATGATGCTGCGTGGTATTCTCACAATAGATAAAGGTTGGTGAAAGCATGACGGATTTGGAATTTCTGCGGCTCAGCGGCCCTCAAAAGTTCCTGTACAAGCTCCGTTGCTTCCTGAAGAATCTGCCCAAAGCCATCGCGAACGCCCTTAAGGGTCTGATCGCATGGTTTGTTGGTATCTTCAAGGGCATCGGCAATGAGCTCTACGACATTTTCGACACCTATCGCAAGGGTGATTGGAAGACCCGTATCTCCTATACGGTGATGGGCTTTGGCTCCTGCGCCCGCGGCCAGTGGCTGCGCGGCATTCTGTTCTTTGCATTTCAGACGATCTTCAACTTCTATCTTTTTTATCCCTTCATCCGAACGACAGGCGATGCTTACAGCAATGGACTGGGCTTCCTGGCCAAGCTGATGACGCTGGGAACTGTGGAGACGCACAAGGTGGGTCGTAAAACGGTCTACGGCGATAACTCCTTCCTCATCATGCTGTACGGCGTGCTGACAATCTTCCTGATCATCGCTTTCCTGTATACCTGGCGTGTGAATGTGAAGCAGAACAAGCTTGCCCAGCAGTATCTTGACAAGGGCAAGAAGCTCAAGTCCTCCCGAGAGGATCTGCACGATATGCTGGACAGCCAGTTCCACAAGACGCTGCTGGCTCTGCCCACCCTGGGCGTGACCATCTTCACCATTCTGCCCATCATCTTCATGATTCTGGTTGCCTTTACCAATTACGATAACACCCATCAGCCGCCCGGCAAGCTCTTCACCTGGGTGGGTATGGAAAACTTCAACACCCTGCTGACGGTGGAAAAGAAGAATCTGACCATCGAGCTGAAGGAAAACGCCGATGGCACGGTGGGTATGACCATCAATGCCAGCAACGGCGATATCATTTCTGCCAAGACCGACAGCAAGGACGCTGCCAACGCAGCAGTTGCCTTGATTGCGGATGGCTCCGGCGAATTTGCCCTGGAGGATAACGGTGACAAGACCGGCCTCCTGACCGTGTATGGCGATAACGGCGTTCCTGTTGAACTGGCTATCTCCGGCCTGACCTATGTGCAGACGCCCTCCATGGCCAACACCTTCAAGCAAGTGCTGCTCTGGACGCTGGTGTGGGCCTTCTTCGCTACCTTCCTGAACTACTTCCTGGGCATGCTGGTCGCCATCATGATCAACAAGAAGGGCATCAAGTTCAAGAAGCTGTGGCGTACCATCCTGGTCATGACCATCGCCATCCCCCAGTTCATTTCCCTGCTGTATGTGTCCAAGATGTTTGCAGCCGACGGCCTGATCAACGGAACGCTGATGAGCTGGGGCTGGATCAAGGAGCCGCTGCCCTTCTGGACCAATCCTACCTGGGCAAAGTGCACCATCATCGGCATCAACGTGTGGATCGGCATTCCTTACCTGATGCTGATTGCCACCGGTATCCTGATGAACATTCCTGCCGACCTGTACGAGTCCGCCCGCATTGACGGCGCGAATGCCTTCCAGACCTACATGAAGATCACTCTGCCCTACATGCTGTTCGTCACCGGCCCCTACCTGCTGACCAGCTTCACGGGCAATATCAACAACTTCAACGTCATCTTCCTGCTCTCGGGCGGCAAGCCCCTGTCCGTCGGCCTGGCGGGCAATGCAGGCTCCACGGACCTGCTGATCACCTGGCTGTACAAGATGACCGTCACCGACTCCAACTACAAGCTGGCGGCCGTCATGGGCATTCTGGTCTTCGTGGTCTGCGCGGTGATCAACCTGGTCGTTTACAATCTGATCCCGTCGGTCAAGAATGAGGAGGATTTCCAGTAATGGCGAAGCAGAATAACATTCCGGAAGTCGACATCATTGTTGACGAGGAAAAGGGCGTTATCCGCGAGGTGCAGCCTGATAAGAAGCTGCGCTCCAAGAAGGGCCACGAAAGGCGCGTCAATGCCAGCATCTATGCCATCCTCATTGCGATGTCCGTCATCTGGCTGGCTCCCTTCGTGTTCCTGGTGCTGCAGTCCTTCCGCTCCTACCTGACGGAAGCTGGCGGCATGGTCAATTACATCGTTCCCAAGCAGTTCTCCATGGACAATTACATCTTCCTGTTCCAGGGCGCTGCCTTCTCCTTCAAGCTCCTGGCCAAGGACGCCGGCGCCATTGCCGTCACGGTGCTGACCAACCTGGCCGGCATTGCGGCGATTGTGGCATTCCTGGTGCGCAAGCCCAAAAACCCGCTGGAAAAGACCAAGGGCAACTGGAAGGCTGCTGCGCTGGTACTGCTGGGCCTGATCGCCCTCAATGCGGTGCGCTGCGTGGATTCCAGCAACTGTGACTTTGTCCGCTGGTTCATCAATACGCTGACCGTTGCTATGTTCTGCGCAGTGATCCAGACGCTGATGCAGCTGTCCGTGTCCTACACGCTGAGCCGTATGCGCTTCAAGGGCCGCAAGCTGCTGATGAACGTGGTGCTGGTGCTGGGCATGTTCCCCGGCTTCCTGACCATGATCGTGCTGTACTACCTGCTCAAGATGCTGGGCCTGACCCAGGCAGGCGCGATCCCCGGCCTGATCCTGATCTCCTGTGCCTCCTCCGGCATGGGCTACTACATCTCCAAGGGCTTCTTCGATACCATCCCGAAGTCTCTGGATGAATCCGCCCGCATCGACGGCGCAACCCGCTTCCAGGTCTTCCTCAAGATCATCATGCCCATGGCCAAGCCCATCGTCATCTACACCATCCTGATGGCCTTCATGGGCCCCTGGGGCGATTATGTCTTCGCTTCCTATGTTGCCTTTGGTCACAAGGCCAGCTACAATGTGGCTGTCGGCCTGTACCAGTGGGTCAACACCAACGACTACCAGGGCTTCTTCACCCGTTTCTGTGCGGGCGGCGTGCTGGTGGCGATTCCGATCACCGTGCTGTTCATGTGCCTGCAGAAGTACTATGTTGAGGGCGTTACCGGCGGCGCGGTGAAGGGGTGACTTCGTCACATTTTTCCGACGAACCCCGTCGTTGGCATAATGGGCATCACGCCTGTTATGTGCTGAATGGCAGAACCTCTGGCATTGCATGATCTAACGTTCTGAAAAGACAACTCACCAAGACTATTGGGGATGCGAAGGTTTCCAAAGGGTGATCGCAACGCCCTTTGGCCGCACCGGCAGGTGCGAAACCAGCTCCATAACGAGGAGGAAACAACAATGGCAAGCGTCAAGCTTGAAGGCGTCAAGAAAATTTACGACAACAAGGTTGTTGCCGTTCATGACTTCAACCTGGAGATCCAGGATAAGGAATTTGTGGTCTTCGTCGGCCCCTCCGGCTGCGGCAAGTCCACCACGCTGCGCATGGTCGCCGGTCTGGAGGATATCTCCGAAGGCACCCTGACCATCGGCGACCGCGTCGTCAACGACGTGGAACCCAAGGACCGTGATATCGCCATGGTCTTCCAGAACTACGCCCTGTACCCCCACATTTCTGTGTACGAGAACATGGCTTTCCCGCTGCGCATCCGCAAGATGAACAACGACGAGATCCATCGCCGCGTATGCCAGGCTGCGGAGATCCTGGGCATCACCCAGTATCTGACCCGCAAGCCTAAGGCCCTGTCCGGCGGCCAGCGTCAGCGCGTGGCCATCGGCCGTGCCATCGTCCGCGAGCCCGCTGTCTTCCTGATGGACGAGCCCCTGTCCAACCTGGACGCCAAGCTCCGCAACCAGATGCGCGCCGAGATCATCCTGCTGCGCAAGCGTCTGGACACCACCTTCATCTACGTCACCCATGACCAGACCGAGGCCATGACCCTGGGCGACCGCATCGTCATCATGAAGGACGGCTTCATCCAGCAGGTCGGTACGCCCCAGGAGGTTTTCGATACCCCCAAGAACCTGTTCGTGGCCGGCTTCATCGGCGCGCCCCAGATGAACTTCATCCCGGCGAAGCTGAAGAAGAACGGCAGCGGCTACAACGTGGACGTGCTGGGCACCACCATCAGCATGGAGGGCGCCAAGCTGCAGAAGCTGGTGGACAAGCAGGCCGCCGATCAGGAGATCATCCTGGGCGTGCGTCCCGAGCATACCACCGTCGTCTTTGACAAGACCGAGGGCGCGATCGAATCCACCATCCTGGTCAACGAGATGATGGGCTCCGAGCTCCACCTGCATGTGACCACCAACGGCGAGGACAAGATCATCCTGCGTCTGCCCACCATCGACCTGACCGATGAGCAGCGCGCGAACCTCACGTCCGGCAAGAAGCTGTACTTCACCTTCGCCAGCAAGGTTGTGCACATGTTTGATCCCCAGACCGAGGAGAGCCTGCTCTTCTAAAGCAAGCCTTTTCAGCGGCGGCAGCAATGCCGCCGCTTTTGCGTGCCGGAAATTCATGTAGTCCTTGATGGATGGAATGGGGCGGCTTGCGGTGATGCGGGTGATGATGCAGGCGCGACAAACTGGGATTTGTGGGGGGATCGCGTTTCCTTTGTGGCTGGTACGTACAGTAGCTACGGGAACTCCCTCAGTCTTCGCTCAAGGCTTTTCAAGCCCTTCGCGAATCCAGCTCTCTCAGGAGGGAGTCTTTTGGCCGGCTTTCTTGCAACAATACGGAACGAGCAGCAGAGAAGCCCGGTATTCCGGTAGCGTCGCGAGACCGTTCAGGCGAGCGGCGCACCAACAAACAAAGGAAAAGTCAAGAAATGGTACGCCCCCGCGAGGCCCATGCGGGGAG
>JAFQIB010000108.1 GCA_017397765.1 Clostridia bacterium | reverse complement strand
CTTTCCACCAAAGCGCTTGGTTCAGCAGCACGGAAGACACCCATTTGACCATCACCTTGTATCTGTTTGAGTCATTTATAAGCCGTTTTTCTGATTTGTCAGTTTAATCAAACAACAAAAAGCGACCCTGAAGCTAAACTTCAAGGTCGCTCTTTTCCAACGAGTTGGCTGGGGTGGCAGGGCTCGAACCTGCGAATGCGGGAGTCAAAGTCCCGTGCCTTACCACTTGGCGACACCCCATCGCAGGTTGCCCGCCGCATGACGCAGCAGACCTCGGTCAGGCTTGCCTGACCATCAAAAGAGGAAAAGGGAGAATAGTGGGGCTCGAACCCACGACATCCAGAGCCACAATCTGGCGCTCTACCACTGAACTATATCCTCCACATCGCACGGCGATTCATGAAAACCGCTCATGCACAGCGGGCTGATCACCCACCATTCAGCGCGCCTGGAGGGATTCGAACCCCCGACCCACGGCTTAGAAGGCCGTTGCTCTATCCGACTGAGCTACAGGCGCAGACCGGAAACCAGGCAATCCATCCATCCGGACTTCTTGCTGACAGGTATAGATTATAGCAAATCCCGGCTGCTTTGTCAACACTTTTTTTGAGAAAAAACGGAATGCGGATCATAAAAATCTGCATTCCGTTTTTAGCACGCTGTCACTCCGCGCCCTTGTCCGACGTGACGCCGTTCTGGCAGCGCCAGTAGGGCGTATCCGGCTGGAGCTCCACGCCGTCCTTGGCAAACAGCTCGTCGATCGTCAGGAAGATGTAGCCATCCTGCTGGAGCCGCTCGATAATCATCTCGCTGGAGGTGATGGAGTTCTTCTTCATGTCATGCATGAGGAGGATGCCGCCGTCATCGGCCTTGTACAGGATCTGGGCCAGCACGGCGCTGGGCTCGCGGCCCTGATCGCCGCGGATATCGCTGCCCTGGGCGCTCCACTGGATCAGCGGCCAGCCGAGGCCGGCCCGGGCCATCGGGCCCCAGATGCCGCCGGGCGCTCTGGCATATTTGGGCTTGATTCCCAGCAGCTCCAGATGCACCTCGTCCACCTGCTTGGCCAGCGAACGCAGATGCTCCGCAGAGGTTTCGTTGGCATACACATGCTGATAGTTGTGAGTCGCCACGGCATGGCCTTCGTCATGCTCCCGCATGGCGTACTGAGCATGTCCGTGCAGACGACTGCTGACCGGGAAGAAGGTCGCCCGCTCGCCGGTTTTCAGCAGCACATTGAGGATCTCCCTCGTCACCCAGCCGTTGGGGCCGTCGTCAAAGGTCAGGGCAATCGTATTGTAATAGGTCAGGTTGTCCGTCTCCGTCTGTGCCTTTTCCGTCATCAGCATGCGGATATCCGGGTAGAACAGCGTCACCTCAAGGAGCTGCTCCTTGCCGGGGTAGAAATCCGCCGCATGCAGGTGCAGCACCAGAGACATGCCATGGAGCGTGAAATCCATCTGCTCGATGTTCTCCCGCCGGCAGGCCTGTTCCAGGGCCTCTGCATCCGCCGTCAGATTGGGGTAATACGCATTCACGCCGTCACGGACGGCCTTTTCCAGCAGCGCCCAGGCCTCGCTGTCTGCCGGGAAGATATCCGTCAGCAGCACCGGCTCGCCGGTGGACATGTCATAGGTTCTTGTAGTGAAGCGCACATCCTGAACCGCCTTGTTCAGCACATACCGGGACTGCACCATGAAGCTCAGCCAGGTGAGGCCGGTGCGGCTGTGGCGGATCGCCACGTCCAGCCGGTTGTCATCCTTGTAGCGGGGCTTCTGGTGGGCGGCAGAGACTTCTGCCGCATACTGGGCGACCAGGCTGTTCAGCTCCTCGCTGACCTTGTCCTGCGCCGTATCGATGTGCCAGGTGTACACCGATATGCCGTTCATAGTCTGTTCAGCGCTCTGCTTGAGGGTCACGCGGTGCGCATCCTGCAGGGGCAGCTGCCTGCTCTGGGCGCCGGCTGTTACCGGCAGCAAAAGCAGGCACATCAGCAGCGCGATGATTCGCCTGATATGCTTCATTTGCTTTACTCCTTTTGTGAGGCGGATCATTCTCCGTCGTTCATGCCAAGCTCCTCGCCGATGGCAACATAGGCGTCAAACACAGCACGAACGATATCGGGGTCCTGCTCAACCACAAAGCCGAGCCCGCCCATAGGGGTCTTCTCGATCCGGGTGACAAGCACCTGCTCCTCTCCCCGCTCGTCCAGCTCCATTTCCAGCAGCACGGCATATTCCGCATCCTCATACGGGATGATCGCGCCGTAGCGGAAGCGGTATACCTGACCGTCGGGGCCGGTCATTTCCACCGTCGGGATCTCGTCAAAGGCCTCGTTCAGGTCAGGATTACGCATCGTCTTCCTCGTCCATCAGGGCAACGAACTGCTGGAACAGCACGTCCTGCAGCTGCTCATCCTCCACGGGGCTGTAGGAATCCTCGCCGTCCTCCACGATGATCTCCATGAAGAACACGCCGCACTCCTCATCGTCCTCCGCCGCATCGGTCACGGCGATGTACTCCTTGTCCTCGTGCATCAGGGTGGCCAGGTGCAGGAACTGCACGGTCTCGCCGCTCTCGTCGTCAATCAGCTCAATGATGTTCTCGTCCATTTTGGTTTCCTCCTGTTGTTTCTGCTGAAGGTTGCGCTGAGTGTCCAGCCATTGCTGGAGGATCACGGCAGCGGCAACCTTATCCACATTGTGTTTGCGCTCAGCGCGGTGCATATTGCCCTCGATCAGCGCATTGGTGGCGGTGACCGTGGTCAGCCGCTCATCCTGATAATACACCGTCAGGCCCGCTTTTTCAAGCTGCTGACAGAAATTCTTCACTTTTTCGGACTGAAAGCCTGCTGTGCCGTCCATGTTCAGCGGCCAGCCGGCCAGCACCTCCGTCGTCTCGTACTGCTCGCAGATGGCGACGACCTTCTTCGTATCCGGCCCCCACCCCACCCGGTAGATCGTGTCGATGGGCGTGGCAATGAGCCGCGTGCTGTCGGAGGCTGCCACACCGATGCGTGCGTCCCCGATATCCAGGCAGATGATGCGTTCGTTCATGATTTCCTCGCTTTGCTCGGACATCATGAACTCACGCAATTCGGAATGATGAATTCGGAATTCGGAATTGATAATGTCGAGCTGATTCATTCCAGTGGGACTGTCCACAAACTAAATTCCGAATTCCGCATTCCGAATTCCGAATTAGAGTTTCACGTTCTCCGCGCCCTTGCCGACGATGGCAATGCAGGGGGCTTTGCCCAGCACCTCGCGGGCCACGGCCATGACCTTGTCCATGGTGACGGCTTCGATGGCTGCCAGGGTTTCCGCGGGAGACGTGGGCTTGCCCCGCAGAAGCGTGGAGCGGCCCATGCCCTGCATACGGGCGCCGGGGCTCTCCAGGCCCATCAGGTAGCCGGAGCGCAGCTGCGTCACGCTGTCACGGAATTCCTTCTCGGTGATGCCTTCCTCCAGAAACTTCTTCAGCTCTGCCCGAATCTCAGCCAGCACCGTCTCCGCGTTTTTGGGGCTCACGCCTGCGTACAGCGCAAAGGTACCCACCCCCTTGTAGGTGTTGGGGTAGGAATACACGGAGTACGCCAGGCCTAGGTCCTCACGGATGCGCTGGAACAGACGGGAGGACATCGCGCCGCCCAGGATATTGTTGGCCACTGCCAGCGGATACACGCCCTCGCTGCCGAAGGCCATGCCGGGGAAGCCCAGGCAGATGTGCATCTGCTCGGTATCCTTTTCCCGCAGGGAGATCTGCCCATCCAGCACCTGCCAGACCGGCGTTTCCACCGGGGCGATCTCGTTTTCCCAGCTGCCGAAATACTGCGTCACCCAAGCCAGCACCTTTTCGGGATCATAATTGCCGGCAATGGCGACCACCGTCTCCTTCGGCGCATAATGCCTGCTGCGGAAGTCCAGCAGATCCTGCCGGGTATACGCCGCGATCTGCTTTGCCGGGCCGAGGATCGGCTGACCGGGGGACTGCTCGCCGAACTGAGCCAGCTGGAGCATGTCATGCACCAGATCCTCCGGAGAATCCTCATCCATGGCGATCTCCTCCAGGATCACGCCGCGCTCCTTTTCCAGCTCGACTTCATCCATCGTGGCGTTAATCACCAGATCGGACAGGATATCCACCGCCAGCTCCAGATCCTCGTCGATCACCTTGGCGTAGAAGCAGGTGCAGTCCCGGCCGGTGAAGGCATTCAGCTGTCCGCCGACCGCATCCATTTCCTCCGCGATCTGGCGGGCCGTACGCTTCAGCGTGCCCTTGAACACCATGTGCTCCAGAAAATGACTCAAGCCATTTTCTTCAGGCCGCTCCATCATGGAGCCGACATGCATCCAGGCGCCGACGGACACCGAGCGCAGATAGGGCAGCCGCTCGCCGACCACCCGCAAACCGTTGGGGAGAAGCCATTCGTCATGCATACGATCATTCGCTCCCGGGATGTTTTTCATTATGTTTTCCATGGGCTTCCTTTCTTATGCAAACGATGGGTTATCGATGTTATCAAAAAGCCGCAAAAGCCCGGATGTGGACTTTTGCGGCGGGTCTTCGACCCATTTTATTATCGCTTGATAGCGTCCAGCCATGCAGCCCGCGCGATGAGCGCGCGGACGCGCAACGCCGTCATCATATCCCAGCAGCACGCGTGCGCTCCCCAAAAGAGAAGCCTACATCATTCGCGCAATGGGAGTCCAGAGGAGCTGTGTCCCTCTGGCGGGGTTGTAAGGGGCAGGGCCCCTTACTGGCGGCGGGGAGGACGGTTGCCGCGGAAGCCCTCGGAGCGGCGGGGCTCCTCGGAGCGGGCGGTGTACTCAATGTCGTTGCGGATCAGGTTCACGCGGCCCTGCGCGTCGATCTCATTGACCTTGACCTCGATCTCGTCGCCGATGTTGACCACGTCCTCAACCTTCTCCACACGCTTGTTGTCCAGCTTGGAGATGTGGATCATGCCGTCCTTGCCGGGCAACAGCTCCACGAAGGCGCCGAAGTTCATGATGCGCACAACCTTACCGGTGTACACCTCGCCCACCTCGATGTCCTTGGCGATACCCATGATGATGGACTTGGCCTTGGCGGCAGCCTCGGCGTCGGGGGTTGAGATGAACACGCGGCCGTCGTCCTCGATGTCGATCTTCACGCCGGTTTCGGCAATGATCTTGTTGATCATCTTGCCGCCGGGTCCGATGACCTCGCGGATCTTCTCGGGGTTGATGGTGAACTGGCTGATCTTGGGCGCCCACTGGTTGACCTCGGCACGGGGCGCGCCCAGGCAATCCAGCATCTTGCCCAGGATGAACAGACGGCCCTGCAGTGCCTGCGCCAGCGCGGTCTGCAGAATGTCGCGGTCGATGCCGGCGATCTTGATATCCATCTGAATGGCAGTGATACCGTTCATGGAGCCGGCCACCTTGAAGTCCATGTCGCCCAGGAAGTCTTCCAGGCCCTGGATATCGGTCAGCACGACGACCTTGCCGGTCTCAGTATCCTTGATCAGGCCCATGGCCACGCCGGCAACGGGCGCGGTGATCGGCACGCCCGCATCCATCAGGGACAGGGTGGAGCCGCACACGGAAGCCATGGAGGAGGAGCCGTTGGAGGACAGGATCTCGCTCACCAGACGCAGGGCGTAGGGGAACTTCTCCTCCGCGGGGATGACGGGCAGCAGCGCACGCTCCGCCAGCGCACCGTGGCCGATCTCGCGGCGGCCGGGGCTCTTCAGACGGCCGGCCTCGCCGGTGGCGTAGGGCGGCATGTTGTAGTGGTGGATGTAGCGCTTGAAGTCCTCATTGGACAGGCCGTCCAGGATCTGGCCCTCGGACACGGAGCCCAGGGTGGTCACAGTCAGGGCCTGGGTCTGGCCGCGGGTGAATATGGCAGAGCCGTGGGTACGGGGCAGCACGCCGACTTCGCACCAGATGGGACGGATATCGGTCACACCGCGGCCGTCGGGACGAACGCCCTCTTCCACGATCTTCTTGCGCATGATTTCCTTGTTCAGGTAGTACAGCGCATCGGCGATCTCGCTCTCGCGGCCCTCGAACTGGGCGCCCAGCGCTTCGATGGTCTCCGCCTTGACCTGCGCCTCGCGGTTCTGACGCTCCTCGCGCACGGTGGTGTCGAACACCCACTTGCACTTGTCGTAGGCGAACTCGCGGACAGCGGCCTTCACGTCGTCGCCGGTGACAACCAGCGCGACCTCGGCCTTTTCCTTGCCGATCTCGGCGATGATCTCGTCCTGGAAGGCGATGATCTTCTTGATCCAGTCATGGGCGAACATGATGGCGTCCAGCATGACCTTCTCGGACACTTCCTTGGCGCCGGCTTCAACCATCAGCACAGCGTCGCGGGTGCCGGACACGGTCAGGTGCATCTGGGAAGCAGCCATCTGCTCCTCGGTGGGGCAGCAGACGAACTCGCCGTCGATCAGGCCCACCACGACAGAGCCGGTGGGGCCGCCCCACGGAATATCGGACACCGCCAGGGCGATGGAAGAACCGATCATGGCGGGGATCTCCGGAGGATTCTGCTTGTCAACGCTCAGGATGGTGGCAACCACCTGCACGTCGTTGCGCATGCCCTTGGGGAACAGGGGGCGCAGGGGGCGGTCGATCAGGCGGCAGGTCAGGGTCGCCTTCTCGGTGGGACGGCCCTCGCGCTTGATGAAGCCGCCGGGGATCTTGCCGGCAGCGTACTGCTTCTCCTCGACGTCAACAGCCAGCGGGAAGAAGTCCACGCCGGGACGGGCCACGGGGGACATGGTGGCGTTGACCATCACGACGGTGTCATCCAGGGACACCCACACGGAGCCGGCAGCCTGCTCGCAGTACTTGCCGAATTCCAGGCTGAGCTTGTGGCCAGCCAGGTCCATTGTATACTTCTTGGCTTCCATTTTCTCTTCTCCTTCTTCAACACACAGACAGGATGCCACATCCTGCCCTTTTCAGCCGGGAGATGCTATCGTTTGAAAACCCCTAAGGATTTTCATGGGATAACATCCCCGGGCTTGCAAACACTTTGGTTTGTCCGTTGCACAGCAGAACCGCTGCAAGGGCGTTACCCCCAACAGCGGTTCTGGCTATGCAAACCGCCAGTTGATCGCTCCGCCAGCCATCAGGCGAGCTTTCCGGCGCTTACAGGCGCGAGGCCCATCCAGCTGCCGGTCAAGCCCGTCGGAATGGCCGCGGGGCCTGCCCCGCATTACTTACGCAGGTTCAGCTTGGCGATCAGAGCACGGTAGCGCTCGATGTCGGTCTTCTTGAGGTACTCCAGCAGACCACGACGCTGACCAACCATCAGCAGCAGGCCGCGGTTGGAGTGATGGTCGTTGCGGTTCTTCTTCAGATGCTCGTTCAGGTGATTGATACGGGCAGTCAGCAGAGCAACCTGCACCTCAGGGGAGCCGGTGTCGCCCTCGTGCTGGGCAAAAGCGGCAATGATCTCGGACTTGGTCATTTCGGCCAGATTCATGGGAATTCCTCCATTTTCTTGCCGTCATCATGGACGGCTT
>JAFQIB010000107.1 GCA_017397765.1 Clostridia bacterium | reverse complement strand
GGCCCTCCCGGCCGCTCCTCCGTGTAAGGAATGTTTTCGGCTGAAAGCCGAAAACGCCCCGCCCCGGCGGCAAAGCCCCCGGATACGATGACAGTCAGAGGGCCTGCGGGCCCTCCGACACCTCCCGGAGGTTTTTTGACAGTCTGCGGCATGCTGCGCTTTGGGGCGGCATGCCTTTTTTCTGATGGCGGCGTGGGAGAAACTTGCAATCTGCCGGGGCTGCGGGTATAATGGAAGCAGCGTTCCATATGATGTGCAGGAGGCGTTCAGATGCAGCAGATTGTCAAGATCGTAATCACCGGCGGGCCCTGCGCGGGCAAGTCCACCGCCATGAGCTGGATTCAGAATCATTTTACCGAGAAGGGCTGGACGGTGCTGTTTGTGCCGGAGACGGCGACGGAGTTTATTTCCGGCGGCGTGGCCCCCTGGACCTGCGGCACCAATGCGGAATATCAGGTGGTGCAGATGACCCTCCAGCGGGAGAAGGAGCGGCTCTTTGAGCAGGCCGCCCGCACCATGCCCAAGGACAAGATCCTCATCGTCTGCGACCGGGGCATGCTGGACAACCGCGCCTATATGGACGAGGAGGAGACGGCCTGGGTGATGGAGCGCATCGGCGCCAATGAGGTGGAGCTGCGGGACAGCTATGACGCGGTGTTCCATCTGGTGACGGCGGCCAAGGGTGCGGAGCAGTTCTATACCACGGCCAACAATGCCGCCCGCATCGAAACGGTGGAGCAGGCGGTGGCGCTGGATGACAAGATCATCGCCGCCTGGACGGGCCATCCCCATTTCCGGGTGATCGACAACGAGACGGATTTTGAGGACAAGATGAAGCGGCTGATCCGGGAGGTCGCCTCCTTCCTGGGCGGCCCGGAGCCCCTGGAGATCGAGCGCAAGTTCCTCATTGAATACCCGGACATCCAGTGGCTGGAGAGCCTGCCCAACTGCTCCCGCATTGACGTGCTGCAGACCTACCTCACCGCCCGGGACGGGGAGGAGCGGCGCATCCGCCAGCGGGGCTGCGGCGGACATTATCTGTACTTCAAGACCATCAAGCGGGGCAGCGGCCTGAAGCGGGTGGAGGTGGAGAAGCGCCTGACCAAGGACGAATACCTCATCGCCATGATGGATGCGGACGTCAGCCGCCGCCAGATCCGCAAGACCCGCTATTGCCTGACCTGGGGCATCCAGTATTTCGAGATCGACGTATATCCCTTCTGGCAGGACAAGGCCATTGTGGAAATCGAGCTGAGCGACGAGATTGCGCCCATCGAGTTCCCGCCCCAGCTGCGGGTGATCTGCGAGGTCACCGACGATCCGGATTACAAGAACGCCCGCCTGGCTGAAATATAAGGGGGAATGAGCCATGCATGCACCCTTCCGGCGCATCGTGCCCGGCGCGGAATGCGCGGTGCTGTTCATCCACGGCATCAATGCCACGCCCCGGTTTTTCGATGAAACTCTGAGCGCCGTCCCGGAGAACTGCTCGGTGCATGCGCTGCTGCTGCCGGGTCACGGCGGCACGGTGAAGGACTTTGCCCGGCACACCTCGGCGGAATGGACAGCCCATGTCCGTGCGGCGGTGGAGGAACTGCGCAAAACCCACCGTCGGCTGTACATTGTGGGGCATTCCCTGGGGACGCTGCTGGCCATCCGCGAAGCTGTGCGGGAGGACCGGCAGATCGCCGGGCTGCTGCTGCTCTGCGTGCCGCTGCGCATCTGGTCCCGGCCCTCGGCCTGGGTAAGGAATACCGGCAAGGCGCTGCTGGGCATAACCAGCCCGGAGGAGCTCCGTACCTGCTACGGCACGGAGATCGACTGGCGCGTCTGGCGGTATATCGGGTGGATTCCCCGGTATCTGGAGCTGTTCCGGGAAAGCGCCGCTGCCCGGCAGGAGATCGCCCGGCTGAATGTGCCGACGATTGCCTTCATGGCCAAGAAGGACGAGCAGGTTTCCCTGCGCAGCGTGAAGGAGATGGAAGGCAATCCGGCCATTGAGGTGCGCTATATGCCGGATTCCCGCCATCATGAGTTTGCGCCCGGAGACAAGGCAGCGGTGACAGCTGCGCTGCGGGCGATGCTGCAGGATACCTGACGGAGGCTGTATGCGACTTTTGTTTGAAATCGACAAGCAGGATTACGCTGGCTGCACCTACACCTTCGTGCGCAACTCTGCCCGGGCGGTCATCGTGCGGGACGGAAAGCTGGCGATGATCCACAGCCAAAGGGATGACTATTACAAATTCCCCGGCGGCGGCATCGAAGCGGGCGAGGACCCTGTAGCCGCCATGATCCGGGAGACCCGGGAGGAAGCCGGGCTGACCGTCATCCCGGAATCGGTGCGGGAATACGGCCTGGTGCACCGCATCCAGCGGGGTGTGAAGGACGAAAACGAGTGCTTCATCCAGGATAATTTCTACTATCTGTGCGATGCGGAGGCGGAGATATTGCCGCCGCAGATGGAGGACTACGAGGCAGAAGCCGGATTCACGCTGGAATTTGTGGACGCCCGCCATGCTATCCGCACCAACCGGGAGAGCGCACTGGGCAGCGAATACCACACGATGCTCCACCGGGAGGCCCGGGTGCTGGAGCTGCTGCTGGAAGAGGGGATCGTGCCCTGATGAGAAGAGACCGGAGCCTTCCGGTCTTTTTTTGTCGGCTTTCCGGGATCGGCCTGCCGCCTGTGATATCCTTGGCAGGGGAGGTGATCGCCGTGGAGGTGATTGTGCTTGCGCCGTCTGCGGAATTGGGACGGCAGTGGCAATATCGGATTGAGGATCGGGGAGAGGACTGGCGCTGTTCGCCGGTGAGCAGCGCGGCACAGGCCGTGGCTCAGCTGCAGGAATGGCAGGACGTGCTGCTGCTGCTGCCCTGTGCGGAGAGCCGGGCGCTGCTGCGGATGCTGCTGCAGGAGCCGCCGCTGTCGCCGCCGCTGCTGCTGGGGGAGGGCGCGCCGGACGGCCCGCTGGTTCCGGCGGAGGCGCTGCCGGAAATGCTGCGGCGCAGGCGGCAGGAGGGCTGTCTGCCGTCCCTGGCGGCCCATCATCTGCCGGCGGCTGCGGACATGGCCCGGGCGCTGCTGCGGACGCTGGGGGTGCCGGGACGGCTGCGGGCGTGGGCCTTTCTGCCGGAGATGGCGGCGATGACGGTGGTGCATCCGCCGCTGCTGCAGGATCTGCAGCATGGGCTGTACCCGATGATCGCGCAGAGATACGGCATGACGGCCGCCGGGGTGGAGCGGAGTTTGCGGCTGTGCGTGGAATCCACCTGGATGCATGGCAGCCTGTCAGCGCTGGAGCGCTTTTTCGGCAACAGCGTGGACCCGGAGCGGGGCAAGCCTACCAACCGGGAGTTCCTCTGCCGCGTGCAGGAACGGCTGGCGCTGGCAATGCAGCGGCTGGTGTGAATCGGCCCGGATTGTTACGGGCTTATCCTTGACGAACGGGGGGCGAATCGTGTATCATGGAAGGGACGCCCTGCGGGCAGGGGAGGACCTGCGGATGCATCGGGCGGGAAAAGGAGCCTCGCAGCTGTGCCGGCTGCTACGCCGGGACGCATGCGCAGGAGGATAATGATGAAGAAACGATTCAATACCAAGCGGGTAGCCCTGTGCGGGCTGCTGCTGGCGATGATGCTGATCCTGGGCTGGATCGAAAAGCAGATTCCCACGCCGCATCCGGCGCTGAAGCTGGGGCTTTCCAACAGCGTGCTGATCTTTGCGGTGTATATGCTGGATATCCCCACAGCCTATGTGCTGATGTTTTTCAAGGTGTTCCTGTCCAATGTGCTGTTCGGCAGCCTGGGCGTAAGCTTTGCGCTGGGCCTGGCGGGCGGCGTCGTGTCCCTCACGGCGATGGTGCTCATCTCCCGGGTGAAGGGGATGCATACGGTGACGGTGTCCATTGTCGGCGGCGTGATGCACCATGTGGGCCAGATTGTGATGGCGCTGCTGGTGGTCAACACGCCGGGCCTGCTGGCGGCGCTGCCCTTCCTGATGATCGGCGGATTGATCTTTGGCGCGCTGACCGGCGTGTGTGCGGACCGGGTGATGCGGTACATGAAGCATATGAAGCTGTAAAACGCAGTGGAATTGGCAAATTCCCCCTTGCAAACCCCGGTAAACCGTGTTAAAATAATCGGGTATTGCGCGCGGCAACGCCTGACCAGTCGGAGCGATTGCAGGAGACCGCAGCGTGCAGCCAGCCTCCGGCCTTGTGCCGGGAGATGGCGAAATATCAAAAGCGATGACCGGGCCCGAGTAGGCCTCCGCCCATCCCTCACAGAGAGCGCCCGTTTGCTGAAAGGGCGCAGGGACACGGAAAGCCGAATTTCACCCCGCGAGTTCCCGTTTCCGGGCGTTTGCCGCGTTAAGGCGTCGAGTGGCGGTGCGATGCATCGCAATTTGAGTGGTACCGCGGATAATCCGTCTCATGCATTTTGCGTGAGGCGTTTTATTTTCCGGCCATCCCCTTGGTGCAAGCGCAGGGGATGGTGCAAGCAATGACCGGCGTTGACCGGGCACTGCACGACCTCAAACCGTAAATCAATCAAGGAGGCAACATACATGAACGAGAAGATTGCTGCCCTGAAGGCAAGCTTCGAAGCGGAGCTTGCCCAGGTCGCCGATATGGCGGCGCTGGAAGCCCTGCGCGTGGGCTATCTGGGCAAGAAGGGCAAGATGACCGAGCTGCTCAAGGGCATGGGCAACATGTCTGTGGAGGAGCGTAAGACCATCGGCGCCGAAACCAACGAGCTGAAGAATCAGATCACCGTTGCGCTGGCGGAAAAGCTGGAGGCCATGAAGGCTGCCGAGCTGCAGCAGGAGATCGACGCCCTGCCGGAGTTTGACGTGTCCATGCCCGCGAACATGGATCGCGGCTCCTACCACCCCATCACCCTGGTGCAGCGCCAGTGCGAGCAGGTCTTCCGCACCATGGGCTTCCACCTGGAGGACTATGCCGAAATCGTCACGGACTACGAGTGCTTCGAGTCCCTGAACATCCCCAAGTTCCACCCCGCCCGCGACATGCAGGACACCTACTACCTGGATAACGGTCAGCTGCTCAAGACCCAGACCTCCGCGGCGCAGAATGCCATCTACCGCAAGTACCGCGACGATCTGATCAACAAGGGCGTGCCGATCAAGGCGGTGTTCCCGGGCCGCTGCTTCCGCAACGAGGCCACCGACGCCTGCCACGAGAACACCTTCTTCCAGATGGAAGGTATGATGGTGGACAAGAACATCTCCATCTCCAACCTGATCTACTTCATGAAGACCATGCTCTCCGAGGTGTTCCGCAAGGACATCAAGGTGCGCCTGCGTCCCGGCTTCTTCCCCTTCGTTGAGCCCGGCTTCGAGCTGGACATCTCCTGCCTGATCTGTGGCGGCGAGGGCTGCCCCTCCTGCAAGCACTCCGGCTGGCTGGAGCTGTGTCCCTGCGGCATGATCCATCCCGAGGTCCTCAAGGCCGGCGGCATCGATCCCGAGGAGTACACCGGCTTCGCCTTCGGTCTGGGCCTGACCCGTCTGGCCATGATGCAGTACGGCGTGAAGGACATCCGCGACCTCAACAGCGGCAATCTGACCCGCCTGAGCCAGTTCACCGACGACGAGTAACCGAAGGGGTGTCGGGGGCGATCGGAAAGCCCCCGACCTGCGCCGCAGCGCAGTATCCTCTTGTGCAGAGATATATGATTGTAGCAAAGGGTTTCACCTCTGCGGAGGTGACCAAAGGGCAACAAAACCCACGAAGTGGGCGATCGCCCTTTGGAAACCTTCGGAGTTCACTCTTTGCGGTAATTAGGAGGCAAACGAAGCCATGTACATTTCTATGAACTGGATCCAGGAATTCGTGGATCTTTCCGGTATTGACCTGATGGCGTTGATCCATCAGTTTTCCCTGTCCACCGCAGAGGTGGAGAATGAGATCTTCCACAAGGGCGCCGATCTGTCCGGCGTGGTCGTGGCGGAGATCAAGAGCATTGAGAATCATCCTGAAAGCAAGAAGCTCCACCTGCTGAAGGTGGACTGCGGCGAGGACGAGCTGGTGGACGTAGTCTGCGGCGCACCCAATGTGCGTGTGGGCATGAAGACCGCCTTTGCCAAGCTGGGCGCGCAGATCGGTGAGATCACCATCGCCCCCCGGAAGCTCGCGGGCTGCACGTCCCACGGCATGTGCTGCTCCGAGAAGGAGCTGGGCCTGAGCGACGATAACGACGGCATTATGGACATCACCGAGGATGTGGCTGTCGGTACGGACGTGAAGGACCTGTGGCAGATTGACGATATCGTGTTCGAGGTGGACAACAAGTCCCTGACGAACCGTCCCGACCTGTGGGGCCACTACGGCATCGCCCGTGAGATCGCGGCGCTGGCCAAGCGTCCCCTCAAGCCCATGGAGATGGTGGATCTGAGCCAGTACAAGGATCTGCCTGCCATCGACATGAAGATCGAGGACCCCCTCTGCCAGCGCTACTCCTGCCTGACGGTGGAGAACATCACCCGCAATGTGGCGCCCATGAACATGCGCATCCGCCTGTATTACTGCGGCATGCGCGCCATCAATCTGCTGGCCGACCTGACCAACTACCTGATGCTGGAGATGGGTCAGCCCATGCATGCCTTTGACAGCCGCAAGGTGGAGAAGATCCGCATCAAGCGCTTTGACAAGCCCTTCACCTTCCAGACCCTGGACAAGGTGGAGCGCCAGATCGACGAGAATACCCTGATGATCTGCAACGGTGACAAGCCCGTGGCCATCGCCGGCATCATGGGCGGCTTTGACTCCGAGATCGTGGAGGATACCACCAGCCTGACCCTGGAATCCGCGACCTTCGACGCAGCCTCCGTCCGCAAGTCCACCGTGCGTCTGGCGCACCGCACCGACGCATCCGCCCGGTATGAAAAGTCCCTCGACCCCGAGATGACCGTGCCTGCCATCGCCCGTTTCGTCAAGCTCCTGCAGGACGCCGACGCCGGCATGCGCGTCACCTCCTGCCTGACCGACGAGCGCGCCTTCCAGTATCCCCAGATCACGCTGGACTTCGACAAGCGCTTCGTCGATCGCTACACCGGCATTGATATCAGCGATGAGCATATCGTCTCCACCCTGACCGCGCTGGGCTTTGTCGTGCGTCAGGACGGCGATAAGTTCAGCGTGGACGTGCCCTCCTGGCGCGCCACCAAGGACGTGACCATCAAGGCGGATATCATTGAGGAGATCACCCGTATTTACGGCTATGACAACTTCGATGTGCATACCGCCGAAGCGCCCCTCTACCCCGTGCGCGAGCATGCGGAGAAGACCGCCGAGAACAAGGTGAAGGACATCCTGGTCAAGCGCTACGGCCTGCATGAGGTGCACTCCTACGTCTGGCAGTACTCCGATGAGTACAAGAAGCTGGGCATCGAGGTGGAGGACAACATCCGCCTGCTGGGTGCAGCCAACCCCAACATCGAGGTGCTCCGCCGCTCCATCGTGCCCACGCAGCTGGTGCAGGTGAAGGGCAACACCGCCTATGCGCCCTCCTTCGGCGTGTTTGAGGTGGGCCGCGTGGCCCAGGGCTGCTGCGAAAAGGGCCTGGCCAAGGAGTACAAGAAGCTCTGCATCACCCTGTTCAGCAAGGTGGAATCCGTGGAGACGCTGTATTTCCGCCTCCGCGACATGCTGGCTGTCACCGTGGATGACCTCAAGCACAAGGAGCTGACCTGGGTGAAGGCGGAAGCCGCCCACTCCTGGGAGCATCCCAAGAACCTGAACAGCATCGTCTGCGACGGCGTGGTGCTGGGCACCATCGGCGTGGCGCATCCCGTGGTCAGCAAGAAGATCGACAAGAAGGCGGCCATCGTCTTTGCGGAGATCGACATGGATCTGCTGGCGAACATCGGCGCCAAGCGCATCGCCTACGTGGAGCCCAGCCGCTTCCCCGGCATGGAGCAGGATCTGACCTTCATTGCCGAGAAGTATGAGCCGATCAAGAAGGCCATCGAGGCTGCCAACAGCCCGCTGGTGAACAAGGTGGCGGTTGTCGGCACCTACACCGACGATGCGGGCAAGTCCATCACCGTGCGCATCTTCTTCTCCCATGCGGAGCGCACCCTCACCCGCGAGGAAGTGCAGTCCGTGGTGGACGGCGTGATTGCCGACCTGGAGAAGCAGGGCATTGTGCTGAAGAAGTAAACAGCGAAGCTCCCCCTGTGCCCGCAAGGCGGCAGGGGGAGCCGCCTTTTCAGGCGGCTGCATGCAGATTGACACGGGTATACCCGCTTGATATAATGAAAAAAACGAAGAAAAGGGAGGCAGCGACTGTGCGCCGCATATTGATCCTGGTTTTCATGCTGCTGTGGCTGCCTGCAGCAGCGCAGGCCGCGCAGGTGGTTACCGAGTTTGAAATCCATATGGGCCCGGGCGAAAGCTACCTGCCGGATTATCCGGATTTTTCAAGCCAGATCGGAAAAGACCTGACACAGGACGACTTCGATATCACCTATCAGATCGCAGGAAATCCCGATCATCCCAACTATCAGTTCGATCCGGACGGCAAGCTGACATTGGCGCCGGAGGTGCCCACCGGCGGCGGGTATCTGACGGTGCATATCATCTATACACCGAAAAAGCCGGGCGTGGGTCAGACAACGACCTTCAGCTGCAGGCTGTATGTCCATGCGCCGCTCATGAGTATCCGGCCGGAGAAGGAGAGCATCCTGCTGAGCATGGAATATGCAGGCGACTGGTTTAAGGTCGTGCCCTCCTACGGCTGCAGTCCCCAATGGATTGCAGACGTCAGCTATGATGAGCGCGTTGTTTCGGTGAGCTGTCGGGACGACACGCCCGCATGGAACAAAGTGTTTTCTGTTGTGCCTGTGGGCCCCGGCAAAACAACGCTGACGGTCACTGCCTACAACGGCATGCAGTTCAGCATCCCGGTGGAGATCGTGCCGGCGGCTGCGAAGGTTGAATTTGCCAGGAGCAGCTTTACTGCCTATCAGGACGATATTGTTGATCTGGGCACTGACTTTGGCAACGGCACCACGGCGCTGATGCCGACCATCAGCGTGCGTGTGGATGGCCTGAGCTATTCGGGCACCTACGAATATCCCGACCGGTATTATTTCCCCACGGATGCAGCCCACTTCCATGCCTGCACGGTAGGCCATCATGAAATCACGATGACGACGCTCGGCGGCCTGAAGGGAACAGTCATGGTCAGCGTTATTGGCGATGAACCCTGCGCGGACATCCGGGTGGAGGCGGATACGATCTACGCCCGTGTGCCGGTGGAGATTGTGACCTGTGATGCAGCGGGCAAGACGGTCACTGTCCCTGTGGAAATCACGAAGGGGGCGGAGATTGCCCGGCTGGAGGGAAACTGGCTGATTGCCTCCGGCCATGGCGAGGTGGAGCTGACGGCGACCAATCCGGACGGCTCAACCTGCGTCCGGACATTTACCGTTGCGGTAACGCCCAACACCATGCAGCTTCCCGAGACCGTGGAGCTGGAGATCGGCGAAACCTACCGGGTGGCGCCGGTGTTCGATCAGGGAGCAATGCCTGTCAGCCTCAGGCTGAAGGAGCAGGACTGTACCGAGCAGATTCTCTATACAACGCGCTATGAGGGGACAACCATCACGGCGCAGGCGCCGGGCAAGGCGGTCTATACCGTTGCGGCTGGGGATCTGAGCCATACGCTGACCATTGTTGTGCCGGACAGCGACAAAGCGGTCAGCATCATCATCCCGGAGCAGCCCTTCCCGATGGGCAGATCCTGCCAGCTTTCTGTGATGGATCGGGCAGGGCGGCGCTATCCGGCAAAATTCAGTACGACCATGAGTGCTGATTATGGGACGCTGACCGAGGACGGCTTCTTTACCGCCAAAATGAACTGCTATTTTGATGTTTCGGCGGCGCTGGAGGACGGACGACACCTCTCGGCACATATTGAGGTGCGGAAGCTGCCGATGTGGCTGCGGCATGATGCGGTGATCCTGCGCATGAGCGAAACGCTTTATCTGAGCTATGTGATGTCCGATGTGGGGGCGATCAATGGCCTGGAACTGGCGTTTGAAGTGGCGGATGAGCGGGTGGTCAGGCTCGAGAACGATACCCTGTATCCTGTAAGGACGGGCACAACCACCGTGAAGGTCACGTCGAAGCTTACCGGTGTATCGACCACCTTTACGGTAGAGGTCATCAGCGATACAGCCACCGCTTATGTCGGCATGACGACCATGACGGTTCCCTACGGCGGCACGAGGCGTCTTCCAGCCTTGCTGGAAAACGGGAAGGAAGTCACGATCAACTGGAAGATCAGCCATAACGATCCCGGCGAGGGAAACTCGCAGGCCAGCGGCTTTACGCTGGAAGGGGACATGATCAGCTGCACCTGGCCGACCGCCCGCTGCGAGCTGACCGGTACGATCAAGGGGACGAACAAGAAGGTCAGGGTGACAGTCAACGGGTATCTGATCCCTGAAACAATCTGGATTGAGCCGGAAATCACACGGCTGGAGGTCGGCGATGTGCTGCTGCTGTCTGTCCGGCATGAAGATCCGGGCTGCGTGGTTGAAGAGGTCCTGTGGTATGCTGAGCCGGAAGGCGTTGTCCGGATGAACGAGTACAGCGAAAGTACGGTCAATACGGTCCGTGCCGCGGCTCCGGGGACGGCTGTGATTCTGGCTGTGCTTGAAAACGGTGCATACGGCGCATGCGTCGTTTCTGTTTACGATCCGGATGCGGATACGCCCGGCGATGTGAACATGGACCGCCTGGTTGATGCGCAGGATGCCCTGCTGATTATGCAGTACAGCGCCGGATGGAGCCCGGAGATCAATGAAGAACTCGCGGATATCAATGCAGATAACGCGATTGACGTTCAGGACGCCCTTGTGATTCTGCAAAGCAGCGAAGCTGCAGCTGCAGGGGAGTAACCGGACGGAAGCCTGATATCAAAAAGGGCAGACAGCCACGGCTGTCTGCCCTTTTGATGTGCAGGCTGAATGCTGGAAAGGGGCGTGCATGAATCACGCTGGAAATATCGCAGTATGACAGAGCCTGCGCACGGGTGCGATGCAGGGTGCATGCTGCAGACTGTCCGCGCTTGCTTGATAGACAGAGTTGCTGCAACTGGCAGGGAAGGGAAGCACAAGCCGGCAGGCGCGGAACGAAATGCTGCAGAAAAAAGTGAAAGCGCTGAATCTTACGATTCAGCGCTTAAGCACCTCCGAGGGGATTCGAACCCCTGTTTCAGCCTTGAGAGGGCCGCGTGCTAGGCCTCTACACAACGGAGGCATATGAAGCTGGGGAACTAGGATTCGAACCTAGGCAATACGAGTCAGAGTCGCAGGTGCTACCGTTACACCATTCCCCATCGGCTTATATCCGGCAGGGAGCTTTTCGCTCGACTGCGAGAGTTAGTATAGCACAGAAGCGGGGGCTTGTCAACACTTTTTTTCAAAAAATTTTGCATGAAATTTTGCCCTGAAAACAGGGGGCAGAGCTGTATCACAGCAGCTCTGCCAGGGTGACCTGCCCATCCCGCCAGCTGGTCTGCCGGGCGTCCCGGAGCTGATCGCCGGGCTGCACGGTTCCGATCAGCAGCGGTGACGCCGGATCGTGCTGCGCGAGGCTGCGGCGGACGCTTTCTGCGCTGGCGTTGGCATAGCAATAGCGGCAGCCGTGGCTGCAGGTGTTGTAGGCGCCGATGTCCGCGCTCAGGTGACAGAGACAGCCGCGGCTGCTCCGGGGCTGCCGGGGCGCGTTCAGCCGTATGCCCAGCGCCCGTTCATAGGTGGAAAGGGTCATACAGCCGGTGCAGTCCACCCCAAAGGGCGCAAGCTCGTCGCCCTCGCAGCAGCTCTGCAGGCGGATGCCGTGCCGGGCCGCAATAGCAGCCATCTCCCGGCCCAGCAGCAGCCGGTCCGCCTGGCCGACTGCGCAAAGGCCGGGCCAATTCCGCTTCACCTTTTCATACAGGTCGATGAAGGAGATCACACAGGTATCCGTCGCGCCCTCCAGGGCGGCGCACATGGCGGCAAAGTCGGACAAATGGCGTGACACAGTATACTTTTCCGTCAGCAGGATGGGATCATACCGCCAGGTGACGCAGTTTTTGCCGACAATGCGGCTCAGATGGCGGAAATCTGCCATGACCTGCTCCTTGGGCGGCACGTTGGGCTCGATATCTGCTTCATAGGGCGTGATGGTGACGAACCAGTGCTGGCCGAAGGCAGACAGCTTGTCCATGTGCGGCAGCATGGGCGCGGGATTCTTGGTGCAAAAGCCGATGCAGTCCACAACGTCGGGGGTGAGGCGGTAGCGCGTCAGCTGGGAAGGGGCGTAGGGACTGCGGGTCAGCACGAAACCCTCTGCCAGCCGGCGGAGAAACCAGGGGGTGAAAAAGGCCGGGATATCGGTGCGCAGGCCGGTCTGAAGGATCATGGGGACGCCTCCTGAATAAAAGGGAATGAATGTTCTCTTATTATAGCATGCGGGAGATGATTTGGCAAGTGGATTTCCCTGTATAAGTATAAATATTCAGATAACATTCGTTTTGTCCTTTTTGACCTGAAATATCCCATTTCAGCCGTTGCGTGCGCAACGATTCCGTGCTATACTTTCCGCGAAAAAGGGGGCGCTTTTGCCCCCCAGTGGCTCACGACCGACAATCCGGCAGATCAGCCGGGAATACAGGAGGAAAAGAGCACCGTGGAAAATATCAAGTGGCTGTGGTCGCTGATGGACCGCAAGCACCGGAAGTGGCATATCCTTGCGTTGGTCATCAGCGCGTTGACGTCGCTGGCGCTGCTGATCAACCCCACGCTGCAGAAGCGGCTGGTGGACGAGGTGATCGTCGCGCAGAATCCCGATCCGCTGCTGGGCATCCTCTTTACGATGCTGGCTGTCAGGTTGCTGCGCGAGGGCACGCGCTATCTGATGGTCGTGCTGGTGGAACGCAGCAGCCAGAATGTGATGTACAATTTGCGCGTGCGGCTGTTCACCCGATTGCAGTATCAGGACACCCGGTTCTTTGACCGCAACCGTACCGGCGATCTGATGACGCGCATGTCCGCCGATACGGACTGGTGCCGCCATTTCCTGAGCTATATTGACTATGCGATCATCGACAACGTGGTCATGTTCCTGTCCACGTCTGCGTATCTGTTCTGGATCAACTGGAAGCTGGCGCTGCTGCTGGTGTGCGTCACGCCCATGCTGATGATCATCACCAAGGTATATTCGAAGGGCTCCCGCAAGCTGTTTATGGCCATGCGCGAGCGGCAGAGCGAGATGAATGCGGCGGCCCAGGAGAACATTGCCGCAAACCGGGTCATCAAGGCCTTTGCCCGCGAGGAGTATGAGAAGGAAGCCTTCGACAAGAAATCCCGGGCCTTCCGCCAGGCGCATCTGGATATCAACGAGCGCTGGCTGAAATTCTTCCCCTTTATTGAGATCCTGGCCAACGCCATGACGCTGATCACCGTGTTCTTTGGCGGCTACCTGATGATCCGGGGCGAAATGACCGCGGGCGATCTGACGGTGTTCACCAGCCTGAGCTGGGCGCTGTCCGTGCCCATGCGCCAGCTGGGCAATCTGCTCAACGACTGGCAGCGCTTCATCACCTGCTCCACCAAGGTCATGGAGCTGGAGGTCTCCCGGCCAGATATCGTGGACGCCGCGGATGCGCAGGAGCATGACCGGGTGGAGGGTGCGGTGGAATTCCGCAATGTGTCCTTCAGCCATGACAGCGTGCCCGTCCTCCGGGACGTCAGCTTCAAGGTGGCCCCCGGCCAGACCCTGGCCATCATGGGCCCCACCGGCTCCGGCAAGACGACCATCATCCAGCTGCTGGCCCGCTGCTATGAGGTCAGGCAGGGCGAGATCCTGGTGGACGGCTGCCCCATCAAGCGCTGGAAGCTCAACCAGCTGCGGGACGGCATCGGCACGGCCACTCAGGACGTGTTCCTCTTCTCCGATACGGTAGAGGGCAACATTGCCTTTGGCGATCAGGCCCTGACCGAGGCGGAGGTGCATGACTTCGCCCGCCGCGCGGCAGCCGGGGATTTCATTGAACAGCTTTCCGACGGCTATGACACCATCGTGGGCGAACGCGGCGTGGGCCTCTCCGGCGGCCAGAAGCAGCGTATTGCCCTGGCCCGTGCGCTGGCTGTCCAGCCCGGCATCCTCATCATGGACGATACCACCTCTGCGGTGGATATGGAAACCGAGCAGTACATCCAGCAGCAGCTGCGGGAGCTGCCCTATGCCTGCACCAAGATCATCATTGCCCAGCGCATCTCCTCCGTCAAGGAGGCGGATGAGATCCTCATCCTGCAGGACGGCGCGATTGCCGAGCGCGGCACCCATGAGGAGCTGCTGAAAAACCGCGGCTACTACTGGGAGACCTACTGCCTGCAGAACGGCATTGATCCGGAAGAAGCCACTGCCGCAAAGGAGGTGGAGTAAATGGCACGCAACAAATTTGACGTGGACGAGTCCCTGGAGAGCCCCTTTGACGCAGGTCATCTGAAGCGGGTGATCCATTACATCGGCCGCCATAAGTGGAAGATGCTGCTGGCCCTTCTGCTCTCCGCCTGTGCCTCTGTGGCGGGTCTGTTTTCCCCCAAGATCACCGAGCATGTCCTCAACGTCATCGTGCCGGGCAAGCAGGTCGGCAGCCTGATCCCCATGGCGCTGGCGTATCTGGGCATCATTGCGGTCTCCATCGTGTTCACGGTCATCCGCTCCCGGATGATGGTGAAGGTTTCCCAGGACATCATCTACGATATCCGCCGGGATCTGTTTGCTCACCTGCAGCGGCTGCCCTTCTCCTATTACGACAGCCGCCCCGCCGGAAAGATCCTCGTCCGCGTGATCAACTACGTCAACTCTGTCTCCGATATCCTCTCCAACGGCATCATCAATGCGATCCTGGAGATCATCAATGTGATCTTCATTGTGGTGTTCATGTATGCCACCGAGCCCACCCTGGCAACGGTGGTGGTGGCGGGCCTGCCGGTGTTTGTGGCGTTCATCATGTTCATCAAGCCCAAGCAGCGCAAGGCCTGGCAGAACCAGTCCAACAAGAACTCCAACTACAACGCCTATCTGGCCGAATCCATTGACGGCGTGCGCGTCTCCCAGCTCTTTGCCCGTCAGGAGGTCAACATCTCCATCATGAAGCAGCTGGCGACGGCTTGCCGCACGGTCTGGATGCGCGCCATCTACATCTCCAACAGCGTCTGGGTCACCTCCCAGACCATCACCCAGATCGTGTATACGCTGTTGTACATCGCCGGCGTGTACTGGCTGGGCGGCGGCATCATCGCCTTCGGTACCATCCTGGCGATGGGCCAGTACCTCAACCGATTCTGGCAGCCCATCACCAACCTGGCCAACATCTATAACTCCTTCGTCAACAACATGGCCTATCTGGAGCGCATCTTCGAGACCATGGACGAGCCTGTGGTGGTGGATGACAAGGAGGGCGCGACCACTCTGCCCGACATCACGGGCGAAGTCAGCTTCGAGCATATCAACTTCGGCTACGAAGCGGGTCAGACGGTGCTGGAGGACATGAACCTGCACGTCAAGGCCGGCGAATCCATCGCCCTGGTCGGCCCCACCGGCGCGGGCAAGTCCACCATTGTGAATCTCCTGTGCCGCTTCTACAACCTGCGCGGCGGACGCATCCTGCTCACCGACGAGGCCGGGGATAAGCACGATATCACCGACGTCACCATCCACAGCCTGCGCACCCAGCTGGGCATCATGCTGCAGGATTCCTTCATCTTCACCGGCACGCTGATGGACAATATCCGCTACGGCCGGCTGAATGCCACGGATGAGGAGGTCCGGCAGGCCGCTGCGGTGGTGCGCGCGGACGACTTCATCCGCGAGATGCCCCAGCAGTATCAGACCAGCGTCAACGAGCGCGGCTCCAGTTTGTCCCAGGGCCAGCGCCAGCTGATCGCCTTTGCCCGCACGCTCCTGAGCGATCCCCGCATCCTGATCCTGGACGAGGCCACCTCCTCCATCGATACCAAGACGGAGAAGCTCCTGCAGGACGGCATCCAGGCGCTGCTCAAGGGCCGCACCTCCTTCATCATTGCCCACCGCCTGTCCACCATCAAGAACTGCGACCGCATTCTGTACATCGGCAACAAGGGCATCATGGAAGCCGGCTCCCACGACGAGCTGATGGCGAAGAAGGGCGCGTATTACGAGCTCTACACCGCCCAGGCCAGGGAGCAGGGCGTCAATATCTGAGGATGCAGCCAATCAATGCACAAGTGAAACGCTTTGCAACATTTGAGCCGCCCGGCTTCCGGGCGGCTTTTTCTGTGACAAAAAACAAGCACAATATGGCAAAATGTACGAAGCGAACGGCGAAGATCATCTGTTATCATGTAGATAAGAAAGCTTCGTTCCATCGCGGGAGGTGAACGGTATGACCGGCATGAATCCTGTGATCCATGCAGATTTTCCCGATCCGGACGTGGTGCGGGTCGGCGACGCCTATTACATGATCTCCACCACGATGCATATGTTCCCCGGCGCGCAGATCCTGCGTTCCTTTGATTTGATGCACTGGGAGCACTGCGGCTATGTCTACGACGCCCTTGGCGAGACCGCCCGGCAGCGCATGGCGGGCGACCCGGACGAGGGCCCTGTGCATATCTACGGCAAGGGGATGTGGGCTGCCTCCCTCAAGCATGACGGGCAGCTGTTCCATGCGGTGTTCACGTCCAACGACACCGGCCACAGCTACCATTTCACGGCGGAGGAAGCCGCAGGCCCCTGGACGCGCCGGCCTATGGCGGGCTTCTGGTACGATCCCGGGCTGCTGTTTGACGACGACGGCAGGGTTTATGTCGCTCACGGCAACCGCACCGTGCGCATCACCGAGCTGACGGCGGATCTGTCCGAAAAGCGGGACGGCGGCCTGGACCGCGTCCTCGTGACGGACGACAATCCCCGGCTGGGCTGGGAGGGCAGCCACCTTCTCCGCCATGATGGCTGGTATTATCTGTTCTGCATCCACTGGCAGCCCGACCACATGCGGGCGATGGGCTGCTTCCGCGCCCGTTCCCTGGATGGGGTGTTTGAGGGCGGAGAATTCATGGAGCTGGATCTGGACGAGCGGCAGGCCGGCGTGGCCCAGGGCGGCCCGGTGCAGCTGCATGACGGCTCCTGGGCGCTGTTCCTGTTCCAGGATCACGGCGCGGTGGGTCGCATTCCGGTGGTCGTGCCCTTCCGATGGGTGGACGGCTGGCCGGTGGTGACGGAGGTGCCCAAGCAGCTTGAATTGCCCTCCTCCCGCCCGGACTATGAATATGCGCCGCTGTACACCGGCGACGATCTGCGCGGCGGCTGGAGCGTCCTGTGGCAGTGGAATCACGAGCCCAGCCTGGACCTGGTGGACAGCGATGAAGATGGTCTGCACATCACAGCCGACCGCCTTGCGGGCGACTGCACCCAGGCTGTCAATACCCTGACCCAGCGGTGCTTCGGGCCGCGATGCACGGCGGAGGTCACGGTGGACGGCGGCGGGCTGAACATCGGGGACTATGCCGGTCTGTGCGCCCTGCAGGGCTGCTTTGCCCAGCTGGCGCTGACCCGCACCCGGGAGGGCTTCTCGCTGTCCCTCATGACCCGTGAGGATGCGCATGCTCCCTATGCCATTGCCCCTGCGGCAGAACCGGTTTGCGAACTGGCGCGGCTCGAAACGCCCGATAGCCGCGTCCGGCTGCGGGCAGCCTTCGACTTTGTTGCCGACACGGTGCAGATGGCTGTTCAGACCGGCGATGGCTGGAGGAACGTAGGCCAGCCCCATCAGCTCGTCTACCGGCTGGATCATTTCATGGGCTGCCGGGTCGGTTTGTTCATGTATGCGACGGAGAAGCCGGGCGGCTCGGCCTGCTTCAGCGACTTTGCCTGTCATGTTAAGGAGGAATGAGGAATGAAGCGTGTGGCGATCATGCTGCTGGCGGTGCTGCTGCTGTGCGCAGCGGCGGCGCATGCGGCGCAGATTGATTATGTATCAGATTTTGCTGCCGGCATGGACGGCTGGTATGGCCGGGGCTGCTCTGTCCGGGTGACGGACGAGGGGCTGCGGGCCTTTATGCGCAAGTCGACCTGGCATTCCCCCGGGCGCGCCTTCGAGCTGGTGCCCGGCGAGGTGTATACGATCTCTGTGGAGGTGAAGCAGACGCAGCTGGAGTCGGGCCGCTTCATCCTTTCCTGCGAGCATGCCAAGGACGGCGAGACCACCTATGAGAATCTCGTGGCAGCCGATGTCCCCAAAGACGCCTGGACGACGCTCTCCGCCGTCTGGACTGCCGGGGATTTTGATACCTATGTGCTGTATATCGAGGGCGGTGAAGCCAATACGGAGTTCACCATCCGCAATTTCCGCCTCCGGGGCGCTGCGCCCAAAACGGCGGAGGAGGAAGCCCGCGCACCCTTTATCATGCCTGAAACAAAGGAGGAACTGACTGCCATGTTCAACAATCTTGTGCTCAGCAAGAGCCACAAGAAGGACGGAGAAAACAATCCGCTCTTCACTCAGCGCTTCGGCGCAGACCCGGGTTATCTGGTCTGGCAGGACCGGCTGTATGTGTATACCACCAACGACGTGGTGGAATACAATGCCGACGGCTCCGTGAAGGAGAACACCTATGGCCAGATCAACAAGATCAACTGCATCTCCTCATCCGATCTGGTGAACTGGACGGATCATGGCGCCATTCCGGTGGCAGGCCGCAATGGCATTGCCCGGTGGGCGAATTATTCCTGGGCTCCCTGCGCGACCCATAAGGTGGTCAATGGGGAGGATAAGTTCTTCCTCTATTTCTGCAACGGCGGCAACGGCGTGTCCGTGCTGACGGCAGATGATCCCGCCGGCCCCTGGACGGATCCGCTGGGGCAGGGGCTCATCACCCGCAAAACGCCCAACTGCGCCAACGTGACCTGGCTTTTTGACCCGGCGGTCTTTGTGGATGACGACGGCACGGGCTATCTGTACTTCGGCGGCGGCGTGCCCCAGGGCATGGACGCCAACCCCGGCACTGTCCGCTGCGTTCAGCTGGGCGAGGATATGATCTCCATCGTCGGCGAGCCGCAGGTGATCGATGCACCCTACGTCTTTGAGGACAGCGGCATGAACAAGATCAACGGCCGCTACTACTACAATTACTGCTCCAACTGGAACACCACCGGCAATCCCTATGGCCTGACCTCCGGCGCGATCAATTACATGGTGTCCGACAGCCCCATGGGCCCCTTCACCTACGGCGGCGAGCTGTTTGTCAACCAGGGCCGGTTCTTCGGGCTCTACGGCAATAACCATCACTCCATTGTGACCTTCAAGGGCGTGCATTATCTGCTGTACCACAACCGCCCGGTGGAGAAGTCCATGGGCATCACCGGCAACTACCGCAGCCCGCAGATCAACGTGCTGCCGGTGAGCGAGGACGGCAAGCTCGGCCCTGTGATCGGCACGATGAAGGGCGTTGCGCAGCTGGAGCCCTTCAACCCCTATCAGCAGGTCTCTGCCCGGACGATGTACCGCCAGGCCGGCCTGACAGTCACCGGCTATGCGGACGAAGCCCGGCTGGAGGCAGTCGGCGGCAGCTGGCTGCAGGTGAAGGGCGTTGATTTCGCTAAGGGCGCGAAGACCTTCACGCTGCGGGCATCCAGCGAGGGCGGCGGCGCGGTGCGCGTGGCAGCCGGCGGTCTTGACGGCGATGTGCTGTGCGAGCTCACGCTGGCGGCAGGCCATGACGGCGAGATTACCGTCGATTGCGCGCCCGTCACCGGCTGTACCGATCTGTACCTCATCTTCGCCGGGGACGTGACGGCGGACTGGTGGACGATCAAGCCCTGACGCCAACACAGAAAAGAAACGCATACAAGATTGGGGGAGAGAAAAGGTATGGAATGGGAGAGATCCTGCGGCGCCGTCGTATTTACCAGGCGGAACGGTCAGCTTCTGTATGCGATTGTGCAGGAACGGCCGGGGACATACAGCTTTCCCAAGGGGCACATGGAGGGCGATGAAACGGAAATGGAAACTGCCCGCCGGGAGATTCTCGAGGAGACCGGCCTGCAGCCTGAGTTTCTGGATGGCTTCTGTCAAAAGGAAGAATACCATCTGTCAGAGAAGCCCGGCACCTGGAAGCGGGTGACCTATTTCCTGGCAGAATTTGGAAACGAACTCCCGGTTCCCCAGGCAGGGGAAATCCAAAGAATCCGGCTTCTTCCCTACGAACAGGCCATGACCCTTTTCAAGTATGAAGATACCCGGCGGATTTTGACGGAAGCACACATGTTTCTGACAAAATGACGGCATGGAACAGGGACTGCTGCACGAACATGCAGCAGTCCCTCAGACCATCAACAAACTCCGGGAGGCGTCGGAGGGCTCGCAAGCCCTTCGACTTTAGATCGAAAATCGGCGAGCCCCTTCGGGGCAGTTAACGGGGCGAAGCCCCTGTGCGGCGATTTTCGCGCTTTTCCGTTAGGAAAAGCTTCCTTACACGAACGAACGGCAGGGAAAACGACTTGTCGTTGCACGAGGGAGGCGCTCGCGCCGACTAGCGAGAGCAAATGCTTGCATTTGCCGAGCATAGCCAGCGCCGGGCTTGTCCCGGTGATGGCCGAGTGACCAGTGAGTGAGTGCAAAACCTCGACA
>JAFQIB010000106.1 GCA_017397765.1 Clostridia bacterium | reverse complement strand
TCAACGTGCTGCAGGGCGAGCGCCAGATGGCTTATGACAACAAGTCCCTGGGCCGCTTCCAGCTGACCGGCATCGCTCCCGCTCCCCGCGGCGTGCCGCAGATTGAGGTCACCTTCTCCATCGACCGCAACGGCATCGTGAACGTTTCCGCGACCGATAAGGCCACCGGCAACGAGCAGAAGATCACCATCACCGCCTCCTCCAACCTGTCTGAGGAAGAGATCAACCAGCGCGTGAAGGAAGCCGAGATGTATGCCGAGCAGGACAAGAAGCGCAAGGAAGAGGTCGAGACCCTCAACCACGCCGACGGCATGATCTACGAGATCGAGAAGCAGCTGCGCGAGAACGGCGACAAGCTGACCGATGAGGACAAGAACACCATCCAGACCGAGATCGACGCGTTCAAGAAGACCCGCGAGGGCGGCAACGCAGAAGAAATCAAGGCGGCCATGGAGGGCTTCACCCAGAAGGTGTACGCCATCTTCGGCAAGCTCTATCAGCAGCAGGCTCCCGAAGGCGCTGCGCCCGACATGGGCGCTCAGCCCAATGCGGACGGCACCTACGAGGCCGACGGCGACATCCACTAAGGCGGGAGGCCCGCCGGCCAGCTCGCGATTGAGTTGACTTCCTTGCCATGGACCTACCGCGTGTTTATTGGGTCCTTATGTGAAGTCGGCTCTCCGCGCCCTCATGGCGCGGGCTGCATGGATGTACTATATCTGAGTTAATACACCGGGAGTGCCCCCGACCGGCGCTCCCGGGTTTTCCCGGTTTATGGGGACGCGCCTTAATCAGCTGCAGTAAATCCCGTCGGCCTCCGCAGGAGGTTGCCACCTCTCACTACAACGGGAGGAAGGCCAACGCCGCGCGACGCGAGGACTCTGTGAACTCGTTCACAGATCCGAGCCAAAACTTACGCAGCAAAGCGCCGCTGCCTCGCAAGCCGGCAGCCCGGCTGATGAGCGGCCGGACGTACAACACCGGCACCGCGCCCCACGCGTGCGCAACCCCACAAGAACCAATCAACCAAGATCGCGAAAAGGGTGTCCAGAGGGTCGAAGACCCTTTGGCGGGGTCCAGGGGCGGTGCCCCTGGTACAGCCACATTTTTACGAGGTGACAAACATTGGCCAATAAACGCGACTACTATGAGGTGCTGGGCATTCAGAAAAATGCCACGGATGACGAGATCAAGCGCGCCTTCCGCCGCAAGGCAAAGGAGTGCCATCCTGACCTGCACCCCGACGATAAGGAAGCCGAGGCCCGGTTCAAGGAGCTGAACGAGGCCAATGAGGTGCTGTCCGACCCGGATAAGCGGGCGCGGTACGATCAGTTCGGCTTTGAGGACCCGATGGCGGGCATGGGCGGAGGCAACCCCTTCGGCGGGATGGACTTCGGCGGCATGGGCGGCATGGGGGACATCCTGGAGCAGATGTTCGGCATGGGCGGTATGGGCGGCATGGGCGGCAACCGCCGCAATGCGCCCCGCCAGGGCGCGGACGTGCGCTATGACCTGCGGATCTCCTTTGAGGAAGCCGCCAAGGGCTGCACGAAGTCCCTGGAGTTCTACCGGAATGAGAACTGTACCACCTGCCACGGCACCGGCGCCAAGCCCGGCACCAAGCCCGAAACCTGTACGATGTGCAAGGGCACGGGCCAGATCCGCCAGTCCGGCGGCTGGATGACCACCGTCCGCACCTGTCCGGGCTGCGGCGGCGCGGGCAAGGTCATCAAGGAGAAATGCCCCGGCTGCGGCGGCTCCGGCCGTACCCGTGTCAAGCGGACGCTGGATCTGAAGGTTCCTGCAGGTGTGGATGATTCCATCGTGCTCTCCAAGCGCGGCGAGGGCGAGCCCGGCATCAACGGCGGCCCGGCCGGCGATCTGAACATCCGCATCCTTGTGCGGCCCCATAAGCTGTTCCGCCGCGAGGGCAACAATATCCGCCTGGACGTGCCGATCAGCTTCACCCAGGCAGCCCTGGGCGCAGAGATCGACGTGCCCACGCTGGACGGCAGCGTCAAGTACCAGATCCCCGAAGGCACCCAGAACGATACCGAGTTCCGCATCCGCGGCCAGGGAATCCAGCAGCTGGGCGGCAGCCAGAAGGGCGATCTGATCTTCCGCGTGCGGGTCGAGATCCCCAAGCGCATGACTGACAAGCAGCGTGAGCTCCTCCGGCAGTTTGACGAGATCTCCACCGGCAAGGAATATGAGCAGAGCAAATCCTTCTTTGATAAGGTGAAGGATCTGTTCAACTGATTTGCATATCCAAGGCCCTCCGCCCTGCAATCGGCTGCGCGGAGGGCTTGCTTTTGTGCTGCCCTGCCGATTTGCAGGAGAAAAAGGCAGCTTGCAGGGCAGAAAAGCTGCAGAGGCTGGGGAAAAAGCCAAAAACCGAAAATTTACAATTAAATACGCCAATTCCGGTGCCCCGGCCTTGCATAACAGGACAAAATCCGGTATAATAAAACCGAATCTGACCGGAAGAGGTGTGCGATGATGAGAACGCTTGAGGAGAGCCGCGCTGCGCTGGATCAGGTGGACCGTCAGATCGTGCGCCTGTTTGAGGAGCGCATGCAGATCAGCCGGGATGTGGCCGCGTACAAGATTGCCAACGGTCTTCCGGTGCTGGATCGATCCCGGGAGGCACAGGTGCTGGAAAACCGGGCAGCGATGCTCTCGGATGCTTACTGGGCAGAGAGTGTGCGCGCCCTGTACGAAGCGATCATGGCGCTGAGCCGGCAGGAGCAGGAAAAGCTGCTGCGGGAAGCAGGGGAGGCTTGATGGGGATGGACAGGCATATCTTCATCATCGGCATGCCGGGGTGCGGAAAATCCAGCCTGGGCAAGAAAGTCGCCAATAATATGGGACTGCCCTATGTGGATACAGACCAGAGGATCGAGCAGGCCTTCGGCTGTCCCACCTCCCAGATTTTTGAACGCTTTGGCGAGCAGGCCTTCCGCAATGCGGAGACGAATGTGCTGATCCAGCTGACGCGGGAGCCCGGCAGCCTTGTTTCCACCGGCGGCGGCATGGTGATGCGGGAAAACAACCGGGAGATCATGCGCAATCACGGCGTGATCGTGCTGGTGGACCGCCCGCTGCAGGAGATCATGGGCGACATCAAGCTCAATCGCCGTCCACTGCTGGCGCAGAAGGGCTTGCCGGAGGTGGAACGGCTTTACTATGAACGGATCGATATCTACCGTTCTGTTGCAGATGCGGTGCTGGATAACGGACATGGCTATTACGCCGGCGTCAACGGCATGGAAAAGCTGATCCGTACGCTGGCGAATGTCCCGGCGGCACCGGAACGCCGCTGACAATCAGGAGGAGCTATGAAGAGCATTATCGTTTACTACTCCCGTACCGGACGTACGGCCGATGTGGCCCGTTCCTGGGCGCAGCGTATCGGGGCATCCCGGCTGGAGATCATCCCCATGGCCTGGCGCAGCACCTTCAACGAGGTGATGCATTACCTGTATCTGACCCTGACCCGCAAGGAGATGGAGATCGATCTGTACAAAGTGGATTTTGAGAAGTATGACCGCATTGTGCTGATGATCCCGGTGATCTGCGGCATGATGAGCGCGCCGATGCGCTCCTTCATCAAGCAGGAGGCGGGCAATCTTCACAATGTGGAGTATGTCATCATTCATAAGTGGATGAAGATCCGCCACAAGTCACTGATCCGCTGGCTGGACAAAACGCTGGGCGAGAAGCACCTGGCGGCGTCCTCCATCTGGGTGACCATGGGCAAAAAGTACAGGCCGGCCAGCATTGACGGCGACAGCATTCTGAAAAAAGCCTGATAGTGTTTTCGGGGCAGGCTCTCCTCCGGGCGGGGAGAGCTGCTGCCTTTTCAGGCTGATGCAGCAAAGTGTGAACAGAGACGGAGGATATGCCCGTGGAATACCAGTTTGACCTCGTGGGGAAGATCGGCTCGATGGCCCTCATCCGCCGCGAGGATAATGACATTGATTACAACATCTTTGCCCGTCTGGGCGCGGAGCTCAAGCCCGGCATGATCTGGGTCACCTCCGGCGCGGCGGAGATCGGCCGCCTGGATTATATCAAGCGCGCCGGCCATGAACTGGAGGGGAAGAAGGACGAGATCAAGGCGGATTATGCCGCCCAGGGCCAGTCCATCCTCATGCAGAACTACCGGCAGTTTATCCCGCACACCGTCGGCGTGAGGCAGCTGCTGGTGGAGCATACCCACTTCAACGATCCGGAGAAGCGGGAGTACATCCGCAAGCTGCTCATCCGCGCGGCGGAGCAGGGGACGGTGCCGATCGTGAACTATAACGACCCCGTGTCCGACGAGGAAATCCGCAAGATGGAGCTGGCAGCCCGCCGCGAGCATGGCGAGGATGTGGTGGAATGCGTGGATAACGACGAGACCGCCGCCGTCATCGCGGGGCTGGTCAAGGCCCGCACGCTGGTGCTGATGACCTCCACCGAGGGTATCTACCGTGATCCCTCCGATCCGTCCACGCTGGTGCGGGATGTGGTGGAGCATTCGCCCGAGACGCTGACGGCTACGGTCCGCAAGCTGCAGGAGGGCTGTGTGGGCGCCTCCCGCGCCGGGGCCAACGGCGCCCGCGCCAAGCTGGAGTTTGCCCTCAAATCCGCATTGCAGGGCACGACGGTCATCATTGGCCATGCCCGCCATCACCTCAGTGATCTGACGGAGGGCCGTGTTTCCTGCACCCGCATCGGGCTGCGGTAATGGGGCCTGGCGGCAATGAATAAAGGCTCTCCTGCGGGGGAGCCTTTGCTGATATGTTTGGAAACAACTGATACACAGACGGAGGGCTGACGATGACGCTGCAGGACAGTATTGCCTATTTTACCCGGGAAACGCATATCATGCCCTGTCTGTCCGTGGCCTGCGGATCGCAGGATCGCGTTCTGACGGCCCATGGCGGTCTGATGGACGAGGCAGCGGGTCTTCTGCTGACGGAGGACGCCCTCTTCGACCTGGCCAGCCTGACCAAGCTTTTCACCGGCTTGCTGGTGATGCGCCTGTCGGCAGAGGGACGGCTTCAACTGAATGCGCCGGTGACGGCCTATGCGCCCCAGTTCACCCATCTGTCCGGGGTGAGCGTCGATCAGGTGCTGGGCTTCGAGGTGGGGCTGACTACCCTGGGCCGGGTGGATGCGGCAGCATCTGCGGAAGCAGGCAGGGCGCTGCTCTTTGATATCCGCCCGGGCGAGGTGACCGGACGCGCCTACTCCGATATGCATGCGATGGTGCTGCGCCATGTGATCGAGGGCGCGGCGCAGGAGGACTATGCTGCGCTTCTGAACCGCTGCATTCTCCTGCCGCTTGGGATGGCTGACACCTATCTGACCGTACCGGCGGAAGAACAGCGTCGCTGCGTCTCCTGCGACAGGGAGCACCGCATCGAGCGGGGACGGTATATCCTCCGTGCCGGGGTGGCGGCGGGAACGCCCCATGATCCCAAGGCGCGGGTGCTATTCCCGGAGCCGGCAGGGCATGCGGGGCTCTTCTCTACCCGGAGCGATCTGGTCAAGCTGTGCCAGGGGCTGCTCCGGGGCGAGGTGATCCCGCGGGAAAGCCTGATCGCCATGAGCCGCAACCGCACCGGGCATCTCCGGGCGGACGGCACCTATCAGCAGTATCTGGGCGCGCAGTGCTACGTCAAGCATCCCCAGCAGCGGCACAGTGAGGTGCCGCCCTACATGGGCTGGGAGGCCGTGAGCCTTTCCGGCTTCACCGGGCATCACATGTCCGTGGATGTGCAGCGTAATCTGTTTGCGCTGTTCCTGGGCAGCCGCGTCCAGAACCGGCTGACGGTGCTGGTCCCGGAAGCAGGAAAAACGCTGGCGGATTACGGCCTGAATCCGGACGGCACGGGCTGCATCCGCTGGGAGGACGGCACGCAGGTCTGGTCCTCGGTGAACTATGTGTACCATAAGGACGAGCATTTCCACCGCGCTGTGGCGCAGGAGCTGGGATTGTGACTTTAAGACAGGGGCTGTTGCCCCTTCTTTTTGTGTCCGCAGGGCTTGCGCTTGGGTTTACAGCCGGGCGCGGGTACGGTTTCGCCGCTGTGGATCGGGTCCTCGGCGGTGAAGGAGGGGGAGCAGCGGCCCTCCGTCATTTCGGCAATGGTCTGAGCGGCGGTTTCATCCATGGCGCGGGGCGCTGCGCCGGTGTATTCCATGGCGCTGACGAGGTCGTTTTCCTCCTCCAGCGATTTCATGTGGCGGACTTCCTTGTTGGCCATAAGCACCATCCTTTCACCGGCTATGGTGACCGGCAGCAGACGTTTTCATGCAATGCAGCATTCTGACAGGGTGGGCGGAAACGCTGCTTTGCAGAAATTGGGCTGCGCATGCCCCTTGCAATCGGGGGCGGAATATGCTATACTGTCAGTAAGTCAAAGAAAGTCAGGAGGGCGAAGCGATGCGACTCAGCGATTCCATCGAGAGCTTTATCAAGACGATGATCACCCAGGAGGAGCCGGAGGTTGAGCTCAAGCGCAATGAGCTGGCGGAGTATTTCGGCTGCGCGCCCAGCCAGATCAACTATGTGCTGGCGACCCGCTTTTCTCCCGATCATGGCTATATCATCGAGTCCCGGCGGGGCGGGGGCGGCTATATCCGCATCGTCCGCGTGGTGCAGAGTGGCGCTCAGCGGCTCATGTATCTGACCAACGAGCGGATCGGCGATGCGATCTCCGAGCCGGAGGCGGTGCGGCTGATCCATCAGCTGGTGGAGCAGGGGCTGGTCGCGCTGGCGGAGGGAGAGATCATGCGGTCTGCCATTTCCGCGCAGGCGATGTCCGTGCCGATTCCGGATACCCTCAAAAACGCTCTGCGTGCCCGTTCGCTCAAGACCATGCTGATGACCATTGCCCGTCAGAACCGGGAAGGAGGCGCAAGCCGTGTCTGAGCATGAAAACGCCCCTGTCCTGTGCGAGGAATGCGGGGTCAACGAGGCCTGCTACACCATTTCGGTGATGATGAACGGCCAGGTCACCCAGCGCAGGCTTTGTGCGGACTGCATGGCAAAGATGAATATGAACCTGGCTGCCGGCAATGTCAAGCACCTGCTCAGCGCCATCATGAGCGCCATCACCGGCGGGGTGGAGGCTGCTGCGGCGGCTGCCGTTGCGCCGGAGGATGACGTCGTCTGCGAGCGCTGCGGCACCACGCTGAGCCAGTTCACCAAATCCGGCAAGCTGGGCTGCCCGACCTGCTATACGGCCTTCCGGGAGCAGCTGACGCCGATGCTCCAGCAGATCCACGGCCGCACCCAGCATGCGGGCCGCAAGCCCCTGGATACCGAAGCTGCCCAGCGCCGCCGCGCTGCCTGGGAGCGCCTCAGCCGCCAACTGGAGCAGGCGGTGGCGGTGGAGGACTTTGAGTCCGCCGCCCAGCTGCGCGATCAGCTGCGCCGCCTGCAGACGGAAGGGGGCGAGGACTGATGCGCCATGATATCGTGCTGTCCTCCCGGGTGCGGCTGGCCCGCAATTATGAGGATGTTCCCTTCGATGTGTCCCAGCGGCCCGAGTTTGCGGCGATCTGCGTCGCGCGGACGGTGGGGGCGCTGAAGGCCGCCGGGCAGGACAAGGGCTTCCAGCTCTACCGGCTGCGGGAAATGCCTGCGGCATCCCGCCAGGCCATGGCGGAGAGCCGGCTGATCTCCCGCGACCTGTTGAACAACGCCGAATCCGCCGCTGCGATGGTCCGCGCCGAGGATGCGATGACTGTCATGATCGGCGAGGATGACCATCTGCGCATCCAGGCCATCCGGCCGGAGCTGGATCTGCTGTCCGCAGCCACCGCCTGCTTCCGGATTGACGATGCGCTGTCCCGGCAGGTGAGCTTCGCCTTTGACGAGCAGCTGGGGTATCTCACCGCCTGTCCCACCAATACCGGCACCGGCATGCGGGCTTCGCTCCTGATGCACCTGCCGTTGCTGACCAAGGGCAAGCAGATGGGCAATGTGGGCCAGCTGGTTTCCAAGGTCGGGCTGAACATCCGCGGCGTATACGGCGAGGGCGCCGATGCGTTGGGCAATATCTATCAGATCAGCAATCAGGTCACGCTGGGCCGTACCGAGCAGGAGCTGATCGCCACGGTGACCGCACTGGGCAATCAGCTCTGCGATATGGAGAGCGCTCTGCGGGACAAGGCGCGCAATGAGGGGCGCATCCCGCTGGAGGACATGATCCTGCGCTCCTGGGGCATCCTGACCCACGCCCGGCTGATGCCGCTGAACGAGTTTTATCAGCATTGGTCCAATCTGCGTCTGGGCGCGGCGATGGGGCTGCTCAAGACCCCGCTGGCGCTGGTGGACGCACTGCTGGACCGGGTGCAGGAGGCGCATCTGTGCGTCTGGGCGGAGGAATCCCTATCCGGCCAGGCGATGGACGAAGCCCGTGCCGCCTGCATCCGCGAACTGCTGGCGATGTCCTGAGGATACTCTGCGCTGTCGCCGCCCACTCTATCAATTCCGAATTCCGCATTCCGAATTCCGAATTATTTCCGGAGGAATCCCTATCCGGCCAGGCGATGGACGAAGCCCGTGCCGCCTGCATCCGTGAACTGCTGGCGATGGGCTGATGATACTCCGCGCTGTCGCCGCCCACTCTATCAATTCCGAATTCCGCATTCCGAATTCCGAATTATTTCCGGAGGAATCCCTGTCCGGCCAGGCGATGGACGAAGCCCGTGCCGCCTGCATCCGCGAGCTGCTGGCGATGTCCTGAGGATAGTCCGCACAGTCGCCGCCCACTCTATCAATTCCGAATTCCGCATTCCGAATTCCGAATTATTTCCGGAGGAATCATCCATGCCGATCTTTGCATCCTTTTCCAAGCGCGCCCAGCTGGCGATCAAGCTGGCCCGGGACGCTGCAGCAGCCGGGAAGCAGCCCTGTGTGGGGACGCTTCATCTGCTGCTGGGGCTTTTGCAGGCCGGGGGACAGTATCCCGCCTGCCTGACCGACCGCGTGACCACCGAAATGGTGCAGCAGCAGCTGGAAAGCCTGCCTGCGGAGGTGGAGGCGGTGACGGAGGTGCCCGCTGCGGGGAATCTCCCGGGCCGGGTGGCCCTGACGCCCCATGTGCGCACGGTGTTCCAGCGGGCAGCCCAGCTGACCCCCATTGCAGGCGCTTTTGTGACGGCGGAGATGCTCATGCTGACGTTGATCGGCGAGCATCCCTACGGTGCAACTGAGCTGCTGCGCCGGTGTGAGGTGCCCTTTGAGGAGGCACGCCGGGAGCTGATGGCTACCATCCGCCAGAACCGCAGTACCAATATGCCCCCTGCCAATCCCAACGACAAGCCGAATGACAAGCCGGAGGACGCGCCCCGCAAGCCGCCCATGCCGCCGCTGTTCCCCTTTATGCAGCGGTCTCAGCAGCCGCCCCAGGGGCAGCCGGGACAGCCGCCTCAGCCGGGGCAGCCTCAGCAAGGCAGGGGCCGCGCGCCCTCCATGCTGGAGCAGTATGGCCGGGATCTGACGGAGCTGGCCCGCAAGGGTGAGCTGGACCCCGTCATCGGCCGGGACAATGAGATCCAGCGGCTGACCCAGATCCTGATCCGCCGGACGAAGAACAACCCGGTGCTCATCGGCGAGCCGGGCGTGGGCAAGTCCAGCGTGATGGAGGGCCTGGCCCAGCGCATTGCCGCCGGCAACGTGCCGGAGATGCTGATGCACAAGCGGGTCATCAGCCTGGACATCGGTTCCATGGTCGCGGGCAGCAAGTACCGCGGCGAATTCGAGGAGCGGCTGAAGAACACCCTGACCGAGATCCGCAAGAGCGGCGACGTGCTGCTGTTTATTGACGAGATGCATACCATCGTCGGCGCGGGCTCGGCGGAGGGCTCCCTGGATGCAGCCAATATCATGAAGCCTGCGCTGGCCCGGGGCGAGCTGCAGTGCATCGGTGCAACGACGCTGGACGAATACCGCAAGCACATTGAGAAGGATGCGGCGCTGGAGCGGCGCTTCCAGCCGGTGCGGGTGGGCGAGCCGACGGCGGAGGAGGCTGTCGACATCCTCCACGGGCTTAGGGAAAAGTACGAAGCCCATCACCGCGTCCGCATTACCGACGAGGCGCTGTCTGCCGCCGTGACGCTGGCGGACCGCTATATCGCTGACCGTCACCTGCCGGACAAGGCCATCGACCTGATGGACGAGGCCTGCTCCCGGGTGCGCATCGCCGCCTTCACCGCCCCGCCTGACCTGCGCCAGCAGGAGAAGGAGCTGGAGGCCATCGAGGCGGACAAGAAGAACGCCATCGAGCATCAGGACTACGAGGCCGCTGCGAAGCTGCGTGACCGGGAACGCTGCCTGAAGCTGGAGATCGAGAAGAAGCGGGAAAGCTGGAACGCTGCCCAGGGCACCGACGGCCAGACCGTCACTGAGGAGGACATTGCTGCGGTAGTGTCCACCTGGACGGGCATCCCGGTGACGAAGATGACCCAGAAGGAGATCGACCGGCTGCTCCAGCTGGAGGACGTGCTGCATCAGCGGGTGATCGGCCAGGAGGAAGCCATCGGCGCAGTCGCCAGGGCCATCCGACGCGCCAGGGCGGGCCTGAAGGACCCCAAGCGCCCCATTGGCAGCTTCATCTTCCTCGGCCCCACGGGCGTGGGCAAGACGGAATTGTGCCGCGCGCTGGGCGAGGCCATGTTCGGGGATGAGAATGCGGTGATCCGCGTGGATATGTCCGAATTCATGGAGAAGCACACCGTGTCCCGGCTGGTAGGTTCGCCCCCCGGCTATGTGGGCTACGAGGAGGGCGGCCAGCTGACCGAGGCGGTGCGCCGCAAGCCCTATGCCGTCGTGCTGCTGGACGAGGTGGAGAAGGCCCACGGCGATGTGTTCAACATCCTTCTGCAGATCCTGGAGGATGGCCGGCTCACCGATTCCACGGGGCGGGTGGTGTCCTTCAAGAACACCATCATCGTCATGACCTCCAATGCCGGCGCCCATGATATCAGCCACGGCAGAACCCTGGGCTTCGGCGCGGGCAGCAAGGCAGACGCCTCCAACTATCCCGCCATGAAGGAAGCGGTCATGAAGGCCGTGAAGGATGTGTTCCGCCCCGAGTTCATCAACCGCGTGGATGAGCTGATCGTGTTCCATCCGCTGACGGAGGCAAACATCGAATCCATTGCCGCGCTGATGCTCACGCAGGTGGCGGACCGCCTCCGTGACCGGGCCATCACCCTGGCCTGGGACGGCGAGGTCATCTCCCAGCTGGCCCGGGAGGGCTACGATCCCAAGTTCGGCGCCCGTCCGCTGCGCAGGCTGATCCAGCGCACAGTGGAGGACGGCCTCTCCGAGGAGCTGCTGGCAGGCCGCATCGCCCTGGGCGACAGCGTCCGGCTGCTGACGGAGGAGGGGAAGATCATTGCCCGCCGGGTGGAAAACCTGACCCAGGGCGAGGAGCTGCCGCTGCTGTCCACTCCGCAGACGGCGGATAATCAGGAAGCATAATCCCCAGCGCCCTTGGCTGCATGGCAGTCGGGGGCACTTTATGTTGGGAAAAATAGAATCGGACACGGTGAAAATCCCCCCTGTACAAGTCAGAAAAGTATGGTATAATAGACAAAAATAACAGGAAGGGTGTGCTTCCCATCCGCTCAATTCCATATGCATACAAGCACCTGCCCATCGGCGGCGGGGGCTATGTGACGGGCTTTATCTTCCACCCAACGGCAGATGTGCTGTACTGCCGCACCGATATCGGCGGCGTGTACCGCTTTGACAGCGGGTCACAGGTTTGGATTCCTCTGGCAGAGGCGGTATCTCCCATGGATATGCATCAGGCTTATCCGATTTCCGTGGCGCTTGATCCGCGCTGTCCTGCCCGCCTTTATGCGGCCTGCGGCGTTTATCGGCCCGATGGGCACGGAGCACTGGCTGTTTCTGAGGATTATGGCGAGACCTTCACCCAGCATCCGCTGCCCTTCTTTGTCCATGGCAATCTGCACGGACGAGGCGCGGGAGAGCGGCTGATCGTTGATCCTGCAGACCCTGATACCCTGTGGATGGCCAGCCAGCTGGACGGCCTGTGGGTCAGCCGTGACCGGGGTCTGACCTGGGAAAAATCGGAGGCCTTCCCGGAGACGGCCTGCACGATGGTTGCCCGGCAGGGGGAACTGCTCCTGGTGGGCACGGAGGGGCTGGCGCACCGTACAGAGAATATGCGCGGGCACAGCCTGTATGCCTCCTTCGACGGCGGCGCGTCCTTCATGCCGGTGCCCCAGCCGAACTATGTGCATCCCGAGGGCAGCAAGCTTGGCGGCCTGGTGGCTCAGCGCTGCAGCTTCGACGGGCAGTATCTCTACGTCAGCTTTTCCGCCAACGGCCCCCGCAGCCAGAATGTGGAGCGGGGCTACACCTGCGATAACGGCGACTGCAGTGCAGGCCGCCTGGCCCGCTATCCCTTTGACGGCCGGGCGCTCGGCGAGCTCTGCGATATCACGCCGGAAAAGGGTGCATGGGGCTATTCAGCCATTGATGCGAAGCATGATCTGCTTGTCACCGCCACCATCGGGCGGCGCGACGGCGACGCGATCTACCTCTCCCGGGATCAGGGCGAAACCTGGACAACGGTGCTCCACCGGCTGGAAAAGGGCCGGATGGACTTCCGGCTGTCCTACATGCAGCCCCGCTTCAACGGCGGCAGGAACCTGATCCACTGGATGACCGACGTGAAGCTGGATCCCCGCCGGCCAGGCACAGCCTGGTTCAATACCGGTACCGGCGTGTTCCGCACCCACGACGTGACCGCGGAAACGCCTGTCTGGCAGGACTGGTGCGACGGCATGGAGGAGACGGTGCATATTGGCGTGACGGCGCCGCCTGCGGGCCGGGTGCTGGCGCTGGATATGATCGGCGATCTGGGCGGCTTTGCCTTCACGGATGTGGACAAGCATTGTGAAAACTCCTTCGCAGACCGGGACGGCCATCGCTGGATCACCTGCCTGAGCTGTGATTTCCCGGATGCAGATCCCGATCACATCGTGGTGACGGCAAGGGGCAACTGGACGGGCAAAACTCAGGGCGGGCTGATCGTCAGCCGGGACGGCGCAAAAAGCTGGACGCGCCTGCCTACGCCCCTGGGCCTGTCCACGGAGCTGGACGCGCTGCTGCAGCGCATTGAGCGGCCCAATATCAACGCAGGCTGGGTCGCGGTGTCCGCAGACGGGAATACCTATGTGTGGGCCCCGGCGGACCGGATCTTCCTGCATGCAAAACATCTGATCGTCTCCCATGACCAGGGCAGTACCTTCCGCCGCAGCGTTGTGCTGGATCGGGACGGCAAGCCGGCGGAGGGCATGCTGAAGCCGGTTGCAGACCGCTGGCTGCCCAATGTGTTCTACGGCTTCGGCGACAAGGGAGAACTCTACCTGAGCGTGGACGGCGGCGACACGTTCTGTCAGCAGGCGACCCCTGCGGGCTTCCCGGCGGTGCATTTTGCCAAGGTGGACTGCGCTGACCGCACGGAGATCCGCGCAGCTGCCGGTCAGCCCGGCACGCTCTATGTCGCTACCGGCGAGGGCCTGTGGAAGCTGCAGTGCAGCATGGAGACCGGTGCTTTCTCTGCCAAAAGGCTGACTGCGCCCGGTGACCGGGCCTTTTGCGTGGGCCTGGGGCTGGCAAGACCGGACGGCGATTACCTGAACGATATGCGGGCCGGGATGCCGCCTGCCATCTACCTCAGCGGCGTGATTGGCACGGAGGAGGAGAGCGGCGGAGCTTACGGCTTCTACCGCACGCTGGACGAGGGCAGGACCTTCGTCCGGCTCAACACGGACCGCCAGCTGTACGGCGGCATTCAATCCATTGACGGCGACAAACGGGTCTTCGGGCGGTTCTTCATCGCTACGGGCACCCTTGGACTGATGTACGGGGAGGAAAACAACCATGCGCATTGAGCAGCAGGGCAGCAGAATTGTGATTTACAGCGGGGTCAATCAGGTGTGGATCGATCCCTGGGGACCGGACAGCGTCCGCGTCCGCATGACCAACGAGCCCGAGATGGACGGGCATGACTGGGCGCTCACCGAGCCGGTGGAGGCCGTGACGCCCATCATCACCTCCGAGGAGATCGATGTGACCGATCCCTGGTACAAGACGGAGGAGTTTGCCCACTATCACCAGCGGGCCCGTCAGTGGCAGATGGTGAACGGCAAGCTGACGGTGAAGATCTCCCACGAGGGCTGGCTGAGCTTCTACAACCAGAAGGGCGAGCTGCTCACCGAGGAGTTCTGGCGCAACCGCAACCGGCTGAATCGCTTCTGCACCTCGGAGCGCATCCCGGCCCGCGAGCTCAAGCCCATCCCCGGCAGCACGGATTTCAGCCTGTCCGCCCGCTTTGAGGCCTTTGACGATGAGATGATCTTCGGCATGGGCCAGTATCAGGATCGTCACCTGAACAAGAAGGGCTCCGTGCTGGAACTGTGCCACCGCAACTGCCAGGCCAGCGTACCCTTCTATGTGTCCAGCCGGGGCTACGGCTTTTTGTGGAACAATCCGGCGGTGGGCACGGCGACCTTCGGCATGAACCGCACCGAGTGGACAGCCCACTCCACCAAAAAGCTGGACTACTTCCTCACCTGCGGCGATACCCCTGCGGACATTGAGCGCAATTACACCGCAGCAGCGGGCCGCACGCCCATGATGCCGGAATACGGCATGGGGTACTGGCAGTGCAAGCTCCGCTACCGTACGCAGGACGAGGTGATGGCCGTCGCCCGCAAGCACAAGGCCATGGGCCTTCCGCTGGATGTGATCGTGATCGACTTCTTCCACTGGACGCGCCAGGGTGACTTCAAGTTTGAACCCCTGGACTGGCCTGATCCCGACGGCATGATCCGTGAGCTGCGGGAGATGGGCATCGAGCCTGTTGTTTCCGTCTGGCCCACCATTGACGACCGGAGCGAAAACTACGGCTACATGGCCGACCACGGCTACCTGGTGCGCACCGACCGGGGCAAGGATACCATGACCTGGATGGGCAACACCGTGTACTTTGACGCGACCCATCCCGGCGCGCAGAAGTTCGTCTGGGAGCGCTGCAAGGAGAATTACTACAAGAAGGGCATCCGCTGCTTCTGGCTGGATGAGGCGGAGCCGGAATACGACTGCTATGAGTTTGACAACTACCGCTACTGGGCAGGCCCGGCGCTGCAGGTGACCAACACCTATCCTGTCGGCTATGCCAAGGGCTTCTACGAGGGTCTGAAGGAAGCGGGGGAGAAGGACATCCTCTCCCTGGTGCGCTGCGCCTGGGCCGGCAGCCAGAAGTATGCGGTGCTGGCCTGGTCGGGCGATATTCACTCCTCCTTCCGCGCCATGCGGGAGCAGCTGCAGGCGGGTCTGTCCATGGCGATGGCGGGCATTCCCTGGTGGACGAGCGATATCGGCGGCTTCCTGGGCGGTGTGATCGACGATCCGGCCTTCCGCGAGCTGCTGGTGCGCTGGTTTGCCTGGGGCTGCTTCTGCCCGGTGTTCCGCATGCACGGCGAGCGCTCCCCCTGGTATGAGCGGGAGCAGGAGTTCCGCAACGGCGTGCGGCAGATCACATCCGGCCAGGACAATGAGGTCTGGTCCTTCGGCGAGGAGAACACGCCCATTCTGTGCAAGTATCTGTTCATCCGCGAGCGGCTGCGCCCCTACACCCGGCAGATCATGCGGGAGGCCCATGAGACCGGCGCGCCGGTCATGCGCCCGCTGTTCTACGAGTTCCCGGAGGACAAGGCGGCCTGGCAGGCGGAGGATGTGTACCTCTACGGCCCCGATCTGCTGATTGCTCCCGTCATGGAGGCCGGCGCAACGGAGCGCACCCTGTACCTGCCCAAGGGCGCGACCTGGAAGGATGCTTACACCGGTCAGGTGTACGAGGGCGGACAGACCGTCACCGTGCCTGCGCCCATCGACGTGATCCCGGTCATGATCCGCGACGGCAAGGACTATCCCATCTATACGGAATAACCGAATACAAAGAAGCTGCCCGGACAAATGCTGTCCGGGCAGTCAGCATGACGGAAGGGATTATCCTTCGCTTTGTTTCATGTAAAAAACGAACCTGTAAACCTTTGCTGGTTTGTGGTGCTTTGTGCTGCGATGAATAATGAACGCGATAAACTGGAATTGGGCGGAGCAAGCAAGTGTCTGATGCTGGTGTTTTTGCGGCTGGTGTGTACAGTAGCTCGCGCGGGCTCCCTCAGTCTTCGCTCGCGGATGTTCCATTCGCTCGCGAATCCAGCTGTCAAAGCGCAATCACAGATTGCTCCCCGCTTTGGCTAACAACAGTATCGGCCATCACCGAGACAAGCTCGGCGCTGGCTACGCTTGCTCAATGCAAGCAATGAGCTGCGCTAGTCGGGCCATGCCCGACCTCCTA
>JAFQIB010000105.1 GCA_017397765.1 Clostridia bacterium | reverse complement strand
CCAGAGTCAGTCCCGTTACACTAAAACGAAACCTGGCGTTGATCAACGCCAGGCCTCGTAAGGTGCTCAATTTCCAGTCACCTCAATACCTTTGGGATCTTGAACTTCATAATGTGTTGCACTTGGTTTGACAAATCACTTAGCCTGATAACAATGCACAAATCCGTGAAAACGTTTCATTTTTCCCTTTACAAATATCCCGAACCCAGCTATAATGGTGTCAACTCTGACGAAAGAGGCGATCCAATTGTCCAAGCAGAACTCCGCCCCCACAATGAAGGACGTGGCCCGCGAGGCCGGCGTCGCGCTGGGAACGGTGTCCAAGGTGATCAACGGTATTCCCGTGGGCGAAAGCTACCGTGTCCGTGTGGAAGCCGCCATTGAGAAGCTCAATTACCGCATCAACAGCTATGCCCAGGGGCTCAAGAGCAACAAGACCTATACCATTGCTGTGATGGTGCCCAATCTGGTCAGCCCCTACTTCTGCAAGGTGGTCAACTGCATCAACCGCGAGCTGGCCAAGCGCAGCTACCGTATGCTCCTGTGCGCCACCGACTATGACCCGGAGCAGGAGCAGGCCTATGTCATCATGGCCGAGCAGCAGAAGGTGGACGGTATCATCTGCCTGTCCTACAACCCGAAACTGCAGGTGTCCCCCCAGACGCCGCTCATCTCCATCGACCGCTATTTCGGTGCGCACATCCCCTGCGTGGCCAGCGACAACTTCGGCGGCGGCATGCTGGCAGCGCAGAAGCTGATCGAAAACGGCTGCAAGCGTCTGGCATTCCTGCGCATCGGCTCCAGGCTGACCAACGAGCCCAACAAGCGCCGCGACGGCTTTGTGCAGGCCTGCGAGGCAGCGGAAATCCCCTGCATTATGAAGATCCTCGACGACGGCACACCCTATGAGGCCTTCGAGGACTTCCTGCAGGAGCATCTGGCCGACGGCAAGCGGGACTTTGACGGCATCTTCTGCGTCACCGACGCGCTGGCGCACCGCATCACCGGCTCCCTGAAAAAGATGGGGCTGCGGGTGCCGGAGGACATCCAGGTCATCGGCTTTGACGGCCTGCAGGCCTTCGGCGATCTGGAGTATCTGTGCTCCACCATCGTGCAGCCGGTTGAGGAGATCGCCCGCACCTGCGTGGAGCTGGTGCTGGAGGACCGGGACGCCAAGTCCCCCTCGCTGATCTGCCTGCCTGTGCATTACGCCCCCGGCGGCACCACCCGGGAATGAGGAGGTAACACCATGCTTGATATCACGACCATCGGTGAGATCCTGATCGATCTGACCCAGACCGGCACGGACGAGCGGGGTATCCCGCAATTTGCGGCGAATCCCGGCGGAGCCCCGGCGAACCTTGCGGTGGCGGCGTCCCGACTGGGCGCGAAAACCGCCTTTATCGGCAAGGTCGGACAGGACAGCTTCGGCGACTATCTGAAGAATGTTCTGGCGGAGAACCATGTGGATGTATCCGCGCTTAAGACCGATCCGGTGCAGCACACGACCCTCGCGGTGGTGTCGGTAGACAAGACCGGCGAGCGGGATTTCAGCTTCTACCGTGATCCCAGCGCGGATGTGAACCTGTCCGCAGAAGATGTGCCGGAAGCCCTGCTGAAGGACACCCGCATCCTGCATTTCGGCTCGGTCAGCCTGACGGCGGAACCGGCCCGCAGCGCCACGATGCATGCCGCCCGGCAGGCGAAGGCTCTGGGCAAAATCGTCAGTTATGACCCAAACTACCGCGCCCGTCTGTGGAAGAGCGAGGCCGAGGCCATCGAACAGATGAAGGCACCGCTGCCGCTGGCGGACATCCTGAAGGTATCCGACGAGGAACTGCCCCTGCTGACCGGAACGGCTGACCCGGCAGAAGGCACCCGCATCCTGACGGAGAGCGGCGTGCAGCTGATTCTCGTCACTCTCGGCCCGGACGGCGCGTTCTACCGCCTTGGCGAAAGAACCGGTCATGTGCCCGGCGTGCCCTGCAAGGTGGGCGATACCAACGGCGCGGGTGACACCTTCTTCGGTGCGCTGCTGTCAAAGCTGTGCAGGTACAGCAAGGTTGCAGATATCCCCGTGGACGTGCTGGAGGAAGCCATCGCCTTCGCCAACAAGGCTGCCAGCATCACCACCAGCCGGCGCGGCGCGATTCCTGCCATGCCCACGCTGGATGAAGTAGAAACCGCATAAACCGCGTCAACGCCGTGAAACCTTTCGCGGCGTTTTTTTTGATGCAGGAATTGTCTGCAGGTGTAATTACAGGCACTATTTTGACCTTTTTTGAAAAAGTGTATTGACAAACCGGTTCTTCCTGCATATACTATAAGCAACCAACCCGTGAAACGTTACACGCATCCGATACACACCAACGACAGGAAGAGAGGAATTCGCCATGACGAAGAACCCCAAGAAGTCCAACAAGAAGCTTTGGTGGCTCATCGCGGCTGCGGCAGTCGTGGTCATCGCCATCGCGGTGGTCTGCATCGTGCTGAACGCGGGCCCCAAGTATCCGGCTGAGATCCCCAACGGCGATTTCGAGCTGGATCATGAGATCAGCAAGTGGAACGGCTGGACCCGTTCCGACGCAGCCTTCAACGTGCGCGGCCTGGTGGGCGATGAGAAGCTCAACGGCGCTGTGATGGAGAAGAGCGGCAGCCTGTACTTCGGCGGCACCGCCGGCGGCAACCAGACCATGCGCGGCACGCTGACCTCCGACGTCTTCAATCTCGGCGGCAACGGCTTCATCACCTTCAAGATGGGCGCAGGCAAGAACACCGAGAAGGTCTACGTTGAGTTCATCGACGCCAAGGACGACAAGGTGCTGGCCAAGGTCGCCAACGAGGACTGCGACGGCCTGTTCATCACCGATCACCTGATCACCAAGGTGGTTGACCTGAGCGCCTATAAGGGCAAGAACATCTACATCCGCGTCACCGACAATGACGACGGCACCGATTTCTCCTACGTCAACCTGGACGCCTTCAAGCTGTGCCAGACCGACGCTGAAGTGGAAGCCGCCCGCGCGGACTACAAGCGTCAGATCGAGGAATACGGCGAGAAGCCCTTCATCGAGGACGAGACCTCTAACACCATCCAGAACGGCGGCTTCGAGACCGGCGACCTGACCGGTTGGAAGACCCTCGAGGGCACCGCGCTGGTGCGTGCCGGCGTCGTTCCCACCTCCCAGCGCTACTGGACTGACCGCGCTGTTTACGGCGAGGGCGAATACTACCTGGACGGCAACAACAACGGCGCGATCGCCGAGTCCCTGACCGGCGCGATCCGCTCCAGCAAGTTCACCCTGGGCGGCGACGGCTTCATCACCTTCATGATGGGTGCCGGCAACAAGAACTGCTATGTGGCCCTGTGCGACGGCGCGACCGATGAAGAGCTGATCAAGGTTGAAAACACCTACTTCTCCGATCCTTCCCTGGCCCTGACCCTGCTGCGCTACTACGTGGACGCCAGCGAGTACCTGGGCAAGGTCGTGTACCTGAAGGTCGTGGACGCCAACGACACCGCTTCCTTCGCCTTCATGAACGTGGACGACTTCCGCGTGTCCCTGACCCGTGACGAAGTGGCGGCCCTGGAGGTCGAGCAGATCGAAAAGATCCAGAACGAAACCTACAACTCCGCCTCCTATGACGATCTGGCTGCCCTTCTGAACTACTACACCAACTATCCCTACCCCATCCCGCTGGCCAGCCTGACCATGACCGCCTACGCCCCCCATCAGGTCGTGGACTGCGGCACGGTGGATGTGACGGTCATGATCGGCGCTGCGTCTGCTACCTACGGCGAGACCGCCGTGACCGACTTCGCAGTCAGCAAGGTCACCTTCGAGGGCACTGAGATCACCTCCGGCTTCGAGGCGGTTGACATGTCCAAGCCCGGCTATTACCATGTGACCTACGGCACCTCCTACAACGGCAAGACCGTCGAGGCGACCTTCACCGTCGTCGCCATGGCGGATCGCACCACCATTGCCAACGGCGGCTTCGAGTCCGGCAACCTGGCCGGCTGGACGATCCTCGCCGACAACTGGGGCTACGTCGAAGGCCAGCCCACCGGCGTCATCTCCGCTGCCACCTACTGGGGCGAGAACCTGCCCTACAACCAGGCGGGCAATTACCACCTGGATGGCTGGAACACCGGCATCGGCGAGCCTGAAGGCTGGGCGATCCAGTCCACCAACTTCACCCTGGGCGGCTCCGGCTTCATCTCCGTGCGCATGGGCGCTGCGGCGGCTTCCGTGAAGGTCTGCCTGGCGGACGGCACCGAGATCGGCTACTACAAGCAGAACCGCTTCAACGACGCCAACTTCCCCAACGTCGGCCCCGGCATGGGTTCCTGGGCGGATATGGGCACCTATGTGATGGATCTGTCCGCCTACATCGGTCAGGAGATGTACATCGTCCTGTGCGATGAGGTGATCGAGGGCGGCTGGGCGCATGCCTTCTTCGACGAGGTTGTCACCTATTACGAGACTGCTCCCGACTACGCAAATCTGTCTGACAAGGTCAACCAGAGCGTCACCGGCGAGGAAGTCTTCATCCCCTGGCAGCTGGCTGTCAACCTGAAGTAATCCAACATCAAAGCCCGGACAGTTCGCTGCCCGGGCTCCTTTCCATCGGAGGCACTCATGAAGAAAAAAATCATCATCGCCGCGGTGTGCGCGGTGCTCGTGCTGGCCATCGGCGTGACGGCGGCGGTGCTGCTCCTGGGCGGCGACAGGTACGCCCGGGATCTGATGCTCCACCTTGCCTTTGACGAAGGCAAGGGCCTGACCCTGACCGATTCCTCCGGGAATCTGCCGGACACGGACATGAACTACGGCTTTGCCCACGCGGTATTCATGGAGGATCAGGAGCCCCAGTGGCGGAGCGCGGGCGTCAAGGGCGGCTGTCTGCTCTTTGACGGCGCGACCACCTACCTGTCCTACAAGAAGAACGACATCTCCGTTTCCGGCGACGCACTGACCATCAGCGTGTGGATCGCCCCCCGCACCTTCGAGTGGGACGACCCCAACGCCGCCGACAACGGAACCGACAAGCTGACCGGCATCATCAGCCAGTCCGTCAAAGACAGCAAGCAGGGCTTCATCCTTGGCTACCAGCGGCACGGCGCGCTGAGCTTCCAGGTCGGCACAGGCAGCGAGTGGCTGTCCATCTGGACCAACGGCGACAATCTGCAAAAATACCGCTGGAACCACGTCGCCGCCACCTTTGACGCCAAGGCCGGGCAGATGTGCCTCTACCTCAACGGCGAGCTGGTGACCTCCCGTTCCGTGCCCGCCGGCGCACAGATCGCCCCGGCGAAAAACCGCACCCTCCTCATCGGCCGCAACGGCGAGGGCGAACGCCTGACGGCAGGCTTCCTCAACGTTGCCAGCGGCTACATGGACGAGCTGAAGGTATACAGCGCCGCCCTGACCGAAAAGGAAATTGCCGCGGAATACAAAAAGACAGCCGTCCCGGAGATCGCCTTTGAGGACATCTGGCTGCAGAACATCCTCACCGGTGACTATACCCGCCCCCAGTACCACGCTGCACCCTACCAGTTCTGGATGAACGAGCCCCATGCGCCTGTTTACTATAACGGCATGTACCATCTCTTCTTCCAGCAGAACATGACCGGCTCCTACTGGCGCAACATCGGCTGGGGCCACTGGGTCTCCGCCGACATGGTGAACTGGAAGCCCGTGAAGGAAGCCATCGTCCCCACGGCTGATTCCGTCACCCCGGACGGCGTATGGTCCGGCGGCGCGACGCTGGATGAAAACGGCGTGCCGCTGCTGTTCTTCACCGCCGGCAACGACGCCTTTGGCCGGGTGGACGGCCTGATCTCCAACCAGAACATCGGCGTGGCCTATCCCGCCGATCTCAGCGATCCTGAGCTGACCGACTGGGTCATCTGCGCCGATCTGGCTATCATCCAGAAGGGCGGTCAGGGCCGCCGGGGCGAGTTCCGCGATCCCCACATCTGGAAGGAAGGCAGCACCTGGTGCATGCTGATCTGCTCCGGCTCGACCTCTTCGGGTGGCGGTACGGCGCTGCTGTACACCACGGATACCCTCGAATTGCAATCCGACGGCACCATTGCCCAGAACTGGATCTACCGCGGCCCGATCTTCGAAATGAAGAACCAGTCCATGCTCTACGGCAAGACCTGGGAACTGCCCATCTTGCTGCCCGTGACCAACGAGGCGGGCACCATCTGCAAGTACATGTTCGCCTTCTCTCCCGCTCCCGCCAGCATTGCAGACAACAAGGTGTACTACTTCGTGGGCGACTTTGACGTGACTACCGGCAAGTTCACGCCTGACGAGCGCTTCGGCGGCATTCCCGACCTGCTGGATTACGGCGCGAACGTCTTCACCGGCCCCAGCGCCTTCATCGACCCGGTTTCGGGCGATGTGGTCATGTTCAGCATCATGCAGGATCAGCGCAGCGCTGCCGATCAGGGCGCGTCCGGCTGGGCGCACACCGCCGGCCTTGCAAGGCGCATCTGGCTCAGCGACGACGGCACCGATCTGATGATCGCTCCGATTGAGACCCTGAGCAGCCTTCACGGCGAGGTGCTGATCGACCGGCAGAACATCTCCCTGGAGGACGCCAACCAGCTGCTCTCCGCCGTCAAGGAGGACATGTACTGCCTGCGGCTGACGGCGGATATTTCCGCCGCGTCCAGCTTCACCGTGAACATCCTGCAGGGCGGCCGCTGGGACTGCACCACCTACACCTACGACGCAGCCGCACAGATCATCCACGGCTCGACCGAAAACAAGGGCGACGGCGCACCCACCAGCTATGTGTCCGGCCCGCTGACGGTGCAGGACGGCATCCTGACCATGGAGCTGTACGTGGACCGTTCCCTGGCGGAGGCATTCTTCAATGACCATAAGGCCCTGACCATCCGCGCGTACACCGAGGAGCCCGATTCCGAGGGCATCACCCTTTCGGCGGAGGGCGAGGTACAGATCAGGTCGATCTATCTGGCACGGATGAAGCCGATCTTCTAAAGTATAATAAGCCCGGTTGATGATTGCATCAGCCGGGCTTAACTGTTTCGTCGTTAGCGTTGTTATGCGTGTTTGCTTAGATGACGCACATGAATAGAGAAGAAATATGAAAGAGCCGCGAATAACTATATACGTCACTCTCGGCTCTTTTATATTGGTTTACCTTGTCTTTAAGCACTCTTTGAAAAAATGTTAAAACACCCTTGACAAAACAACTCGAATCACCGGATGCTCATTGCTTATTGTTGGATCAATTTCTTCTTAAGAACCATCCCGCCAATGCGGTTTATTGGGAATTTACCATCCAAGCAGATTGCCCAGCCAGTTCAGCAGATCGAAGCCTGCATCCGCTTCCGGGGCTTCCACCCCCAGCAGCGTACGCAGCGCTGCCGCCTCCTGCTCGGTACCGCAGATCAGCATCACCACCTGGTCAAACGGATCGCTGACCATATGCAGCCGGTTGGGCAGTCCCTCGGTCTCAAGCACCTGATTGACGAAATCGATCATCTCGCCGTTGAACCAGTCGCCATCGCTTCTCAGCTTGACCACATAGGCGTGATCGTTGAAGTCAAAATACACCTTGCGGCTGCCGCCCAGGTCCTCGTCCATCCCGGATAGGTCCTCCCGGACGGCGGTGATCTTCGCCTCCGGCATGATGGCCTGTATGCCCTGCAGGAACTCGGTATACATGCCCGCCACATGGAAGAACTCCGCATCGAAGGCATATACCCGCTCCGATGTGGGCGACCAGGTCAGCGCGTCGTAATCATACACGCCGAGCCCCTGGCACTGGAGCAGCAGATATGCCAGTTCCTCCCGGCTGTCCCACCGGTCAGAAAGCTGGATGCCCGCCGTTTTGTACCATTCCTGCATCCTGCGCTGATACGCCAGCGTCTGGGCAACCGCCTCGTCAGAGATCGGGTATCCCAGCGTTTCCAGGGCTTCCCGGGCACTTTGCAATACCGGAATCTCCGCCTGCTCAGCCAGCGCAGGCACGGTCAGCAGCAGCGCAAGCAGCAGTATCAGACATCGTTTCATTTCACCCGCTCCTTCAGCGCCTGGGCAATGGCATTCCTCTCCCAGGGATAGGTCAGCTTGGGGTTCTCCGGGAAGTCCCGGTACAGGTAAATCCGGCTGTCCGCAGGCAGCTGATGCGCCACCTCCGTCAGGGGGGAGCCGGGGTCGAAATACTGCAGGAGCTTGACCAGGTCATAACCCTCCGGGGACTGCATCAGGTAATACCGGCTGCGGTCCACCGCATGGCAGTCCAGGCAGCCCAGGCTGTCGGTGATGGGCTGCACGGTGGAAACCGCGTCCCAGCCCGCCTGCAGGAGGCCCGTGTAGTCGTCCAGCAGCGCGCCGGTCACCAGCGGACGCACCGCATCCAGGATGACGACCCGCTCGCAGCCCATTGCCCGCAGCGCCGTCAGGCCGTTTTGCAGCGTTTCGTTGCGGACGCTGCCGCCGGGCGCCGTATGGAAGCCGTATTTCTTTTTCAGCCGCTTCAGCTGGGGGCTATCCGCCCCGGCCACCATCACCACATCAATGGTCTTTGCCTGCATCGCCGCCTCGATGACGTATTCGATCACCATCTTCCGCAGGATGCGGGTATACTGCTTGGGGACGCTCGCGCCAAAGCGTGCGCCCACGCCGCCGGAAAGGATCAGCGCCGCATTCATGCCAGCGGCACCTCCCCAGGAGCAGGTTCCTCGGATGCTTCGTCAGCCACCGGTTCCGCCGCTTCTTCCGCAGAGGCTTCAGCCTGCTGTGCGTCCGGCACTGGCGGCTCCCAGTCATCCTGGGCAGGGATATGGATCTCCTCCTCCGCCAGCTCCAGCACCTCCTCCTTGGTAGCTGCCGGCAGCCTGCCGTCGTGCACCAGCAGCATCAGCGTACCGGCGGCGGTGTAGATCAGCTCACGGATACGGGACATGATGGAAGCCGTGAGGCTCAGGGGGGAGGCCAGGCCAACCCAGCTCATCGCCAGAGCCAGGCCCATCTCGCGGGTACCGATCTGCATAGGGATAAAGGCCAGGAGATTGCCCACCAGCGACGCGCAGGACAGCGCCACCACGCAGTAGATGAAGGGCACATTCAGATCCAGGGCCAGGAAGATCAGCCAGAACTCGGCGGCCTCCAGCAGACGGGCGGCATACTCCACCAGTGTCGTCCGCCAGAAATCCCAGTGGCGGCGGTAGAACGCCTCCATATCCCGGTCGATCTCCTCAAACTGCTCCGCCTTCTTCTCCACCAGGGCGGCCACCTTTCCGCCCACCAGCGGCAGCTTTGAAAGCAGCTGCATCACGGAAACCACCAGGCCCCGCTTGCAGTAGCGGAAGAACAGCACGATCCCCGCGCCGCAGGCCAGCGCCATCAGCACGACGCCCGCCGTCACTACCCAGCTGCCCGGGCAGCCGCTGACAATGTAGAGCATCGCGCCGGTAAACCAGAACATCACATGGGAGAAGGTGTTCATGACCGTGAAGGTCAGCGTGGCGGCCACCGCCCGCTCGGTACCAAGCTTGGGCTTCATCTCCATAATGCGGTAGAACTCGCCGCCCACCAGGCCGACAGGGGTGACGTGGTTGAGCGCAAAGCCGGAGATGGACACCCTGAGCAGCTGCCCGAAGGAGACGTCCTTGCTGCGCCAGCGCATGATGATGCCGTAGCCCAGTGCATGCAGCACATAGATCACCATCCACAGGCACAGGAGCGAGGGCAGCCACAACGGCATCCGCCGCAGCACCGTGCCGGACCAGTCCACGCCGGAAAAATCAGTGTTCACCAGCATGACGATCACGCCGATCACACCCACGGCAAAGAAGATCTTGTTCCACAATCCGGCATGGGCCTTTTTCCGATTGCAGCCGGGCAAGCTGTATTTCTCCAGGATGTCCTGCGCCAGGCGCTCGTAGCTGCGCTGGGTGTAGATCTTCAGCGCGCCGAAGCCGAAAAACTCCAGCACGAAGTACAGGAACGGCACATTGAGCAGCACCAGCGCAAAGAACAGATACGCGCGGGCATTGAAGGTCAGCACATTGGTCAGCTGGATATACTTGCGCGAGCCGGCCAGATAATCCTGGCGGATGGCTTCGCGGGTGTCTTCGTCCGCCTCCAGATAGGCATCGTAGACCTTCTGGAAGGTGGGGGTGATCTTTTCCTGGGAGAGGGTAAAGACGCCGTCAATAAACAGCTGGGCCTTCTGCAGCCCCGCGCCCTCCTTGGGCAGCGCCCGCAGCTGGCGGTTGATATCCTCAAAGCGGTGGAGCTCATCGCCGTGCTTGTTCTTCAGGAAGAACAGGTGGATATTGCGGTAGCGATCCGCCATGGTGCACTGCTGCGCATGGCCCAGCAGTCCGCAGACCAGCGCAATTGCCCAGATGATCCAGCCCCAGGTGTGATCCGGGAAGAAGGGGATCGGATCGTTATACAGCCGGCAGCAGACCGCGCAGTACATGGCGATGTACCACAGCGTGGAGGACATGCCGTCCAGCAATCGGCCCAGGGCGGATTTCTGCCCGGTAAGGCGGGCCATCTGACCGTCGGTGGAATCCAGGATATTGGCCCAGATCACCAGCAGCACGCCCAGCAGGTTCCACCCGAAGGACGCCGGATAAAACAGCACGCCGCCCGCCACGCCGATGAACATCGACAGAATCGTGACCATATTGGGCGTCCAGCCGATATGGATAAAGAACCGGGTGAACAGATAGCCCAGCGGCTTGGTGAACACCTTGTCAAAGGGCTCTTCGGTTTCAAGGGACTTATAGCTGGCCGGAACATCCCGGCGCATGTCCGCATAAAAGGCTTTGGCTTTTTCCATCAGCGACATTTTGCATCGCCTCCTGTCTGTTACTGCTTATGTACGCCCCAGCGCATCGTAATAGTCCCAGGCGCGCTTCGCCCAGTCCGCAGAGAGGCAGATCTCCTCATAGGTGTTGCCCTCGATGAAGGTGTTGCAGGCGCGCAGGGTCGTGTCGATCGCAAAGGCACGCAGGGCCTCCTCCAGGGGAATCCGGTCCCGGGTGAGGCGGCGAACCATTGCGCAAACGTCCGCATCCGGCAGCCGCTCCGCCTTCGTCGCCGTGCCCAGATAGCGGGCCCATTCAAAGGCGAAGGGCGCCCGGTAGCCCAGGGGATCGATCAGCAGGCAGCTGTCCCCCTCCTCCAGGAGGTTGAAGGCATGTGCATCGCCGTGGATCAGGCAAAGCGCCTCCCCGGCAAACCCGGCCATGGCCTGCCCTGCCCGCTCAATGGACAGCGCCAGATGGGCATAGCCCGGATCACCGGTGCGGGCAATGACCTGCAGCGCATTGGCGGATACCTCCGCCAGCACGTCCCCGTAGAAGGGCACATGCATTTCGTCCTCCTGCGTTGCGGCCCTTCGCTGGTCATACAGCGCGGCCAGCGCATTTTCCTTGCACGCCGCATTTTCCTGCGCCCTGGCAGGGATATATTTCAGCAGCATCGCACCCAGCTTTTCGTCCACCGCATGCAGGGGACACATTTCCTGATAAGGCAGATGGCGGTAGCAGTAGATCTCGCCCTGCAGCCGGGGTGAAAACCAGGGGACGATCTTCATGGCGACCTTCCCGTACCGGGCGCTGTACCCGTACAGGATGGTGCCGAAGCGGGACTCCCGCTCAAAGCCCTCCACCTGTACGTCCCACTGCTGTTCCAGGCGGGCGACCTCATCCTCAAAGCCGTCGAGCCACCCGGGCGTATGCTCGGGATACTGCTGCATCAGATACTGCAGCGTAGCTTCGGAAATATAATCATGATATGTCATCTGTATAGCAGCCTCTTTCAGCCATGCCTGCGCATAGATTTCTCAGCCGTCGAATTGCGGCTATTCTGATATTATATCAGCGAATTATGAATTGAGCAAGTCTTTTGGCCCGGCAGCAGCCTTGTCCATCGGAAAAGCCGCCCACCTTTGCCGCCGGTTTTCAATCGGCGATGGAAAAAGCGCACCATGCATCTGCACGGTGCGCCCTGAAATGTTCCATTGTCCGGGGATCAGAACTCCATCCGGTCCTCGATATACTTGCGCAGGTCGGCAATGGCGACGCGCTCCTGCTCCATGGTATCACGGTCACGGACGGTGACGGTGCCGGTTTCTTCGGTATCGAAGTCCACGCAGATGCAGAAGGGGGTGCCGATCTCGTCCTGGCGGCGGTAGCGCTTGCCGATGGAGCCGGTCTCGTCGTACTCCACGGGGAAGTACTTGGCCAGCTGGGCATGCACCTCGCGGGCCTTGTCGCCCAGCTTGTTCTTCTGCAGGGGCAGCACGGCGGCCTTGTAGGGTGCCAGCGCCGGATGCAGGTGCAGCACGGTGCGGACGTCGTTCTTCGCTTCGTCCAGCAGCTGCTCCTCATAGGCGTTGCACAGGAAGGCCAGCACCAGACGCTCCACACCCACGGAGGGCTCCACGCAGTAGGGGATGTAGCGCTCGTTGGTCACCGGGTCCAGGTATTCCATGGACTTGCCGGAGTGCTCCATATGCTGCTTGAGGTCATAATCGGTGCGGTCGGCAATGCCCCACAGCTCGCCCCAGCCGAAGGGGAACAGGTACTCAAAATCGGTGGTCGCCTTGGAGTAGAAGGCCAGCTTCTCCGGCTCATGGTCGCGCAGGCGGAGCTTCTCCTCCTTCAGGCCCAGGGCCAGCAGCCACTCCTTGCAGAAGGTACGCCAGTAGTTGAACCACTCCAGATCCTCGCCGGGCTTGCAGAAGAATTCCAGCTCCATCTGCTCGAACTCCAGCACGCGGAAGATGAAGTTGCCGGGGGTGATCTCGTTGCGGAAGGACTTGCCGATCTGGCAGATGCCGGCGGGCAGCTTCTTGCGGGTGGTACGCATGGCGTTGAGGAAGTTGACGAAGATGCCCTGGGCGGTTTCGGGGCGCAGCAGCACCTCCGCCGCAGAGGACTCGTTCACGCCCAGGTGGGTCTTGAACATCAGGTTGAACTGACGGATGCCGGTGAAATCCTTCTTGCCGCAGACGGGGCAGACGATGTCATGCTCGTTGATGTAGGCTTCCAGCTCCTCGTTCTTCCAGCCGTCGCCGGTCTCCGCCCCCTTGGTGAAGTCCTCGATCAGCTTGTCCGCGCGGAAGCGGGCCTTGCAGGCCTTGCAGTCCATCAGGGGATCGTTGAAGCCGCCCACATGGCCGGAGGCGACCCACACCTCGCGGTTCATCAGGATGCCGCAGTCCAGGCCCGTGTTGTAGGGGCTCTCCTGGACGAATTTCTTCCACCAGGCCTTCTTGATATTGTTCTTGAACTCCACGCCCAGGGGGCCGAAATCCCAGGTATTTGCCAGGCCGCCGTAGATCTCAGAGCCGGCAAAGATGAAGCCGCGGTTCTGACACAGCGCCTTGAGTTTTTCCATCGTCAGTTCAGCCATTGTGATATCCTCCTTGTTGGTACGTGCCTGGCATGGCACGCCCGATTTTCGTACCATTGTATCATAGGGGGAAAGGGGGATTTTGTCAAGCCGCAGACAAAGAAAATGCAGCGGCAGCCCAGCCGCGCCGCCACTCTGCCGCCGCAGCGTTCACTTTTTCCGAACGCAGGGAGATTTCCCGTTTTTCCCGCATAGGCTCATCCGGGAGGGATGAGCATGAAAAACAGTCCATCAAACTTGCGGCATATACTCCTGAAGGACGCCCGGGGCCGGACGCAGGGCTGGGCTCGGCTGGCGGAGACAGACGGCACGCTGCAGGTCGAAATGCAAAGAGAAGCACAGGAGGAGGGGCCGCCGCTGCGCCTGCTGCTGATCAGTGCCGGCGAGGAGGGGGCCGTGCTGGATCTGGGTGCCGTTGATCCTGCTGCAGGCTGCACCGCCGTGCAGTATATCACCCCGCTCCGACTGTGGGACGCGCTGGCGCTGGCGGAGGACTGGCCCAGCGGCCGGCTCGTCGCTGCCGGATGGCTGAGGGAAACCGCCGGTCCGCTGTGGCGGCTGGCAGAGGCCGCAGCACAGTTTTTGCAGCTCCCGCCTGCACAAAGTCCTTGACATCCGCCGTCAATGCGGTACAATAGAAGAAACGATTTCGTACATCAGGAGGAGATTTCCCATGAGCATCGTTACAAAGCATTTTGGCACCACTGCAAAGGGCGACGCCGTCGCCATGATGACCATGACCAACAAGTCCGGCGCATCCGTGAGCGTGATCGAGCTGGGCGCAATCGTCACCTCCATCATCGTGCCCGATCGGGAGGGCAATCTGGCGGACGTGACGCTGGGCTTTGACACGCTGGCGCGCTACGAGGGCGACCACGCCTTTATGGGCGACATTGTGGGCCGCTACGGCAACCGCATCGCCAAGGCCGCCTTCACCCTGGACGGCGTGACCTACAACCTGACCGCCAACGACGGCCAAAACACCCTCCACGGCGGCAAGGAGGGCTTCAACACCAAGCTGTGGAAGCTGGTGGAAGCCAAGGAGGCCGAGGGCTGCGACAGCGTGAAGCTCCATTACCTCTCCCCCGACATGGAGGAAAACTACCCCGGCAACCTGGATATGTACGTCACCTATGCCTGGGATGACGACTGCAATTTGTCCATCCGCTATGAGGCCACCACCGACAAGGCCACCCATTGCAACCTGACCAACCACACCTACTTCAACCTGGCCGGTCACGACCACGGCACGGTGCTGGATCATGTGGTATTCATCGATGCGGACGTGGTGACGGCGGTGGATTCCGAGCTGATCCCCAACGGCAGCTACATGCCTGTGGTGGGCACGCCCCTGGATCTGCGGGAGGGCATGCTGCTGGCGGACGGCATCGAGGCCAAGGACAGCTGCGCCCCCATGGTGTGGGCCGGCGGCTACGATCACAACTACGTCCTGCGCAAGGGCAGCGCCATGGCGCTGTGCGCCTTCGTGTATCACGAGGCGTCCGGCCGCTCCATGGAGATCATCACCGACCAGCCCGGCGTGCAGCTTTACACCGCCTGCACCACCGATTATGAAGGCGGCCGCGGCGGCATGCACTACGGCAACTACTCCGGTCTGTGCCTGGAGACCCAGCACTACCCGGACACCCCCAATCATCCCAACTTCCCCACCACCGTGCTGCGCCCCGGCGAAAAGTACGACACCACCACCATTTACGCCTTCCGCGTGGAAGAGGATGACGACGAAGAATGATTCCGCAGCGCCTGTCCGGCTTGGACAGGCGCGCTTTTTTATTGCAAAGGCGCTGATGTGAATCCACCGGAGCGTATGGGGAAACTGGGATTTGTCAGCACCCAAAGGCTCTCCATCCGGGAGAGCTGTCAGCGCCAGCTGACTGAGAGGACTTTTTTCTGTTGCATGATTACACAATTGCTTTTCCTCGACGGCAAGACTGTTCTGCATCTGGGTAGCCGCTTTCGCGCGTCGAAGGGTCATCGATCCGCGTGCGCAAAGCCGCCGGGGGGAAGCAAAAACAGCTTCCCCCCGGTCCCCCTCTGTTCTCCTGAGTAGGCGTAGTGGCGGCTGCATTGGGGGCGGCTCGATTGCAGAGAGGTTCTCTGAATCTCCGCTTCCAGCGGAAGAATCCCTCTGCAAAATCGCCGCATCGTTCCTTTTGAGGTCTCGCTGCAGCCGATACGGCTTGGATATATGGGTGCCCGGAGTGAATGGAAATCGTAAGGGGTGCGGGCCTTCAAAACCTTCCCCCTCTGGGGAAGGGGACACGGCGCAAGCCGTGACGGATGAGGCCGTACGCGATAAGTTACACCACCGCTAAAATCCCAATTTACTGGTGTCTGAGCCTACAGGTTTCCTCGCCCCAGCAATCGATGCAACGAGACTTTCTCCACAAAGAGAGGTCGAGAAATGGTAGCGACATAACCTTCCCCGCATCAAAAGAGGAGGACGCGCTCCGCGTCCCCCTCGCCGTATGTTACCTGACCGGTGTGATGACCGGCTTGCCGTCCTTGTCCACCAGGACGGTCAGTCCGGCGCCGTAGCCCTGGGAAAAGTAGACGTAGTTTACGCCCGTTTCCCGATCCACCCAGACTTCCACACACTCTACTGCGCCCTGCTTATACACCTTTTCAAAACGCTTTTCACTCATAACAAATTCTGTGCTCCTTCCGGTTATTCCGCCTTGTTTTCTTCATCGCTGACCGCCTTGCCAATGAGGCCGCCGGTGGTCACGTCCCGGAGCATCTTGGGGATATCCAGGCCCACCGCGTCCTTCACCGCCTCGAAGGTCTGCAGCATGGTGCCGGCGGTATCGCGGGCCATGGAGGACGCGCCGCCCTCGCCGAAGAGGATGATCTTGTCGGTCTTGGAGAGCGGCTCGGAAACCGCCTTGGCCATCTCGGGCAGCTTGTCGATGACCATCTGCATCATGGCCGCCTGGCCGTACTGCTTCATGGCCTCAGCCTTCCTGAGCATGGCCTCCGCTTCGGCTTCACCCTTCATGCGGATGGCCTCGGCCTCCTTCTGGGCCAGGACGAACTTGGCTTCTGCCTCGCGCTGGGCGGAGATCAGGTTAGCCTCGGCTTCCTTCTCGGCCTTGTACAGTTCCGCCTCGGCACGGGCCTGGGTGACGGCACGCTCTGCCTCGGCGGCAGCGATCTTGGCGTCGCGCTCAGCCTCGGCGCGTTCACGCACCTCGATGGACAGCTTCTCGCGCTGGATCTGAACCTGCTGGGCCTGCAGCTCGGTTTCCTTCTGCAGACGGATCATCTCTGCCTCGGCGCGCTGGGTCTCCAGGGCCTTACGGGCGTTCTCCTGCTGCACCTGGTAGGCCAGGTCGGCCTCAGCCTTGGCGCGGTCCTGCTCGGCGCGGAACTGGGCGCGGCGGAGTTCCAGCTCCTTATTCTGCTCAGCAATCTGGGCATTCGCCTCGGTACGGGCTTTGTTACCCTCCTGATCGGCAATCGCCTGACGGATCACAGTGTCACGCTCAGCCTCGGCACGGGCAATATCCGCGTCACGCTTCTTTTCGGCAATGTTCTTGACCGCCAGCGTATCCAGTACGCCGTTGTTGTCGGAGAAGTTCTGGATGGTGATGTTGACAATCTCCAGACCCATGTTGCGCATGTCGGTGGTGGCAGCATTCTGCGTCTCATTGGCGAACTTGTCGCGGTTCTGCACCAGGTCGGCGATGGTCATCCGGCCGATGATCTCGCGCATGTTGCCTTCCAGCACCTGCATGGCGACAGCAGCAATCTCCTGCTGCTTCCAGCCCAGGAACTGCTCGGCAGCGGTGGCGACGCTCACATCGTCCGAACCGATCTTGATGTTCGCCACACCGTCCACCAGCACGCCGATGTATTCCTGAGAGGGCACGGGCTGGGTGGTCTTGATGTCCACCTGCATGATGCCCAGATTCAGCTTATCCACGCGCTCGAAAAAGGGGATGACGAAAGTCGCGCCGCCACGAACGATGCGGTAGCCAAAGCGCTTGACGATCTCCTTGCCGTTCTCGTCCTTCACCTTGTACTTATGCTTGCGGCCCGAAACGATCAGCGCCACATTCGGCGGTACCTTGATGTAATTGCACATGAAGATGATGATGAGCAGCACCACTGCAACACCGATGATAATGGGCATTGTGAAATCCGACATGATGTACCTCCTTTGTAAATCCTATCCTCGCTGCCGGGAAGGAAATGCCCCTTCCCTGTGATTTAATTGTACCACAGGGCAGCATGGCATGCAACGTCATTGTGAGCGCCGCGGCGCAGCTTTCAGGCAGCGCCGGCGACACTTGAGAAATCCGGCGCTCCTGCTTCATCCATTCCCAGGCAGGACGGACTCCGACGGACAGAAGCCCACCGCCCCGTCCCACATGAGCAGGATGGCCTGTGAACCGTCCGCTGTTTCCCCCACAGGCCAGATCAGATCGTTCCAGGTGCTGCCGTCCATCGTCAGCCCCCCGGCAGGAGCAATCTCCTGCAACGCTGTACAGGCCAGATCCGGCAGCAGGGCCGTGCCGTCGACCTCCTCCGCAACAGCCAGACGGGCCCGGTAGGTCCAGCCGATCAGCCCGCCGTCCCCCAGCGCCACCTCGCACCAGGCGCCGTCCTCCTGCAGGATGCGCAGCGGCGTCCCCTGCCACAGCCGGCAGAGATAGGCCCCCTCCCGCTCGGCATACACATCTGCAAAGAAGCTGTCCACCATCGCCCAGCCTTGCCGGTGTTTTCTATCCGCAGCTTCAAAGAGCGCGTCCAGGTCGGCGGAAAACAGCGTTGCTGACAGCCCGTTGAAATTCGCGGGCCGGGGCGGACTTCCCAGCCAGTCTGCCGTCCCGCAGTAGGTAACTGCTGTCCAGCCGGAAGCTTCCCCGTAGCCGGACAGCAGCCACATGCCATCCGGGCGGCGGTTGAAGCAGGCGCGGCGCTGTCCCTCCTGCCAGCTCAGGGTGATCTCATGCACGCTGTATTCCTCCGCGCGATGGATGGTCAGCACCGTATCCCCGGGCAGCGGAAGGCTTCGGCGGATCTTCGTTCCGCCCTGCCCGTCGGTCTCGCAGACCCACAGCCGCCGGGCGTCCCCCTCCTGCGTCAGCACCAGCAGCACCTCCGTGTCCTGCACGGCTGCCCTGCCCCAGGTGATCATCTGTGTATCAGCCCCGTCCAGCCAATCATATACCGCACAGCGGACGCCCGCCTCCGTGATCAGAAAGAGGAATGGCCCCTTCACTCCGGCAGCGCGCCAGGGCGGCGTCGGCGGCAGCGTCTCCCATGCCGCATCGGACAGGGTATAGCGCACCTGCGTCGGGTCCACCGTCAGTATTTCATCCCCCAAAGCAAGCTGCTCCGCCTGCATCCAGCCGCTCAGGCCTACCTCCGCCGCAACGGACAGGCGCACCCAGCCCGGCTTTGTTTCCAGTACCCTTGCAGGGGTTCCTGCGAAGAAGCGTCCCCTGTCCTCGCCCTTTTCCGGTGCGTCGTACAGGGGCGCGGCATCCGCCTTCACCACCGCCCAGCCGGTACGGTCCGGGGATGAAACATCGTCAAACAGGGCATCCCCCACCGGGCCCGAAAACAGCTCCGCATCCCAGCTGCCCACAATGAAGCGGTCCGTATGCGGCGCATACAGCCCCCAGGGCGTCCGGACAACCCAGTCATCCACGCTGACGTCATGCAGGCCTGTCAGCTGCCAGGTTCCATCCGTCTGCAAGCTGTACCAGGCGACCCGCTCCCCCCAGAGCAGCTCGATCCCGCCCTCGGGCCAGACGCCGTAGAAAACCGTATTCCCCGGCCACGGGCCGCTGCGGCGGCTTTCCTCCGGCGTACGGACGGTAATGAAACGCCCCGCTTCCTCCTCCGTCAGCAGCACCGTGTAATCCATCGTTTCCTCCACATCCACAATTCGCATCTCCTCCGCCAGGGCCAGCAGCGGCAAAAGGCACAGGATCAGCACCCACCATTTTTTCACAAGTCTCCCTCCTTTTCCCATACAACGGCAAAAGGCAGCGCCTTCCGTCCCATCCGGAAGGCACTGCCGGAGATTTTACAGTTGTGACGGGCTCAGTTTGCCAGGGCGTCTTGTGCATTCATGCCGAACAGGCTGAACAGCACCTCATTGTCCGGCGCGCCCTCAACAGGGTCGAACAGGCTGCGGGCATAGGCGTAATCCCGCCCGTCCACCCGGTAGACGCAGCAGGAATCCGTCGCCAGCTGCAGTTCGAGCTGCCGGCCGTCCCCCAGCTCCAGGTACAGGGTCGCCAGGAAGGGGCAGCCCGACACCATGCCGCCCTTGTCCTCCACGCTGGTCAGCAGGGCCGACAGCTCCGTGAGGATATTGAGGGCGGTGCAGCCGATCGTCTCATCGCCGCAGGTCAGCTGGGCATAGCGGATATCCGCCAGCAGCTCAGGCCGGAACCAGGTCTGGCTGACCGTATCCTTCGGCGTTTTGCGAATCCAGCCCGCCGCGCCCCGGAGGCTCACGCACACCCAGCCGCCAACGCTCCGACCATCCGTGTATTCCGTCAGGATCGGCAGCTTCGTTCCCTTGTCCAGCAGGGCCACACGGGGCGCCATTGTATCCGGATAGGCATAGACCTGCAGCTCCTCATCGCAGACATACCAGGCAGGGTCCATCAGCAGGTAGTCGCTGCGCACCCAGCCCGTCCTGCTTCCGTCCTGATACGAGATCTTCGCATACCCGTCCCAGCTTTCGATGACCGGAACCGTCTTCCCGGAATAGGTCAGGGTACTCACCTTCCGGCCTCCCTGATCGCCCCGGGCGTCCAGGACGCTCAGGCTCTCGCACAGCACCACCGCAGGCGTGCAGTCCATCCCCGTCCAGGCCTTGAAGTCCTCATCCACGCCCGCAGCAGGCAGGATAGACGCGCCGGCCGTCCCGGCGCAGAGCAGCAGGGCAAGCAGGAATAGCAGCATTTTCTTCATGGTTAGTGCTCCTTTCGGCTTCTTTCTTGTCTGTATAACGGATCAGGGAAGAAACTTCTTCCCGGAAAGGCGGAATTTTCCGTCTCTTCCCGATACAAGAAACCAGATTTTCCCAGCACATTATCCAGGGCAAACGCAGCCGGGGAAAATGCATCAAAAAATGCAAAAACCGAGGAGAAACGGCGGGTCTGTGCAAGAAAATCCGGTTGACGAATGTATACTATGTAAGGTATAATATATGCGGCTTATTATGCCAGCATTTTCAGTGCTGACAGTATGCCGACAGACCCACCATTTACCGGTCTGTCCTCTGCGCAGCCTTTCCCCTGCACCAAGCCTGTGGCCAACAGCGCAATATACCGGAGAAACGAGGATAACATCAGCAATGAAGGGAATCATTCTTGCCGGCGGTAAGGGAACACGACTGTATCCCCTGACAAAAGCTGTTTCCAAACAGCTGCTGCCCATTTACGACAAGCCCTTGATCTACTACCCTCTGAGCGTTCTGCTTCTGGCGGGCATCCGGGAGATTCTGATCATCTCCACCCCCGATGACCTGCCTGTGTACGAGAAGCTGCTCGGTGACGGCAAGCGTATCGGCGTAGATTTCCAGTATAAGGTGCAAGATAAACCCCGTGGCCTTGCTGACGCCTTTATTGTCGGTGAAGACTTTATTGGCGACGACAGCGTCTGCCTGGTCCTGGGCGACAATGTGTTCTACGGCCACGGTTTCACCGGCATCCTGAAGGAGGCCATGGCAAACAATGTGGGCGCAACCATCTTCGGTTACCCCGTTCAAGATCCCCATGCCTTCGGTGTCGTGGCCTTCGACAAGGATAGAAACGTTGTCTCCATTGAAGAGAAGCCTGAACAGCCCAAATCCAAGTACGCCGTTCCCGGCCTGTACTTCTACGACAACCGGGTGGTGGAGATTGCCAAGAACGTCAAGCCCTCTCCCCGCGGCGAGATCGAGATCACTGCAGTCAACAACGCTTACCTGGCGATGAAACAGCTCAAGGTCTCCCTGATGCAGCGCGGCATGGCATGGCTGGACACCGGCTCACCCAAGGGCATGCTGCAGGCTGCTGAGTTTGTTGAAACCGTGCAGGAGCGTCAGGGTTTCTACGTCTCCTGTATTGAAGAGATTGCCTGGCGCAGGGGCTTCATCACCACCGAACAGTTGATGGCATTGGGCGAGGAGCTGAAGATGACCGATTACGGTCAGTATCTGATCATGCTGGCAAAGGATGGTAAGGACGAATGAGTAAGACAATCATTGTGACCGGCGGCGCTGGCTTTATCGGCTCCAACTTCATTTTCCACATGCTGAAGAAGTATCCGGACTATCGCATCATCTGCCTGGACAAGCTGACCTATGCCGGCAATCTGTCCACGCTGAAGTCCGTGATGGATCATCCCAACTTCCGCTTTGTGAAGGCGGACATCTGTGACCGCGAAGCGGTGTTCCAGCTCTTTGAGGAGGAACATCCCGACATCGTGGTCAATTTTGCTGCTGAGAGCCATGTGGACCGCTCCATCGAGAATCCCGGCGTGTTCCTGCAGACCAACATCATGGGCACCCAGGTCATGATGGACGCCTGCCGCAAGTATGGTATTGAGCGCTATCACCAGGTCTCCACGGACGAAGTCTACGGCGACCTGCCCCTGGACCGCCCCGACCTGTTCTTCACCGAGGAGACCCCCATCCACACCAGCTCCCCCTACTCCAGCTCCAAGGCGGGCGCTGACCTGCTGGTGCTGGCCTATCACCGCACCTTCGGCCTGCCGGTGACCATCTCCCGCTGCTCCAACAACTACGGCCCCTATCACTTCCCCGAGAAGCTGATCCCCCTGATGATCGCCAACGCGCTGGCTGACAAGCCCCTGCCCGTCTACGGCACCGGCGAGAATGTCCGCGACTGGCTCTACGTCGAGGATCACTGCAAGGCCATCGACCTGATCATCCACAACGGCCGTGTAGGCGAAGTGTATAATATTGGCGGTCACAACGAAATGGCCAATATCGACATTGTCAAGATCATCTGCAAGGAGCTTGGCAAGCCCGAGAGCCTGATCACTTACGTCGGCGACCGCAAGGGGCACGACCTGCGCTACGCCATCGATCCCACCAAGATCCACTCCGAGCTGGGCTGGCTGCCGGAAACCAGGTTTGCCGACGGCATCAAGAAGACCATCCAGTGGTATCTGGACAACAAGGAGTGGTGGGAGGAAATCATTTCCGGCGAGTATCAGAACTACTACGAGCAGATGTACGGCAATCGCTAAGACGTTTGTTTTCTGTGCAAACTGACAAGCGCAAGTTTATCACGGGCAGCCCCCTACTCGGGGGCTGCTTTAACTTGCCTGTTTTCTCCTGCTCACCCGTAAACGGGTCAATTTGCTCCTTCATGCTGATTGGCTCGTTCATGATATCCTCTTGCAGTTGATTCTTGATATAGTCCTTGATCGCATTTTCACGCTTGCCTACCGTGTCTACATAGTATCCCCGGCATCAGAAATGCCGATTTTCCTCCTTGTGCCTCAGGTTTGCATGTCGGTCAAAGAGCATCAAGTCACTTTTGCTCTCTAGGTACCCCATAAACGATGCTACACATAAATGCAGTGGTATTGCCACCCGCATGTAGATGTGATCCGGACAGCATTCTGCCGCTATGATTTCCACACTTTTTCTCTCACATAGCTCTCGCAAGATCTTTCCGATATCTGCGCTCAGTTGCCGACAGATGCTTTGTCGCCTGCACCTCGGCCCAAACACAATATGATACTTGCATCTCCATTTACTATGTGAAAACTTCTTACGTCATCTTTCATGATGCTGCCTCCTTCGCTTGCTTTTGCAGTTGCCAGACCACGCTCAGGATGGTACAGGAGGCCTTTCCTATTGACTCCCGGTTAAGCTGGGAGTATAACACCTATCCGTCTGACAAGCAAAACCCGCGCCCGGGATTGTTCCGGATGCGGGTTTTTGTGTGCCTTATTCGATTTTCCCGGCCTCGCGCAGCATTGCCTCGGCGATTTCGATGCACTCGTACACCAGCCCGTCGCAGAAGGGCTTTTTTTCGTTGCCGAGCTCGGCGTTGCGATTCAGCAGCGGCTTGCAGTCGATGGCTTCGGGATGCTTTGCCCGGAAGCGGGCGTAGTAGTCGGCCAGGGTGTCCAGGTCATTCAGTCCGTACAGGGACAGCACCGTTGCGCCGCCGGAGACTGCGCCGCACAGCGCGCCGGTCTTCATGCCGCCGCCGAAATTGCCGGCAAAGCGCATCACCAGCTCCTCCGGGATGCCCAGCTCCTCTGCAAAGGGCAGAATGACGGACTGGCCGCAGTTGTAGTGGGGTTCAACAATGGCGCGGAGCACCTTCGCGCGGTCGATATATTTGCTCATAAATTCCTCTCTTCCTGTCATTTGCAAGCCGCACGCGGAATCAGCCCGGGGAAATCTGCCCAGCCGCATTGCGAAATGGGCGTCCAGAGAGCGTCGTGCAGCCTTGTGTCCCCAATGGGGACTTCGCCGAAGGCGAAAAAGGCAAGCGATGTTGAATCTGTCCCTCTGGCAGGGTTGTAAGGGGCAGCGCCCGCCCCTTACAGGCCGAATTGTGCGTTATAGAGTGTGGCGTAAAAGCCGTTTTGGGCAATCAGCGTATCGTGATTGCCCTGCTCGACAATGTGCCCATCCCGCATGACGAGGATCACATCTGCCTCGCGGATGGTGGACAGGCGGTGAGCCACGATGAAGGAGGTGCGGCCCGCCATCATCTTTGCAAAGGCGGACTGGATGCGCAGCTCCGTGCGGGTGTCAATGGAGGAGGTGGCCTCGTCCAGAATCAGCATGGGCGGCAGCGTCAGCATCACGCGAGCAATGCACAGCAGCTGCTTCTGCCCGGCGGACAGGTTGCCGCCGTTCTCGGTAATGACGGTGTCGTAGCCGTTGGGCAGGCGGCGGATGAAGGAATGGGCGTGGGAGGCCTTGGCGGCGGCGATGATCTCCTCCAGGGTCGCGTCGGGCTTGCCGTAGGCGATGTTCTCCCGGATCGTGCCGGCCTTGAGCCAGGTGTCCTGCAGCACCATGCCGATGCTGCGACGCAGCTCCTGCCGCTTGATCTGGCGGATGTCCGTGCCGTCCACCCGGATCGCGCCCTCATTCACGTCGTAGAAGCGCATGAGCAGGTTGATCAGCGTCGTCTTGCCGCAGCCGGTGGGGCCGACGATGGCGATGCGCTGGCCGGGCTGCACGTCCAGGGAGAAATCCTCGATCAGCGGCCGGTCGGGCACATAGCGGAAGCTCACGTCAGCGAGGGAGACATGTCCCTTCGCATCCAGGTCGGCGGCATCCGCTGCGTCGGCAGGGCGGTCCCGCTCGTCCAGCAGAGTGAAGATGCGGCGCACGCAGGCCAGGGCATTCTGCAGCTCGGTCACCACGCCGGAGATCTCGTTGAAGGGCTTGGCATACTGGCTGGCGTAGGAAAGGAAAACGCTCATGCCGCCGATGGTCATGGCCGGATTCTCCGCAATGGCAAAGAGTGCACAGACAAGCCCTACGGCTGCGTAGATGATGTTGTTGACCAGGCGGGTGGAGGGGTTCACCAGGGAGGAGAAGAAGGTCGCATTCAGGCTGACCTTGCCCAGCTGGCCGTTGATCTCGTCGAAGGCTGCCAGGCTTTCATCCTCGTGTCCAAAGGCCTGGATCACCTTCTGGCCCTCGATCATCTCGTTGATCAGGGCCGTCTGTTCGCCGCGCACCTTGGCCTGCTCGGTGAAATAGCGGTGGGTACGCTTGGCGATGAAGGCCGCCACAAAGAGGCTCAGGGGCGTGAGCACCACCACCAGCAGGGCGATGGAAACGTTCAGTGCCAGCATGATGCCCAGGGTGCCGCAGATGGTGACCACGCCGGTGAACAGCTGGGTGAAGCCCATCAGCAGACCGTCGGAGAAGGCGTCCACGTCCGCGATGACGCGGCTGACCACGTCGCCGGCGGGATGGGCGTCCAGATAGGAGAGCGGGAGCCTTTGCAGCTTACAGCTGGTCTCGTTGCGAATATCGCGGCTGATGCAATAGGCGATGCGGTTGTTGCTCGTCGCCAGGAACTGCTGGGCAATGGCCGCCAGCACTGCGCTCAGGGCGATCAGCAGCGCCCATTTGCCCACGCCTGCCACGTCCACCGCGCCGGGGCCGAGCATGCAGTCAATGGCGTTGCCGGAGAAAATGGGGATCAGCAGCGCAGCGGCGGCGCTGACCGAGGCGCACAGAAGGCTCGTCAGCAGATGCAGACGGTAGGGCTTTACATAGGGAAACACGCGCCGGAGGGTCTGGAGGTCAAGGCCTTTTTTCTGCTTGCTCATGCCTGCGCACCTCCCTTGGCGTGGTCGTTGCGGAACTGGCTTTCATGGATCTCGCGGTAGACCTCGCAGCTTTCCATCAGGGCCTCATGGGTGCCGCAGCCCACCAGTTCGCCGTCGTCCAGCACAAGGATCTGATCTGCATGCTGGAGGGAGGATGTGCGCTGGCTGACGATGAAGGTGGTGGTGGTCTCCGGCAGGTGGCGCAGCGCACGGCGCAAGGCGGCGTCGGTGGCGTAGTCCAGGGCGGAGGCGCTGTCGTCCAGGATGAGGATATCGGGGCGGCTCACCAGCGCGCGGGCGATGGTCAGACGCTGCTTCTGGCCGCCGGAGAGGTTGCGTCCGCCCTGCTCGACCACTTCGTCCAGCTGGCCGGGCTTCTGGCGGACAAACTCCGCTGCCTGCGCAGTTTCGAGAGCTTCCCAGAGCATCTCATCGGTGGCGGCGGTGTCACCGTAGAGCAGATTGGAGCGGATGGTGCCCTTGAACAGCTGAGCCCGCTGCATGACCACAGCGATCCGGTCGCGCAGCTCATCATGCGTCCAGTCGGTGACGGGGCGGCCCATCAGGGACACGGTACCCTTTGTGGCGTCGTAGAAGCGGGGAATCAGATTCACCAGCGTGGATTTGCCGGAGCCGGTGCCGCCGATCACGCCGATGGTCTGGCCCTTCAGCGCCCGGAAGGAGATATCGGTGATGCTCTCGTCGCCGGCGCCGCTGTAGGTCAGAGACACGTGATCGAAGCGAACGGCTTCGTCGGCGCTGTCAGCCTGTGCGGATTTCTCCGGGTAGGTCATGGAGGTTTCCGCGTCCAGCACGGAGGCCACGCGGCCCAGGCTGGCCACGGCGCGGGTCAGCAGAACGATCAGGTTGGCCAGCTTCACCAGCTCCACCAGGATCTGGCTCATGTAGTTGACCAGCGCCACCACGTCGCCGGAGAGCAATGTGCTGTTGTTGACCTTGTCCGCACCGACGCAGAGGATGGCGATCAGCGCCAGATTCACCACGACGTAGGTCAGCGGATTCATCAGCGCGGCGATGCGGCCCACCCGGAGCTGGGCAGCATTCAGCTCGCCGTTGAGCTGGGCAAAGCGTTCCGCCTCCGCCGCCTCGCGGCCAAAGGCGCGCACCACGCGCACGCCGGTCAGGTTTTCACGGGTCGCGCCGGTGACGGCGTCCAGCTTCTGCTGCACCTGCTTGTACATGGGCGAGGTCAGCTTCATCACGCCGAAGACAATCACCGACAGCACCGGGATGGCGATCAGAAAGATCAGCGCCGCGCCCGCATCCACGGTGAAGGCCATCACCATTGCGCCGATGACGATGAAGGGGCTGCGCAGGAACAGGCGCAGGAACATGTTCACGCCGTTCTGCACCTGATTGACGTCGGCGGTCATGCGAGTGATGAGGGTGCTTACGCCGATGGTATCCAGCTCAGTGAAGGAGAGCTTCTGGATATGGGCCATCAGCTGATGGCGCAGGCCCGTGGCGGTGCCGATGGCGGCCCGGGCGGCAAAGTACTGCGCGGTAAAGGAGCAGGCCAGGCCGATGAGGGCCATGAGGATCAGCAGCCCGCACTGGCCCAGGATATAGCCGGTATCCCGCGCGGCGATGCCGGTGTTAATGATATTGGCCACCACCAGCGGCACCAGCAGATCGAACATTGCCTCCAGCATCTTAAACAGCGGCGCAATGATGCTCTCCCGGCGGTATTTTCTGAAGTAGCTCAGCAGGTATTTCAAGGGGGCTTCCTCCTGAAAAGTCATTCCATCCGATTATACAATAAGTTGAAGGGTTTGAAAAGGGGGCGGAGAACTCGCATGCTCATTTTCTGGGCGGGCTAAATTTCATAAAGACATTTCAAAAGACTTGAAAGCTCATCTGCTATAGCCGACTTGCAGTACAACCATGTTATTCTGGTTTTATGTCAGGCAGACGCGCAATATCTGGTTACAGCATGACTTTTCAGGCTGATGTTTTACATATATTGTTCTATGTTGTATTGACTATTCACCCTATTTACCTTATAATTGTAAATGGGTCTGTATGCGTATTTGCAGCTTTATTGCTGCTGGGAATATGTCAGAGCAGAACGAATCAGGCGTGATGCCTGAAAGGCATTCTCACCAGATCAGATAAAGGATGAAGAAACGATGCTGTATCAGCTGGTATCCCTCAAAACACATGGCATGAAGAACAAGAATCAGGGGGCATTGTCCATCATTGAGGGGACGCAGGATGCTCCTTTTGAGATAAAGCGGATTTACTATATCCACGGCGTGAAAGCGGGAGAGCGCAGAGGGCATCACGCACACAAAGCACTTTGGCAGCTGCTGTTCTGCCCGTACGGGAAGATTAGAATCAATATTGAAAACGGCACAGAGAGCGCCTCTGTTTTGCTGGAGACGCCCTCGGCCGGACTGTTGCTTGGTCCGGGCGTGTGGCGCACGATGGACTGGCTCCAAGATGATTCGGTGCTTTGCGTTGCTGCTTCTGAGCACTATGATGAAGATGACTATATCCGTGATTATCAGCAATTCAGGGAATATGTCGCTCAAGCAGCTTGCAAGTAAAGATTTCTGAGTCTTATCACGATAAGTGAGTCGGAGGATTGATGATGAACGCTGTCAGGGTAACAGCAGAGACATACAGCAAGCTGGTTACTGATTGCCGGGTTTTTTTCAATCAGGTTGCTTTTACTGAGCTGAATAAGGATAAAGTGGACGAGGTTCATTACCTGATTATCTATCAGGGAAATTCGGCCAGGTTTGGTTTGATACTGGGGCAAAAGGGCACGGTGGCGAAGTGTCCGTTCTCGGCGCCTTACTCTTATCCGGTGGAAGTTCGTCCAGGTGAAAACGTAGCTTCTTTTGATGAAGCAGTCGAAGCGCTTGAAGCATACTGCAGACAAAACGGAATATCAGAGATCACCTTTATCTTCCCTCCCTTGTTTTATGATGAACACATACTTAGTGCATGGGTTAGCGCCTTTTATCGGAATCGGTATGAGGTGATCAATCTAGATCTGAGTTATGCTTTGGATCTTGATGAACTTAACCTTGATCCCGATGCGTATTGCGCACGTCTTTCCCACAAGGGAAGGAAAGGCTTCAGGAAAGCGATGAGGCGAGAGTTTACGGTGCAGAGATGCGATACGCCGGAACTGCTTAGGGAAGCTTATGATCTTATCAGGATCAACCATGAGGCGAAAGGTTTTCCGGTCAGAATGACATTTGACCAGTTGTGTGCAACACTGGCGCTTGTCGAAAATGATGCTTTCATCGTCAAATGTGGTGATACAAGTGTCTTGGCAGAATTCCTGTATGTAGTTAACAGTACAACTGTTCAGGGAATATATTGCGGTGTACATCCAGACTATACGGAGTTAAACAGCATGAACTTTCTCACCTATTATACGATTCGGTATTATGGCAATAAAGGCTATCGAATTCTTGACAAAGCTACTGCCACAGAAAACAGTATTCCCAACTATGGCCTGTGTGACTTCAAGGATAGCGTGGGCTGCAAGCGAAGCCTGAAATACTCTTTCAGGAAAGTATTTGCCGGTTGATATCCGAAAGAAAACAATGGAGGCGTAATATGCAAGTACCATTTATTGCATTGAAACGGCAGTATGATATGTTCCAGCAGGAATATGAGGAAGCTGTGCTGCGTGCACTGCGCTCCGGCTGGTACGTGTTGGGCAATGAGTTGCAAACGATCGAGCGTGATTTTTCCGCCTATATTGGCATGAAGCATGGCATTGGTGTCAATTCGGGACAGGATGCGCTGATCTTGGCTGTCCGCGCATTGGGCATTGGCCCGGGCGACGAAGTCATCACGCAGAGCAATGCATTCATCGCTTCTGTGCTCGGCATTACCGAAAACGGCGCGAAGCCTGTGCTGGTTGAGCCGGATGAATACTTCGGCCTGAATCCTGAAAGGCTGGAAGCTGCCATTACGCCGCGCACCAAGGCCATCCTTCCTGTTCATCTGTACGGCCAGGCCTGTGATATGGAAAAAATCCATGCCATTGCCAGGAAACATGGCCTTTACATCATTGAGGATTGTGCGCAATGCCATGGCGCTACCGTTAATGGCAGGAAGGCGGGCTCTTTCAGCGATATTGCCTGTTTCAGCTTCTATCCCACCAAGCCTCTTGGCGCATTGGGTGATGGCGGTATGGCGCTTACCAATGACGATCAGCTGGCAAGGAAACTGCGGATGCTCCGTTTCTATGGCAGCGAAGTGAAATATGTCAACGAGATTACCGGTATCAATTCCCGCCTGGATGAAGTGCAGGCTGCAGTGCTGGGTGTGGGATTGAAGCACCTTGAAGAGTGCAATGCACGGCGGCAGGAAATTGCTGCCATGTATACCAGCGGGATCGTCAACCCGCTGGTGAAGCTGCCGCAGGTACGTAACGGCTGCACGCATGTGTACCATCTTTACGCTGTTCTTTGCAAGGAGCGCGCGGCACTGCTGAAGCATCTGGAAGCGTGCGGCGTTCAGGCGCAGGTGCATTATCCCATTCCGCCGCATCTTTCCCCCTGCTACGCAGACTGGGGTCTCGGGCGCGGTGATTTCCCCCTGACCGAGCGCTATGCTGATGAAGAGGTCAGCCTGCCGATCTATATGGGAATGCCTGACGAGGAAGTCCGTCAGGTAATCGACGCAGTCAATTCCTTCGCCGGGTAAGCAAGTAACAAAAGACAGGAAGGAACTACAGTATGCATACCATTCAGCCGAAGATATCGAAGGACAACACGAAAGAAAAAGTAAAGGGCAATTATAATCTGATTTCCCGCGAAGAGGAGCAGATGGTAGCGTTCCTGCGGGATAATTTTCTGAATCATGCCAACAGCATTTCCGCGAAGGTTCATCCCCGCACCAGTTTTTATTCCCGCTGGGGAAAGCGGATTCTGGACATCGTCATTTCATTGCCCATTTGTCTTGTTCTGCTTCCGCTCAACCTGATTTTTGCCGTATGCACCTATTTTGATGTGGGGCGGCCTTTGCTGTATAAACAGACTCGTATCGGAATGAACGGAAAAGGCTTTACCATGATCAAATTTCGGAACATGAACAACAATACAGACGCGGATGGTCGACTGCTTCCCGCTGCTGAGCGGATCACAAAATTTGGTCACTTCATGCGCAAATCCTCGCTGGATGAGTTGCTGAATTTCTGGAATGTGCTCAAGGGGGATATGTCCCTCATTGGCCCGCGGCCCTATCCGGCTTTCTTCCATGAGCGCATGAGCGATCGGCACAGGATGCGCGAGTGCGTTCGTCCGGGTCTGGAATGCCCCACGATGTATGTCCCAGAAGGTGAAAACCTGTGCAACTATCACCGCAAGTTTGAAAATGACATCTGGTATGTGGAGAATATCAGTTTCAAAACGGATATCAAGATGTGTTTTGCGCTGGTGAAGATGGTTTTCGACAACAAAGTCCGCGGTTTTCACGCAGGCGGACAGGCTGCCTACTATTTTGTTGGATATGATGAAGATGGTCATGCCATGGATTCATATCATGCGAAAGAAAAGTATGGAAAAGAGATCTTCGAGAATTCGTCAATCTGTTGATCCTGAGGAGACGGTAAATGAAAGATATTATTATCGTATGTGCCGGCAACTGTGCCCTGGAAATGTACTATGTTATCAAGCAAATTAACATGGCTGCCCAGAATGCAGGCAAAGAACCAGCATGGAATGTTCTTGGCTTTTTAAGTGATGTTCCCGTGGATCTGAAAGCGGTAGGTATCGAGGTGCCGGTTCTTGGAACGATACAGGACTGGCATCCGATTGGCAATGAGTATTATGGCATGGGCAACGGCACTCCGCAAGCCAAGGAAAAGCTGGCGAATCTGCTGCGTCCCAGAGGATGCAGATTTGCCTCTATCATTGCGCCGTATACCTTCATTTCGGACGACTTTGTCTGTGGTGAAGGCTGTCTGATCCAAGCATACCGGATCGGTTGCTGCGTGAAACTGGGAGACTTTGTCAGCATCAACGGCTCCATGCTGATGTCCGGTGCACAGATCGATGATTACACGACGACAACCGGATATACTGTGGTGCAGAGCGCAAATGTCGGCAAGCGGGTCTATATCGGAAGCCATGCGGTGGTTACTGACGGCGTAACGGTAGGAGATGATGCTATGATCAGTGTGGGCAGTATCGTTACCGAGGACGTCAGACCAAAGGCAACGGTTTTCGGTGTTCCGGCCAAAGAAATCTGATCCCTGCACATGAGGAGAGAACATGCTTGATATCATCATTGTATGCGAAGATGCATTTGGCCTGGAAGTTTACTGGTTGACACAAGAAATCAACAAAGTTCAGCCAATTTATCATGTAAAGGGCTTTCTCAGTGATCGAAAAGATCCGTTTGGTGGAATTCCGGCGCCGGCTCCGATCCTTGGCACGATTGAGGAATGGAAGCCTTATGATGCAGAGAAATATGTGATGGGCATCCGGAATCCCGCAGAAAAGAAACGAGTTGCAACGCTGTTCAAAGCACGCAACGCTCGATTCGCTACACTATATGCGCCATGGGCGCTCATGCTGGGTGATTTTTCTGCGGGCGAAGGCTGTATCATTGCCAATACGAATGCAAAACCCAATGCACGCTTTGGTGATTTTGTAACAATGGATATGCTGATGGCGGAATCTGTTAACATAGGGAGTTACAGTACTCTGGAAGCATTTTCCAACATCACCAGTGCGACCATTGGCGAAGGGGTTTATGTCGGCCCGCATGCAGCCATCATGGCAAATCTTACCATCGGCGATGGTGCATGGATTGAAGCGGGCAGCATCGTTGTCACCAATGTCAAACCCGGAGTAAGAGTAAGCGGGGCTCCCGCAAGAAAAAAGAAACAGGAGAAATCATGATGAAGATCGCATTTTTGTTTTCCGGCCAGGGCGCTCAGTACCCCGGCATGATGAAGGATCTGTATGAAACCGAGGCGGCAGCCAAGGGCGTGTTTGAGGCCGCGGACAGCCAGCTGGGCCGTTCCGTCTCCGGACTCTGCTTTGACGGCGCGCAGGAGGAGCTCAACCTGACCCACAACACGCAGCCCTGTGTGCTGGCGGCAGATCTGGCGGCTGCTATGGCGCTGAAAGCGCACGGCATCGAGCCGGATGTTACTGCGGGCTTCTCTCTGGGCGAATATGCAGCGCTGACTTTTGCGGGTGCGATCCCTATGGAGGACGTGTTCAGCATCATCCAGGTGCGTGCCGACGCCATGCAGGAGGCTGTTGCCCCCGGCATTGGTGCCATGGCTGCGCTGGTGGGGGGCTCTCCTGAAAAGATTGAGGAGATCTGCGCCAAGGTGAATGCCGGCTATGTGGTTGCTGCCAACTACAACAGCCCTGTGCAAACGGTGATCTCCGGCACTGCAGAGGGTGTGGATGAGGCGATCGCGCTGGCTGGTGAAGAGGGGATCCGTGCGGTGAAGCTCGCGGTGAGCGCGCCCTTCCATTGCGAACTGATGAAGCCTGCGGCCATGAAGCTGGCTGAGCTGTTCAAGACCGGCAGCTTTGCCGAGCCTACTCTGCCGGTGTATATGAATGTGAATGCCCAGCCCCTGCAGGGTGCGGCGCAGATCGCTGACCTGCTGGTGCAGCAGGCCATGAGCCCCGTGCGCTGGGTGCAGACGCTGCAGAACATGCAGGCAGCTGGCGTGGACACCTTTATCGAATGCGGCCCCGGCAAGACGCTCTCCGGCCTGGTCAAGAAGACCCTGAAGGGCGTGAAGATCCTGCGGGTAGAAAACCAGAAGACGCTGGAAGAGACGCTGGCAGCGCTGGCAGAATGATGGAGATCAGAAGATACGAATCCCCGCTGCTGCGCTCCAACATGTATCTGCTGGTGGAAGAAGGGCATGCACTGGTTATTGATCCATTTGAAGATACAACGCCGGGACAAGAACTGATCATAGACCAGATGCTTGTGACCCACGAGCATTATGATCATATTTCCGGCGTCAATGCGTGGAAGCAGCACTATGGTGCGCCGCTGATGTGCTCCAAGCGCTGCAACGCCCATCTTCAGACGCCGCAAAAGAATCTGGCGCGCTATTTCGATGTGTTCTGTCAGCTGCAGAGCTGGATTGAGCTGGAGATATTTCCGCAGGCGGATGCCGCCTATACCTGTGCGGCAGATGAGACTTTCGAAGACAGGCACTGCATGGCATGGATGGGACACACGGTAGAACTGATGGAGATACCGGGTCACTCCCTGGGGAGCATTGGTATCATGGTTGATGGAAAGCATTTCTTTTCCGGAGACAGCATGATGCGGGATTATCCGATAGAACTGAGATTCCCGGGCGGTAATGCAAAGCTATGGCAGTCCACGGGACAGCCAAGACTTGCGGAATTGCCAGCAGGGCTGCATATCTGGCCTGGTCATTTTGAGGATTTTATCCTTCAGACGTTGTGAAAGGACGGAAAGAAACGTGGCTTATTTTAAGAGCAATGGTATTGGAATCGGGGGTATCTCCTGTGCGGTTCCTGCCAATGAAGTCACGGTGGACAGCTTTATTCCCGTGTTTGGAGAAGAAACCCCGGCAAAGTTTTCTGCGGGAACCGGCATCAAGGCCATGTACAAGGCGCTGCCGGAGCAGACCGCCAGCGATCTGGCCTATGCAGCTGCGGAAAATCTGCTGACCCATTTCTCGGTGGATCGTTCGAAAATCGGACTGATGGTCTTTGTTACCCAGTCGCCGGATTATCGCCGCCCCTCGACAGCCTGCGTGCTGCAGCATCGACTGGGGTTGTCCACGGATTGCGCTGCGATCGAGATTGCCCTTGGCTGTTCCGGGTTTATTTACGGTTTGCAGACAGCGATGAGCATGATGGAGAGCTCGGATGCTGAATATGGTCTGCTGCTGCTGGGAGAAACTGCTTCTAAACTGGTTGATCCTCTTGACAAGTCCATTGTGATGATGTATGGTGATGCAGGTGCAGCAATCCTACTGGAACGCTGCGCTGAGGCGAAAAGCACAACCCTGCTTCGCAGCGACGGCAGCCGCTATAGGGCTATCGTGCTGCCGGCGGGCGGATTCCGGGACATGTATCCGCCGCGGGACCGGTTCGTCTGTGCAGATGGCATTGAGAGATCCCTGTATGATATCTATATGGATGGTACATCCGTATTCTCCTTTACCATCACAGATGTGCCGCAGACGCTGCAGGAGTACCTGATGCATACCGGCACAACGCCGGAGGACTATGATGCGGTGCTGCTGCATCAAGCGAATCAATTCATGCTGAAGCAGATTGCCCGCAAGCTGAAGCTGCCCAAGGAGAAGACCCCTCTGTCGCTGGACCGGTACGGCAACACCGGCGGCATTTCGATCCCGCTGACCCTGTGCGATGCCTATGGGAAAGCTGAGAGCAAGCGGCTGCATACCCTGATGTGCGGCTTTGGTATCGGCCTGTCCTGGGGTGTTACCAATGCTGTGATTGATACGGACAAGGTGCTGCCTATCATTCAGACTGATGAGTGGTACCGCGAGGGAAAAATTACCCCGGAAATGCTGAAATGATTAAGTTACACCTGATAAAACAAACAGGAGCGTGAATAAAATGGTAAACCCGATGGACCTGACAGGCAAGAAGATTCTGGTTACTGGTGCTGCGTCCGGCATTGGTTCCGAAACCGCAGCGCAGCTGTCCCGCCTGGGCGCAACAGTCGTCATGCTGGATATCAGTGAGGAAGGATTGTCCAGAACGATGGCAATGCTGGAAGGCGAAGGCCATTCCCAGTATGTGTGCAATCTGAAGGATGTGGAAGGTGTCGAGCCGCTAATGAAGAAGATCGCTGCAGAGCAGGGAATCTTCCACGGCATCGCTCACTGCGCCGGAATTGCGCCCATGCGCCCCTTCAACATGACGAAATACGAGAATGTTCTTGAGGTTATGCAGGTCAATTTCTTCTCCTTCGTTGAGATTGTCCGTTGCTTGACGAAAAAGAACTTCGCAGAAGGCGGCAGCATTGTTGCAATGTCTTCCATTGCCAGCATCCATGGCAAGCAGACCAAGCTTGCATACAGCGCCTCCAAAGCTGCAATGGATTCGGCGATCCGCTGCATGATCTGCGATCTCGCAAAAAAGAAGATCCGCATCAATTCTCTGATGCCCAGTTGGGTCAATACCCGCATGTACCAGATCTATGTGGATCGCTATCCGGATACGACGGAGCTGCGTGATGTTCGCGAAAAGCAGTATATGGGCGTCAGCGAGCCCATTGAAGTGGCGAACACCATCGCGTTCCTGCTCAGCGATGCGACCAAGACGATTACTGGTACTTCTATCCTGATGGATGGCGGTATCTCTCAGGGCTGATTGGGCTAAGGAGATATAGAGCACAATGCAGAATCTGATTGATTTTTCAGATAAGAAAGTTTTGATTGCCGGCGCTTCATCCGGAATTGGCAAACAGATTGCGATTTCCCTCAGCAAACTTGGTGCTGCCGTGATCCTGATTGCACGCCGTGAGAACAAACTGCAGGAAGTGATTTCCCAGCTGGAGGGCAAAGAACACAGCTACTATGTTGCTGACCTGAGCCAGACGGGAGAAATCGAAGGGCTTGTCAAAAAAATCGTTGCCGATAACGGTAAATTGGATGGCATGGTGTATTCAGCCGGAATTGCAGCAACGCTGCCGGTGAATATGCTGAAGCCGGAGAAACTTCTTTCACTGTTCCAAATTAATTACTTCGGGTTTGTTGAAATGGTCCGGCAAGTCAGCAAAAAAGGCCGGTACAACGATAACATGCGGATCGTGGGCATTTCTTCGGTTGCATCCATACGGGGTGATAAATCCAAGACAGCCTATTCATCCTCAAAGTCAGCAATGGATTCTGCTGTGCGCTGTATGGCAAAAGAGCTGGCAGAAAAAGGGATTTGCCTCAATACGGTTGCGCCTGCTATGACGGCGACGGAATTGTATGATCACTTCCTTGAGAAATATGGCGACGATAGTGAAAGCAGTACAACGCTTCTGAAACGTCAATACCTGGGAATCATTCAGCCTGAGGATGTTGCCAATGCCGTAGCTTTCCTGCTTAGTCCAGCAGCACGCTTCATTACGGGTATTACTCTGCCGGTTGACGGTGGATTAACTACTACATAACCAAATAAGGAGAAGAATCATGTATAGCAAGTTTGAAGATTTGAAAATCGCCGGCATTGCGGCTGCCGTTTCTTCCAAGTGGGATTCTCTGCTGGAGATTTCCGACGAGGATGAGACGATTGTCCGCAAGTTCATCAAGAAGACTGGTGTGGAAGGCCGCTACTCTGCGTCTCCCCGGCAGTGCACTTCTGACTTCTGCTATGCGGCCGCTGAAAAGCTGCTGACTGAAAAGCAGATCGACAGGAGCAAGATTGGTGTTTTGGTCTTTGTGACCCAGACCTCTGACTACGGTATTCCTGCAACCGGCTGTGTTCTGCAGCATCGTCTGGGTCTGAACAAGAGCTGCATTGCCTTTGATGTCAATCTGGGTTGCTCCGGCTTCACCTACGGCGTGGAGATTGCTGCCAGCCTGCTGGCTCACTCCGAAACGGAATACGCGCTGCTGCTGGCGGGTGATACTTCCGCGCGTGAAATGAGCCAGAAGCGTCGCAATAAGGTGAGCCACTCTGCGTCCATGCTCTTTGGTGACTCCGGTACTGCGACGCTGATTCAGAAGGGCAATGGTTCTGACATTGTTGTCTCTTCTCACAGCGATGGCAGCGGCTACAAGGCGATCATCTCCCCCTACCGTTCCTGGCGCAACCCTGATTGTCCCGAAGGCGTTCTGCCCGGTACCCAGATGGATGACATTGCCGTATTCAACTTCGCTACCACGGAGACCCCTGCCCAGCTCAATGAGTACATGGAGCGGATGGGTACGACTGCTGACAATTACGATTGCCTTGTGCTCCATCAGGCCAATATGATGATCATGAATCGCATTGCTAAGAAGACGGGTTTTACCAGTGACAAGATGCTGGTTTCCATGAACAAGTTCGGCAACACCTCCTCTTCCTCCATCCCGATCACGCTGGTCCATCACTACGGTGAGCAGCAGGAAGATAAGGAGATTAATGCGTTGTGCTGCGGCTTCGGTGTGGGTCTGTCCTGGTCCACGGTTGCGTTGAAGCTGAATGTGAATGATATTCTGCCCCTGGTGCACACGGATGAATACTTCCAGGATGGCTACAATGCGGAAGACCTGGAGCAGTAATACAGATAGAATAAGGAGAGATTTGAAAAATGGATATGCAGGAAAAGATTGCTCTGCTTGAGGAGACCCTGGAGTTGGACGAAGGCACCCTGACCGCTGAGACGGTCCTGGCGGATGTGGATGAGTACGATTCCATGGCCAAGCTGTCCCTGATCGTGATGATGGATGACGAGTTTGGCGTGAAGCTGACTGGCGACGTCATCAAGAGCTTTGTGACTGTTGGCGATATTCTGAACCTGATGAAGTAATGATAGCACAGGAGGATGATTGAAATGGATATGCAGGAAAAGATTGCTCTGCTTGAGGAGACCCTGGAGCTGGACGAAGGCACCCTGACCGCTGAGACGGTCCTGGCGGATGTGGATGAGTACGATTCCATGGCCAAGCTGTCCCTGATCGTGATGATGGACGACGAGTTTGGCGTAAAGCTGACCGGCGATGTGATCAAGGGCTTTGAGACCGTCGGCGATATTCTCAAACTGATGAACAAGTAAGAAGCATACTGTCGTCCACAGACACGTCATCAGATTGTTGTCTGTGGACGACTTGTGCCAATTGGCGGATTTCATTTCCAGATGGAGGCTTTTTTCATGACGAATCTGCAAAAGTATAACAAGGTTTTTGTGGAAGTACTCAACACCACAGAAGCGCACTTGAATGAAACGTTTACTTTCCGCGATGTACCCCAGTGGGATTCTGTGGCTCATCTGACACTCATTACTGAACTGGAAGATACATTTGACGTGATGTTTGAATCCGAAGATATTCTGCATTACGGTTCTTACGAAAATGGCAAGAAGATCCTTGGCAAATACGGTATTGACTTTGACGAATGAGGTGTAGCTATGCGCATTTGGGTCATTGGCAGGAAATATCCGACGCCAGAAAATAACATGATAGGTAGTTTTGAACTGGAACAGGCCCAAATGCTTGCAAAACGTGGGATAGAGGTAATCTATCCTGTTCTTGACATCCGTTCAATCAAGAAGTGGCGTAAGTTTGGTTTCCTGACCAGTGACGCGCAGGGCGTAACGGTGGAAAAGCTCAGCGTGCCTGTGGGTGGCTTACTGTCGAAACTGACCCGTGGAAAGATCAAGCAGTTGTTGACCAAAAAGCTCTATTCCCACCTGGTAAACAAGTATGGCACACCGGACATCATTCATATCCATTATCCAAGCATTTTCAATCCTGCTCCCTTTGCAGCGCTGCAGGCACAGGGAGTCCGTCTCGTTGTGACGGAGCATTACACAAAGGTTCAGAAAAAGGAACTGAGCGAAAAGCTCTTGAACAATTTGACTTGGTTTGCGAAGCATGCCGATGCATTCCTGTGCGTTGGCGAACCTTTGAAAAAATCTATTGAGGAATTGACAGGTACGGATCGTCCGATTCGAGTCGTTCCAAATGTTGTTTCTTCGCTGTTTACTTATCGGCCAGAACAAAGGACGGAGAACCAGGACTTCCGTTTTGTTGCGGCTGGCAGACTGGTTGCGTGTAAATGCTTTGATTTGCTGATTCATGCATTCATGGATGCATTTGGCGGCCAGGAGCATATGCTCCTGGATATAATCGGCAATGGCGAAGAATATGATCATTTGAAAAAAATCATTGAGGAGCGCGGCGCACAAAAGCAGGTGACGCTCCTTGGTGTGATGAATAGAGAAAAAGTGGCTGCTTATTTCCAGAAATGCGACGCGCTTGTTTTGTCGAGCAATCTGGAGACCTTTGGCGTGCCGGTGATTGAAGCGATGGCTTCCGGTTTGCCGGTGGTTACTTCCGATGCGATTGGGTTTATGTCGTATATTAACAAAAACAATGGTATTGCTTTCCCTGCAGATGATCGGGTATCGTTGATGGAGGCCATGAAAACACTGTATCAGGATTATCAACGATATGATCTGCGCAGTATTTCAGAGGAGGCACAAAACAACTTTGGCGAGGACAGCGTCTTCAACATGTTGTACTCAATATATACTGGCTCGTGAGGCTTAATATGTCAAACAAAAAAAGTAACCAGTTGGTGACGAATGTTGTTTTTAACATCGTTTATCATATATCTCTTGTTATTCTACCGCTGATCACTACGCCGTATATTGCGCGAGTATTGGGCAGCCATGAAACGGGTGTATATTCATATACACACGCAATGGCAACATGGTTTGTACTGGTTGCACGCTTTGGCTTTGGTAATTACGGAAACAGACAGATTGCTGCAACGCGCGATAACAGGGAACAACTGAATAAAACGTTCACTTCCATTTTTGTGCTTCAGATGGTTACCGGAAGCATTGCTGTGATTGCCTATATTGTGTACTTGATTTTCTTCTGTGATCAGTATATGATATCGTCAGTGATCAGCGGATTGTATGTTCTTTCAGCAATGTTTGATATCGGCTGGCTGTTCTTTGGACTGGAAGAGTTTAAACTGATAACGATCAGAACGATGACGGTCCGTTTCATATCTACGGCATGTATTTTTCTGTTTGTTAAGAGTCAGGAGGATACCTGGAAGTATGTGTTAATCCTGGCAATGAATGGAGTTATCAACACCTGTGTCCTTTGGGCAATCAAGCACTCGAGAGTGTCTTTTACAAAGGTGACGCTTTCAGAGTGTACGGCTCATATTAAAGGCAGTTTTATTCTGTTTATTCCGATTATCCTTATCGACATCTATCGTTTGATGGATAAAGCGATGCTTGGTCAGATTAATGCCGTAGCAGATATTGGCTACTATACTTATGCTGACCGAATTGTTGAACTCCCATATTCGATTATCGCAGCAGTTGGCACGGTGATGCTTCCGCGAATGACCAATTTGGTGGCAACAGGACACAAGAATGAGACACTGAGGATGATCGGAGTGACCCTTCGCTACAATACCATTGCTGCCGTTGCCATGATCTTTGGTCTGATTGCGGTGGCAGACTCTCTTGTAGCGATATATCTGGGACCGAATTTCAATCAAACAGTCCTGCTGCTTCAAATCATGACACCGATGATTCTGTTCAGGTCCTGGGCGAATGTAGTGCGCACACAGTATCTGATGCCGAACAAGCAGGATAAGTCGTACATCAAGTCTTTGTGCGTAGGCGTAGTGGTAAACCTGGTACTGAATAGCATTCTGATTCCGAAGTATCGTGCCGGTGGCGCTGCGATTGCAACACTGTTTGCTGAATCTTCTGTTGCAATGGTACAGGTGTATGAAAGCAGAAGGGAAATACCGGTCTGGAAATACATCAGGCAGAACCTGGTCTTCCTGCTCTATGGCGCGATTATGTGGCTTGTTGTTTGCCTGACCAAACGCGTGCTGCCTGATGGCCTTATGTCCCTTATCATTCTGATCGGAGTTGGCGGCGCTACATATTGTTTCCTGATTGGACTGCATTTTTACAAGGATATTATTGGCTGGATAAGGAGGAAGCGCTGTGATCAAGCTTAAAGTCAAGTTGTCCATCACAGTTGAGGCATTGATATATGCGATGCTGGTGCTCTTTTTTTACAGACCGGCCAGCTATGTTCTTGGAGGCCGCCTTACCCAGTTGTTCGGCTATCTGAACTATGCCTTGTTTACGGCTGGCGCACTGTTTCTGCTCTTTGTTGTTTGCAGAGGGTATTACCGCGTTTCATTAACAGCAGTGCTGATTGCCGTATTGTTCCTGTGGGTCAACATTGGCGCTACATTTCTAAGCCAAAAGGCTGGGAATGCGGTGAGCTGGGCAGAGGCGATTCCTACGACGGTTACGGTTCTGCTCTATGTTTTCTTCTGTGATTTTGGCCTGTATCATAATCCTAAGCGCTTTTTGCGGACCTTTATTGTAGTTGCGTCTGTCGTATGTATTCTGAATGCTCTTACCTTTTTTGTCTATGGATATCATGGCGGCATGAATCCGCAGAAGGAATTACTGGGAAGACGACTGACCGATAACTACTTTCTGCTTGCAGAGGACAATGCTACTTTCTTCTGGACATGGCCAGCATTGCTTGTGATGTGGTACTACTATTATTTGTATAATAGGTCAAAGACATATGGCATATATGCTGCAGCTGTAACTGCTCTTGTAATTGCTTCCTATTTGTATATGTGGTCTGTTATGGCAGCTTTGGCGTGCCTGGCAATACCGGGCCTGCTGATTCTCTTTGACAGAAGGATCAAAAAAGCAAAGCCTAAAGGGCGCGGCGATTATAGTATAAAGTTTGTAGTATACACCGCGATTGGTGTGGCGGTTCAGGTGCTTATCTCTACGCAGGATATGCTCAGCAGCTTTTCCATGCTCCTTCTGATGTATTTAAAAAAGGATGTGACATTGTCCGGCCGAACCTTGATTTGGGAGCGGACAGAGAAGTTTATTGCAGATTCACCATTGGTTGGTTATGGATACGAAACTACAGAGTTTACGACGCAGAAAATACTGATCAACCATACCCACAACATGTATCTGGAAACGTTATATCGCGGAGGAATCATAGCGATTATCCTGTTCGCGCTAGTCCTGCTGTCCATGTATTTTTATGCCCGCAGGACAAACAAGAATGCACTATACGACTTCCTGATCGCATTATTCCTTGTATTTCTGGTTATTGCGACGGTTGAATTTGCGTTCTACCGCTATCATTATCTGATTCTTTTCCTGCTACTGGCCCATACCGAATTACTGCCTAGGAAAGCCAGAAACAGGCGTATGCTTGATATTGGAGGACGATGATATGATGTTGGTTGATGCGAGCCGCTGCACCGGCTGCGGCGCCTGTGCCAAGGCTTGCCCCAAACAGGCCATTGTGTTTCAGGACGATCATGAGGGATTCCCCACGCCCGTTATCCTGCAGGATCAGTGCGTGGAATGCGGCTTGTGCAATAAGGTTTGCCCTGCCATCAATATGCCTCAGACACATGAAATCCAACAGGCCTATGCCGTACAGCTCCTGGACAAGGAGGCGCTGAAGGACAGTACCTCCGGCGGCGTTTTCACTGTGCTTTCCCGCGAAATTTTCCGGCGCGGCGGTGTGGTGTACGGCTGTGTGTGGGATGAAAACTATAATGCCGTGATCCGCTGTGCCCATAACGAAGAGGAAATGAAGCCCATGCGCGGCTCCAAGTATGTGTGGAGCTGGGCGGGAGATACATATCCGGAGATCAAGCAGCAGCTGGAGGCCGGGCAAACGGTCATGTTTACCGGCTTGCCCTGCCAGGTTGCCGGACTGAGGAACTACCTGCGCAGGGATTATGAGAACCTGTTTACGCTGGATTTCCTGTGCAGCGGAACACCCAGCCCCATGGCATTCCAGAAGTATCTGGATACGATCTGCAAACCGGGAATGAAGCGCTCTGAACTGAACCTGAAGTTCCGGGATAAGAACCCCTATGGATTGGGTGTCCATATTACCTACAAGGGGCGAAAAGCAAAGAAGACCAGTGACCATATCAGCAATCCATATTATTATAGCTTCTATACCAGGCTGGTGGACAGGAATTCCTGTTTTCAATGCCCCTACGGTACGGAGCAGCGGGTTGCAGACCTGACGATGGGTGACTATTGGGGTGTTGCGAAATTCCATACGGAGTTTGATATCAATAGCGGTGTTTCCGCAATTTTGATCAATTCCGAGAGGGGCAATGTGCTTTTGCAGACGGTGAGTGAGCAATTGCAAATTGTCCCCACCCGGGCTGCGGATATTGCAGCAGGCAATAACTTGTCATTGGGGAATAAACGCAAGACCATCAAAGTCGCCCCCTTCCGGGAGCAATTTTTCCAAACAGTTAAGACAAAAGGCTGGAAAGCGGCAGAATACAGGTACTTATTGACCAAGCCGCGGGTAAAAGTGATCATTAAAGACGGAATAAAGCGAATGATCCCATCGAATGTAAAGGTCATTCTGAAGAAAGTGCTGAAAAGAAAGGGGTAAGGGAAATGCTGCGGGTATGTGGTGTCACATATACATTTACAACGAACTACGGTTCCTGCTTGCAGGCTTATGCTCTTCAGCATATGATTGGGCAGATGACCATTCAGGGAGAACGCTGTATGCATGAGCTTCTTCCGACTTCCAGATTGCAGGGGTACCTTGACTTTGAGCCTGCTGTTTCAGTAAAACGGAAAGTAAAAAAATTGATCGCAAAATGGCATCGATGTCAATTTGCTCCTTTTGAAAAAGCGCACATGCATTTTGCCCAGTGTGAAACGTTCGAAGAGCTGCAATCGCTCAATGATCGTTTTGATGCCTTTGTGTGCGGAAGCGATGTGATTTGGAGTCCTGATTTTAATCATGGTTATGATTTGTTCTATCTGGACTTTGCTCGCAAATATGCATTTTCGTATGCTGCAAGCTTCGGGAAAAGTGATATACCGGTAAGTATGTATCCTGAGATTCAGAAAAAGCTTGCAAACTTGGATTCAATTAGCGTCAGAGAAGAGCATGGTGCAAAACTGGTCAAAGAATGCAGCGACCGTACTGCACAGGTCGTTTCTGATCCGGTGCTATTGCTTGACCGTACTGCGTGGAACGAAGTTGCTGCACCGCAGAAGAAAGCGAGAAAGCCGTATATTTTTGTCTATGTGACTCATTGGTGCAAAAATATGGAGCAATTCATTGAACTGCTCAAGGCTGAAACAGGTCTTCCTGTGGTCATGTCAGCGTATTCTGTCGGAGTTTGTTTGAAGAGAAAAGTCTTTTTGCCGCAATCACCGGACCGCTGGCTGCAACAGCTGCGTGATGCTGAATATGTGGTAACCAACTCCTTCCATGCCACGGCTTTCTCCAACATCTTCCACAAGAAATTCTTTGTGGTGGTTAACGGCGAGCGGGACAAGGGCATCAACATCCGCATGTACAATCTGCTCAACAAGCTGGGCTTGCTGGACCGACTGTTTGCCGCGCCACCGGAGAAGATCGATACCGCGGAGATTGACTTTACTCAGGCGGACAAGGAAATCGCAGCAATGCGGGAAGAATCCCTCACATTCCTCCGGGAGAACCTGGAAGCTGCCTATGCAGAAAAGATCAAATTGGTGAATAAGGAGAGCTGAACATGGACGAAAGATGGCAGAGCCAGATCGAACGCCTGATGAAGAAGCGTGAGGAGGTCTATGCTGCCGGCGGTGCAGAGCGCATTGCCAAACAGCATGCCTCCGGTAAACTGACCGCCCGCGAGCGCATGGAAGCCCTGTTTGACGACGGCACTTTTGTTGAGATCAATGATATGCTGTCCTCCCGGGCAACCGACTTTGGCATGGACAAGAAGAAAAAGCCCGGAGACGGCGTCATCACCGGCTATGGCAAGATCCATGGCCGTGTTGCCTTTGCCTCCTCCCAGGACTTTACGGTGGGCGGCGGTGCACTGGGTGAAGCACATGCCATGAAGATCTGCCGCGCCATGGATATGGCCATGGATATGAAGGCACCCTTCATTTCCGTCAACGACAGCGGCGGTGCCCGTATTGAGGAGGGTATCGATAGTCTGACCGGCTATGCAGATATCTTCTACCGCAATACCATTGCTTCCGGCGTTATCCCGCAGATCTCCGTGATCCTCGGCCCCTGTGCAGGCGGCGCATGCTACTCCCCTGCAATCTGCGACTATATCTTCATGACGGAGAAAAACAGCCAGATGTACATCACGGGTCCGGCAGTGGTCAAGTCGGTCACGGGCGAGGTGATCTCTGCTGCTGATCTCGGCGGTGCGGCGGTGCACAGCGCGACCTCCGGTGTGGCCCATTTCGTCTACCCGGATGATCTGAGCTGCCTGAACGGCGTCCGTGAGCTGCTGGGCTATTTGCCCCAGAGCAATGAAGATACCTCCCTTGTGGTGCCCGGTGTACCGGTGGACAACTGTGCTTCCCTGGCGGATATCGTTCCGGCAGATTCCAAGCGGGCGTATGACGTCCGTGATGTGATCGCTGCCTTCGTGGACGCCGAGAGCTTCTTTGAGGTGCAGCCGAACTTTGCCCGGAACATCGTGGTCGGTTTTGCCCGCATCGAGGGCAAGACGGTGGGTATTGTGGCGAATCAGAGTGCATTCATGGCCGGCTCGCTGGAGATCAATGCTTCTGACAAGGGCGCCCGTTTCATCCGCTTCTGCGACTGCTTCAACATTCCGCTGCTGACGCTGGTGGACGTCCCTGCATTCCTGCCGGGCAGCCAGCAGGAGCATAACGGCATCATCCGTCATGGCGCAAAGATGCTCTTTGCCTATGCGGAAGCGACGGTGCCGAAGGTCAGCGTGATCATGCGCAAGGCTTACGGCGGTGCGTATATCGCAATGAACAGCAAGGGTCTGGGCGCTGATGTGGTCTTTGCATGGCCGGTGGCGGAAATCGCTGTGATGGGTGCTGCTGGTGCAGTGGCGATCATTGGCAAGCGTGCCATTGATGCAGCAGCTGATCCTGACGCCAAGCGCAAGGAACTGGTTGACGAATACAATGACAAGTTCATGAATCCCTATGTGGCAGCCGAGCATGGCTATGTGGATGAAGTGATTCTGCCGGACGAGACCCGTCAGAAGGTACTTGCTGCATTTGATATGCTGGCAGAGAAGAAGAAGGCGCTGCCTGTCAAGAAGCATGGCAACATCCCGCTTTAATACCGGGAATGCCAGATGGAGGCAAGAATATGGAACTGACGATGGAGCAGATTGCTGCTATGGCGATTGCATCGATTGCAGAAGAAATGCAGGAAGATGTGAAGCAGCTGCGGATTGTTTCCTTCCGGGAAGTGCATCAGAGCAGCCTGGAACAGTATATCGCTGACAACCAAATTCAATACAAAAAGTATCAGTTGGGGGATTGAGCAATGAGTAAGTACAGGATTATTCTGGATGGCAAGACCTATGAAATGGTCGTTGAAAAGATGGATGGCGCTGCTGCGCCCGTGAAGGCTGCTGCCCCTGTGCAGGCTGCCGCGCCCGTGAAAGCTGCTGCCCCTGTGAAGACTGCTGCACCTGCCAAGGCCGCTGCGCCCGCTGCTGCAGGCAATGCTGTCAACAGCCCCATGCCCGGAACGATCATCCGGATCATGGCCAACGAGGGCGATACGGTGAATGCCGGCCAGCCCGTGCTGGTGCTGGAAGCCATGAAGATGGAAAACGAGATCGTGGCGCCCAAGGCCGGCAAAGTAGTGAATCTGTATGTGGCGCAGGGCGATGCGGTGCAGGGCGGCGCTGCCTTGTTTGAGATTGGCGAATAAGGGGAAGATCAGATGAGCTCGACGATCCATATGCCAGAAAAAAAGCTGATGATCACCGACACGATCCTTCGTGACGCCCATCAGTCGCAGGCAGCTACCAGAATGCGTCTGGAAGATATGCTTCCTGCCTGTGAGGTGCTGGACAGCATCGGCTATTGGTCACTGGAATGCTGGGGCGGCGCGACGTTCGACGCCTGCATGCGCTTCCTGAATGAAGACCCGTGGGAGCGGCTGCGCACACTGCGCAAGGCAATGCCCAATACAAAGCTGCAGATGCTCCTCAGAGGTCAGAATCTGCTGGGTTATCGTCACTATGCGGACGATGTGGTGGAAGCCTTTGTGGGCAAATCTGTGGAGAACGGTATTGACGTTGTCCGCGTGTTTGACGCACTGAATGATGTACGCAACATGGAAGTTGCCCTGAAGTCTGTCAAGAAATACGGCGCACTCTGTGAAGCTGCAATCAGCTATACTACCAGCCCGGTGCACAGCGATGACTACTTTGTTGAACTGGCTGTGCAGCTGGAGCAGATGGGCGCAGATACCATCTGCATCAAGGACATGGCCAATCTGCTGCTGCCGGCCAACACCTATACACTGATCAGCAAGATGAAGGAAAAGGTATCCGTACCGATTCATCTGCATACCCATAATACGACCGGCACCGGCGATATGGTTTATATGATGGCGGCGCTGGCGGGCGTGGATATTGTTGACTGTGCCCTGTCCCCCCTGAGCAACGGCACGGCGCAGCCTGCAACGGAAGCGCTGGTTGCTGCCTTTGCGGGTACGCCCCGTGACACCGGCCTGGATCAGAGGGTGCTGGGCCAGGCTGCAAAGCATTTCAAGACCGTTGCGCAGAAGCTGCAGGATGAGGGACACCTGAACCCCAAGGTGCTTCGGGTGGATCCCAATACGCTGCTGTATCAGGTGCCGGGCGGCATGCTGTCCAACCTGCTCAGCCAGCTGAAGCAGGCCAATGCCGAGGATAAGTTTGAAGAGGTGCTGCAGGAAGTGCCGCGGGTTCGCAAGGACTTCGGCTATCCGCCGCTGGTGACGCCGACCAGCCAGATCGTTGGCTCGCAGGCGGTGCTGAACGTCGTTGGCGGCCAGCGTTACCGGATGTTCCCCAAGGAGTCCAAGATGCTGCTGCGGGGCGAGTACGGCCGACTGCCGGGCGAAGTGAATGAGGAGATCCGCCAGAAGGCGGTGGGCGGTGAATCGATCATTACCTGCCGTCCGGCTGATCTGCTGGCGCCGGAGATGGACAAGATCCGTGCGGAAGCTTCCGAATATGCCCGGACTGATGAGGATATTCTCAGCTGCGCCATGTTCCCCCAGGTCGCTCCTGATTTCCTGAAGCGCAAGTATGCACCGCCGCAGGAAGAACAGGTGCATGAAATCACGGTTGCCTGGAACAGATAAACAGGTGCATTTGAATCCGGATGTATGCGCGCTGAAAAGATACGCGTAATTGCATGAGGGGTGCCTGTATCCTGGCTGCAGCCGCATGATACATCAAAGGAGACACACGCAATGAATGATATACTGTCAGGAAAGGTTTGTATTGTCACCGGCGCTGCCCGCGGCATTGGACAGGCAATGGCAACGGTGTTTGCTCAAAACGGGGCTATTGTTTATGCCAATGACGTCCGGGAGGGTATGATCGAGGAATGGTGCGACGAAGTCAACCGGCAGGGACCGGGCGAGGTACGGCCGCTGTACTTCGACATTACCAGCGAAGCTGAAGCCCGTGCAGCTGTGATGCAGATCAAGAAGGCGTGCGGCCGGATCGATGGTCTGGTCAACAATGCAGGCGTCGAATTCAATGAGCTGATCGGAATGATCAGCCGGGACAATATGGAGAAGATGTTCTCTGTCAATGTGTTTGGCACGATCAATATGCTGCAGATTGTCAGCCGCCTCATGGGCCGGCAGGAAACCGGCGGCAGTATTGTGAATATCGCATCCATGACGGCGCTGCGGGGCAATCGCGGTCAGCTGGTCTATTCTGCCACCAAAGGTGCAGTCGTATCACTGACGAAGTCCGCCGCCAAGGAGCTGGCAGAAAAGAAGATCCGTGTCAACTGCATTGCCCCTGGCCTGACCAATACGCCCATGATGCAGCAGGCAGACCCTGAAAAACTGCAGGGCCGCATTCAAAATATTTGCATGGGCAGGCTGGCTGAGCCGGAGGACATCGCCAAGGCATGCATGTTCATGCTGTCGGATCTGGCAGGGTATGTTTCTGGACAGGTTCTTGCAGTCGATGGCTGCACGATCATGTGATTGGAGGAGATCTCTTGTTTCTTAAGCTTGATCAGCAGCCCCGGACCAAGGTTGCTATCAAAGATGACAGCGGCTATACGCTGACGTATGATGAGGTTTGCGGCATCATCCGACAGTTTGCTGCATTGCAGTTGCCCCGCAGCATCATCTTCAGCCTGTGCGAAAATTGTGCGGGTGCACTGGTGGGCTATCTTGCCTTTGAAAACAACCGACAGGTTCCCCTGCTGCTCAGCGCCGGCCTGGATGCAGAGCTGCGTCAGAATCTGGAGAATGAGTATCAGCCCAGCTATTACTGGGCGCCGGAACGCATGGCGGAGCAGCTTGGCGGAGAAATGCTGTTTGCTGCCTGCGGCTATGTGCTGCTGAAAACCAGCTATGCGCCTTATCCCATTCACGATCAGCTGTCCATGCTGCTGACGACTTCTGGCTCCACCGGCAGCCCCAAGCTGGTCCGGCATAAATATGGCAATCTGGAAGCCAATGCCGAGAATGTGGCAAAGGTTTTTGCATGGACAACGGATGAAGTGGGGATCTGCGATCTGCCCATGAACTATACCATGGGGCTCAATGTCATCAACAGCCATCTGGTAGCTGGTGCTTCGGTCCTGATGGTGAAGGCCAATTTGATGGATCCCGCTTTCTGGGAGTTCATCAGGGTCAATGAGGGAACCAGCTTCTGCGGTGTGCCTTACAGCTACGAGATCATGCGCCGCATTGGCTTTGACAGGATGGATCTTCCCAAGCTGAAGACGCTGGCAGAAGGCGGCGGCAAGCTGACGGACAAGATGTTCAACTGGATCGCTACCTACTGCCAGAAGACCGGCCGCCGGTTCTGTGCGACCTTTGGCACCAGTGAAACCAGCGCGCGTATGGCCTTCCTGCCTCCGGAGCTGGCGCTTGAAAAGATCGGCAGCATGGGCAAGGCGATCCCCAACGGCGAGCTTTTCCTGCTGGATGAGAAGATCAACGACGATGGCACTGCGGATGGCGAGCTGGGCTACCGCGGCCCGAATGTGACCATGGGCTATGCGGTCTGCAGGGATGATCTGATGAAGGGCGATGAGTTCTGCGGCGAATATCACACAGGAGACATTGCCAAGCGTGATGCGGAGGGCTTCTACTTCATCATTGGCCGCAAAAAGCGCTTCCTGAAGCTGTTTGGCCTTCGTGTCAGCCTGGATGAAACCGAGCGCATTCTCAAGACGCGGTTCAACTGTGAGTGCGTGTGCACAGGTACGGACAAGCGGATGAATATCTTCATCACCGATCCGGCGCTTGAGGCGGAGATCCGACCTTACATCAGCGAAAAGACCAAGCTGCATATTTCTGCTTTCCGTGTGCTGGTGATCCCGGAGATCCCCCGCAACGAGTATGGAAAGGTCAAGTTTGCAGCACTTGACGAGCTTGCAGGCGATCTCTGATGAGAATTGTTGCGTATACATCTGTAACAGACGCCGCAGTGCCTGTAGGCTTTGGCGCAGTGCTGCTGGCGCATCTGGACGCTATTCGCAATCCGGTGCAGGCGCGCCGATCCTGCAGCGCATGGCAGCTGCTTGCTGATGTGCTGCAGGCAGAAGGGATCTATCCGTTGCCGCAGGTCGCTTTTTCATCAGCGGGAAAGCCCTATTTCCCGGGCAATCCGTACTATTTCAGCATTACGCACAGCAAGGAGCTCTGTGCTGTGTCGCTGGCGGATGTTCCAACCGGGGTAGATATAGAATATCGCCGGAATATGTATGCCTCTGCGCTGATCGACAGGGTGCTGTCTGCGAAAGAAAAAAGGGTGTATGACGGCGATTTTCCGAAACTCTGGTGCCGGAAGGAATGCATTGTCAAGCTGACAGGCTGTGGCCTGGATGAATCGCCGGATGGTGTAGATACCCATGATCCGAACTACCGGTTCAGCGAATGGATCGTTGAGACAGGTGAGAACACGAAGTATCAGCTGTCTGCTGCCTTTCTCGGATCGCAGGAGGAAGAACCTGTGAAAATACTGGATTTGCGATAAGCAGCTGGCCGAGGCCGGACTGCAGAAAAAACCGCACCTTCCTTACATTGGACTGTTCCCGGAACCATAGACAAAGAAAAGAAGAACCCTGTTGTAGACAGGAATAGTTACCACGGCCTTGCCCCGGGATTTAGCCGGTGTGAGGCCGTTTTTGAGTGAAATACGCTCAAAACTGCAGAAATGGATATCCTCGGCAACAAGCTGCTCTGCCTTGGCCCCGGAGGAGAAACGAACACGGTACAAGCATTCAGATTTCATGGTTCCAAAGAAGTTTTCCATCGCCGCATTGTCGTAGGGGCAGCCGGGACTGGACATAGACGGAGAAACGTGGTATTCTTGAGTCAGGTCGAAGTATGCTTTGGACGTGTATTGAGACCCTTGGTCACTGTGGAGGGCGAGTCCACCAGTGACCTTTTCATGTTTCAGAGCCTCGCGGATGGTGTCCGTGACCAGTGATGAAGACATATCAGAGCCGATCTTCCACGCCTGAACAATCTTCCCGCACAAGTCCAGTACTGCACACATGTATAGCATGCCGCCGGGAATAGGGATATAGGTGATGTCCGTCACCCAGAATTGATTTAGCTTCACCTGGTCGAAGCAACGGTTCAGCAGATTGGGATACTTGTGGACAGCCTGCTGGTGGCAAGTGTAAGGTCTACGGCGGCGAACGACCTACAGAAGGTTCAGCTTGCGCATAATGCACAGAATCGCCTTCAGGTTCACCGATTTTCCTGCTTGGCGCTGGATCCAGCGCCAAACGCGGCAGATCCCATCAGCTTGCTTGCACAGTTGCTGACACCATGCAATCAACTCGATTATGCAGAATACCCGCTGCGGTTTACCCCGAACGCCCTCACACATTGCTTCTACACTGTACTTCCCGCAGAACAAATCAATGACCCGATACTTCAGACTCACCGCCTGCCAGCTTCGTACAGAAAATTTCGCAGCAGCTCCACTGTCATCCATCATTGTACAACCTCGCTATTGCACTTTGCTTCTTCATTGTCAACGTCCTTGCGAGGGCGTCCCTTGGGAAACGGAATGTACTCTGCTGCGATTTTCCGTTTTTTCCTCCGTCATCGCTTCACAGCGCCTCGTACTTCTTCTCGACTCAGTCCCAAACTCGATCCGATCTCACGATATGTTTCCCCTGCTTCTTGCCTCTGCACGATAATCTTTGCCAATTCTGCTATCTTTGTGTACTTTTTTGCCATTGTTAAAGCCTCCTGTCGTAGTTTCTATTCTACAACAGGAGGCGTCCTTTTTCTATTGTCCGTTATCCCGGGAACAGTCCGCTTCGGACGCGCGGTTCCTTTATTCACCCTTCAGCAGCATCAGGCCATACACGCCAAGCAAGCCAAAGCAAACGACGCAGGCCGCCAGCGCGATGGGCGGATACTGATTGCTGGTCGAGAAGCAGAACGGCACACCGCAGAAATCGATCAGCGCATGCAGCAGCATCACAGCGGTCAGATTGCGGGTGCGGACATAGACCGCACCGAAGTAGACCCCCAGCGCCGCCGCCCAGAGCACCCTGCAGACCCCGGTGAGCAGCGGCTGGCCGATGCACCCAACGATGTGCCCCAGCCCGAAGAGCGCAGAGGTGATCAGTACTGCCCACAAAGAAGCGTGCCTTCTGCCCGCAAAGCAGCCCGCCAGCAGGTTCTGCAGCAGTCCGCGCAGGTACAGTTCCTCCATGATCCCTACGCCGATGTAATAGACGAAGCCCTCCACCAGCACGCGCCAGAGGGTCGGCTTGTTGTCAAAGGGCGCAAGACCGACGCAGAAGGCGGCAGCCACGATCCCCGTTGCTGCCAGGGCCGGCAGCCCGTGCTTCCGCAGCGCCTCGCCAGTGCCTGCTCCCTGCAAGCCGAACCGCCACGTCCGGCCCAGCGTATACCGCCACAGCAGGCACAGCAGGCCCGCCAGCAGGAAGTTCGCCATCAGCGTCAGATACATGGGGTCGATATCTGCCGCCTCGATCTTCAGAAACAGCGCCGCAGGGAGCGCCGTCATTTCCATCACGGTCATAATAACCGCCAGCAGCGCCGCAGAAAGCCATACAGCCGGGCGCTGACGCATTGCAGCATCATTCCTCACAGCACGATATCCCCCGGCCTGTACCCCCTGGGCAGTTCCTCTTCCTCCACGAAGCGGAAGTCCTCATCCTCCAGCGTGGGCAGGAAGGCGGCGTAGGGAATGCCGTCAAACTCCGAGTGATACGCGCTGGCGCCGAACCAGCCACCCTCATGCACCTTCACGTTCAGGTCGCGGGCGAACTTGGTCATGTTGCAGCAGTCGTGGATCACGATGGGCCACTTTTCCTCCGCGCACTGCTTCATGAGGCGGCAGGTCAGCTCGTGGCTCCAGATGGGCGAGAGATAGCCGTGGCGGGTCATGTACATCGGCTCGCCCTCATAATTGCCAATGTTGTTGGGGTTCAGATGCAGCTCGGCACAGTTGATGAAGGTGATGCCGGTGGAAAGGATCTTCGCCTTCTTCTGCTGGAACTGCTCAAAGAATTCCGGGGTCATGGGCGTTTCGACGGCAATGGTGGGGATGTACTGTTTCGCCAGCTTCATATTGGCGATGACCTTGTCCGCACAGTTGGTGCCGCCCAGGTTGAAGCGCAGTTCGTCCAGGCCCGCTTCACCCAGCGCCCGCAGGTTTTCCTCCGTGCAAAGGGTGCCGTTGGTATACATGTGCTGATGCACGCCTGCCTCATGGAATTTGCGGATGATCCCGTAATACTTTTCGATCTCCATGAAGGGCTCCAGATACACATAGCTTACGCCGGTCGGCTTCTTCTGGATGGAGAGCAGGAGGTCGATATCCTCCTCGCGGAACTTGGTGCCGCCGATCTCCCACATGCCCTCGCCGATGGGCGGCTGGCAGTCCAGCTCCCCATAGTTGTAGCAGAAGGGGCAGTTGATGTTGCAGCGATTGGTCTTACGGATGGCGGACAGGCCGGTGCCGGTCAGGCAGGAACGGCAGCCCTTCGAAAACTTCTCCGCATCGCCCACGAAATACGTCCGTCCGGCAAGGGTCTGCAGCCCGGAGATCTGCGCCCGGAGCGCGGCAATGCGGGCCTCCTGGGCCAGCTCGATCTGAGAGAGCGTCGCCAGCACCAGCTCCTGCTGGCGGGGCATCAGGGGCTCCTCCTCGTCCAGCTGGGCGAAAAAGGAGAACCACAGCAGCGCGTCGCGCTTGGAAATCTTCATCGCTTATTCCTCCGTCAGCAGCTTCAGGGCTTCCTCATGGGTGAAGACAGTGTAGGTCGCCGTGTCGCCGGGCTTGCCCTTCAGGCTGAAGTAGATGCTGTCCACCCCGGCATTGACAGCCGCCGGGATGTCCGCGCTCAGGCTGTCGCCCATCATGACGGCCTGGGATTTGTCCATGCAGCCCAGCTGCTCCATCGCCACATACAGCAGCTTAGGATCGGGCTTGGCCGCGCCGACCTCCTCGGAGATGACGATGGCATCAAACAGAGGTGTCAGCGGGCATTTGGCCAGGCGGCTGCGTTGGATGGCGCTCACGCCGTTGCTGACCAGCGCGATCTTCATTTTGCCATGCAGGGCCTGGATGAATTCTGCTGCGCCGGGCAGCAGATCAGCGTGATTGCCCAGGCCTGCCGCATATTCCGCACCCATGGCCGCCGGGTCGATATCCTCGCGCCCCAGCAGGTTCAGCAGCTGGCGGAAGCGCTCCACCTTCAGCTTGGGCTGGGTGGTTTCGCCACGCTCCAGCGCCTTCCACAGCGCGTCGTTGATCTCGTGATAGGCGTGGATGGTCGCTTCATCCGTGGGCAGCCCATGGGCTGTCAGCACATCCACCAGCGCCTTGGCTTCGGCGGCGTTGAAGTCCATGAGGGTATTGTCATTGTCCACAAGCAGGTACTGATAGCGCATAACGGCCTCCTGTATTACTGATACTCGGGATTCTTCGTGTTCCGGTCTGTGTAGATCTCATGCATGTAGTCCACCACCCAGACCTTGCCGTCTGTGCGCAGGCGGGTCAGGCCCGTATAGCCGATGAGATAGGGGGTCTTCCGCTTGTCCAGATAGTTCTTTCCGCCCGTCATGACCTGATCAGCGCCGTTCATGAAGACCAGCTCCGGGCCGATGGCGTCAAAGAAGGGATCGTGGAGCTTCACTTGCCCGTGGTGGGGATACTTGAGGATATCCGCCTTCAGCCCGCCCTCCGGCGGATTCTCCCCGAAGGAGCGCTGGGCGTGGTTCTCCACGTCGCCGCTGAAAAGGATGGAGCGCTCGCCAAACCGGATATGCAGCATGGCAGAGCGGTTGTTGGCCTCCCAGGTGCCGGAATCATTCCGCTGCAGGACGCGAATCTCCACGTCCTCCTCCGGGCCCATGTAGAACACATCGCCGTCCCCCACATGCTCAATGGGGATGTCATGGGCGTTGTAGTAGTCCGTCACCCGGATCGTATTCTCGTTATAGTCTTCCTCAAAGGTCAGCACCAGCCGGCCCACGGGAAATCGCTCCGCCACGGGAATAAAGCCGTTGATGTGGTCGTCATGGGGATGGGAGTTAAAGGCAACATCGATATACGTCACGCCCATGGACTGCAGCGCGGACCGGATGCGGTCCTGCATCTCCTCCGAGGCAAGGGAGGCGTCGATCATCATGGTATCGTAGCCGTAACGGACGATGGCGCAGTCCGAGGAATACACCCGCGGGAAGACAATCTCCAGGATCGGCGTGCCCTCCGGGAAATGGTACTCCTCCGTCAGATTGCCGGTACGGTCAATAATGACCGGCGCCTCGCCGGCAGTTGTCTCCGCCGCTGCATACAGAGGCAGCAGCAGGATCAGCAGCAGGGACAAAAGATGCTTCATCAGCTGCCTCCTTCATTTTCGTATCAATTTATTGTAGTTGATGCGAAGCAATTTGTCAATCTGGGACAGCAGCCCATGCCCCTGCAGAAGCGGGCAAACCGCAGCAATTCATTTCCTGTATGCGAAAAACAGGGAAGCAAACCACCCCGGCAAATCGTTATATCAGAAGAAATGCCATTTCATCGCGAAGGGCAGATCGTGAATGGGGCTCCCGCAGCTCTGCGGGTAAGCCCCACCCGATCGTGAAGGAGATGAAGCCCCATGAATCGCAAAACAGCATCGTTTGCAGCAATTCTTGCCCTGCTGCTTTTCCTCTGCACCGGCGCAGCCGATGCGCAGCGCACTACGGCCCTCATCACCGGCGGGAACGCCGATCGGGTACATTTGCGCGCTCGGCCCTCAAAGCAGTCCGATTCCCTCGGCCTGTACTTTGAAGGCACCCCTGTCGCATATTCCGGAAGCCTGGAGGACGCATGGGTTTCCGTCCGCATCGGCAGCGAGGAGGGATACATGATGTCCGCCTTCCTTTCGGACAGTCTGCCGGAAGCATCCTCGCTCCGCAGCATGACCGTCGGCGTTGTCCGGGCAGCTTCACCGGTCAGCCTGCACACAGCGCCCGCATCCGGCAGTCAGGCGCTCCTGCAGCTGCCGGAGGGCACGCAGGTGGTCATTCTGGGGGAAACCGATACCCACTGGTACTATGCCTCCGTCAACGGCCTTGCCGGATATATACGGGCCGATTCTGTCAGCCTTGCGCCGATTCCCCGGGTTCGCGGGCAGATCACGCCGAATGTGCTCGCGGTTCTATCCGGGGAGGACGCTTTCTGGCATACCGGCGCAGCGGAATATATGACCCTCCACGAGGTTGGCGAGCGCTGCTTCGGCGGCTCGAATGTGACCTTCCCCTGCTTCGCCATCGCAGATGTGGATCAGGATGCAAGTGACGAGCTCATCCTGACGCTCTCCGTTGACGAAGACCCATATTACGGCTATCTCGTTTTGAAAAGCGCGGACGGCACGGTCTGGGGGAATGAGGTCTTCTACCGGGCCATGCTGTCCCTGCGGGCTGACGGCACCTTCTCCTTCTCTTCCGGAGCTGCAGATAATGGCTTCGGGTACCTGCGATTCGCGGTGGATCAGCATCACATTGCGGCGCTTGCCGAAAGTGTCAGCAGCGATGAGACGATCACCTATTGGCTGAACGGTCAGCAGGTCTCTGAAGCCTTGTACCGGGAGGCGGACAAGGGGCAGGAACAGAAGCCGGAGGTCATCTGGTACGACCTGACAGCGGAAAACCTGTCAGCCCTGAGGAAGATAATCGCCGATTGACAGCACGTTGAAAAGCACCCCCTGGCCTCCGGCAATCTCCATAAACATAAAAGAAGTCCGGCGTCAGCTATTGGCACCGGACTTTCCTGCGTGTCGAAAAAGTGCATTAGGCACTTTTTCGAGGATTGCACTCCGTCGCTGGTCGGGCCTGAAAGGCCCTCCCGGCCGCTCCTCCGTGTAAGGAGTGTTTTCGGCAGTTCGAGGGAGGACTTCAGTCCGACTAGCTCGGTCAACGGTTCCGTTGACCGAGCGTAGCCATCACACAGCATTGGCTGTGTGATGGCCGAGGGGGAAAACGCCCCGCCCCGGCGGCAAAGCCCCCGGAT
>JAFQIB010000104.1 GCA_017397765.1 Clostridia bacterium | reverse complement strand
GGCGCTGGCGACATCTGGAACGCTTTCAACTTCGGCCGTGAGCAGGGCTGGGTCGTCGATGGCAAGCTGGTTATCGATCCCATCCTGTACGACTACCTGGATCTGGCTGTTGAGCTGGAGCAGGACGACCTGTCCAACAAGGGCAATGCCTGGTCCGAGGTCTGGTTCGCCGGCATGAAGACCGACACCACCCTGTGCTTCTTCCTGCCCACCTGGGGCCTGCACTACACCCTGAAGCCCAACTGCGGCCTGACCACCAACGACAAGATGACCGACGCCGAGATGCAGGCTGCCTGTGAGAAGGACGGCGGCACCTACGGTGACTGGCGCATGGTCGCTGGCCCCGTCGGCTACAGCTGGGGCGGCACCTGGATCGGCGCCAACGCTGCCAAGGTCGAGGCTGCTGACGATGCCAAGAAGGCTGCTATCAAGGACTTCATCCTGTTCTTCACCATGTCCGAAGAGTTCCTGTACACCTACGCCAAGGATTCCGGCGACTTCGTTGGCTCCAACGAGGTTGTGAACAAGATCCTGGGCGAGGGCGGCACTCCCAACCCCTTCCTGGGCGGTCAGGACCACTACGGCATCTTCGCCGAGGCTGCTAACCTGGCTAACGGCTCCATCATGACCGACTACGACGAGAAGATGAACTCTCTGTGGTCTGACTTCGTCACCACTCCCTACTCCAAGGGCGAGAAGGATCTGGACACTGCCATCGCCGACTTCAAGGCGCAGGTCACTGCTCAGTTCCCCGAGCTGGTTGTTGAGTAATCAGCGGCGACGCATCTAACGGTCAAACAAATGGGGGCTGCCTCCTGTACCTTCAATGGGGCAGAGGCAGCCCCCTCTTCCCGTTATAAAACGGATGTAATGGATTGTCGGGCAAGGCCCGACCTGATTCTCCCGCCGGGGTCTTCCGGCGGGGAGAATCCGGCGGAAGAATCAGGTCATCCCCTCTGAGGGGAACTTCAAGTTTGCAAAAGGGGTGGAAGAATGCAGAATATTTCCACTAATCAGGCGACGGTCGCCAATAAGACCAAGCATAAGTCCATCAGTTACGACAAGTACGGCTACCTGTTTGTGGCACCGTTCGTGATCGTATTCCTGGTGTTCCAGCTGTACCCCATCTTCTTCACCTTCCGCACGTCCCTGACGGACGCTGCCACCTGGGCGAAGGTGCTGGACAACAAGATCATCGGCTTTGACAACTTTGCCAAGCTCTTTGCTTTCGGCACAGAGGTATCCAATCTGTTCTGGAAGTCTCTGGGCAATACGGTCATCATGTGGCTGTTCAACTTTGTGCCCCAGATCAGCATGGCGCTGATTCTGGCCAGCTGGTTCACTGACAGCCGTATGCGCCTGAAGTTCCAGGGCGGCTTCAAGGTGCTCATCTTCATGCCCAACATCATCACTGCTGCGACCATCGGTATTCTGTTCATGGCCCTGATGGGCTACCCGGTTGGCCCCATCAACGTGCTGCTGCAGCAGTTTGGTCTGCAGAACGCGCCCTTCGAGTTCATGCGCAATGTGTCCATGGCTCGCGGTACCGTTTCCTTCATCCAGTGGTGGATGTGGTACGGCAATACCATGATTATCATGATTGCCGGCATCATGGGCATCAACCCTGCGCTGTTTGAGGCGGCGCTGGTGGACGGCTGCTCTTCCCGTCAGACCTTCTGGAAGATCACCCTGCCCCTGATCAAGCCCATTCTGCTGTACAACCTGGTCACCTCCCTCGTCGGCGGCCTGACCATGTTCGATATCCCCCATCTGATGACCCAGGGCAATCCCGACTACACGACCAATACGGTTGCCCGCTTCATCTACCAGCAGGGCTTTGATTCGCCCAACAACTTCAACATTGCCTGTGCGGCCTCTGTTGTGCTGTTCGGCATCATCGTTATCTGCTCGCTGATCCTGGCTGCCCTGATGAAGGATCGCGAAGCCAAGCCGCGCAAGACGAAGTAAGGGGGTAGGAGCAATGAAGAAGAATCGCAGAATTGTATATTCCATTCTGATCATCCTGTCCCTGGTGTGCATGTTCCTGCCTCTGGCGACCTTTGAGGACAACTCGATGGTCTCCCTCCTGGAGGATATTGCCAAGGAAGAAAACGCTGTTACTCGCGCGTCTGACAAGCTGATCCGTGAAAATGACAAGGTCAAGGACCTGACCATTGCCCCCGTTGAGGGCGGCGATCTGAAGGCCCTGTTCGCTCAGGAGCTGGAGGCTGCCAAGCCTGCGTTTGAGGGCAAGGCTGATACGCTGACGGAGATCGTCAACTGGCAATCTGCGCTGGACGCCAAGCGTGCCGATCTGGAAAAGCAGAAGGCCACTGGCAAGGTCACCTCCGCCAACCTGGACAAGGAACTGACTGCATCTGACAGCAACTACACCGTGATGATCAAGATGGTCCGCCAGCAGCTCGCGATCGACGCGCTGGCTGCCGAGGGCAACGATGTGGCTGCCATCCAGAAGAAGCAGGATGCTGTTTACAAGCAGCTGGGCAAGGTCAACAAGGAGCAGGTCGGCGTGAATGCGCTGCTGGCTCAGAAGGCCGAGCTGGAGAATTCTGCTGGCGAATCCGGCCTGAAGTTTGCGCTGCTGCCTGCCAAGCTGCCCGCTGAGATCCAGCTGGACATGCAGGTCATCAACCAGGGCGGCGCGCTCTATCCCCAGACCTTTACCGACTTCTACGCGGCGATCTGGGTGGGCGCTGCCATGCTGATCCTGGCGCTGGGTCTGGTGTGGGCCGGCGGCGACCGTCTGGTCAGCAAGCTGTACACCTTTGCCAGCTTTGCCAATCTGATTGCCTTCCTGGCGATTGCCTTTGCGGTGCTGCGCCTGAACGCCATCCCCGTCAAGCTGCCCTTCAGCGCCCCGGTCATGAACTGGCCGATTGCCATCGCGCTGATGGTCATGCCCCTGGCGGCCCTGCTGCTGCACTGCGCTGCGGTGACCAACACCAAGCGCACGATGATCTATGTGCTCTGCATCTCCCTGAGCCTGCTGAGCCTGCTGCCCTTCTGGCTGATGATCGTCAATGCGACCCGTAACTCCCAGCAGATTCAGAGCGGCGTGTCTCTGATCCCCTCCACGTTCCTGTCCATCAACTGGAACACCCTGCAGGCCAAGCACTTTGACGTCATGCTGGGCTTCAAGAACAGCGCGATCATTGCCTTTGGCTCTACGATCCTGGGCGTGTACTTCTCCGCGCTGACCGCTTACGGCCTGACGGTGTACCGCTTCAAGGGCGCGAAGTTCCTCTATGCGGTGATCCTGGGCATCATCATGATCCCCGGTCAGGTTACCGGTACCGGCTTCTTCATGTTCATGTACCAGTTGGAGTGGACCAACAGCTACCTGCCGCTGATTATCCCGGCGATTGCATCGGCCTCTACGGTCTTCTTCTTCAAGCAGTATCTGGAAGCCAACTTCCAGGTGTCCCTGGTTGAAGCGGCCCGTATCGACGGTGCAGGCGAATTCTTCATCTACAACCGCATCGTGCTGCCCATCATGATCCCCGCTATGGCGACCATGGGCATCATGGCAGTCATCAGCTCCTGGAACAACTACCTGACCCCCCTGATGCTGCTGTCCAAGTCCGAGATGAAGACCCTGCCCATGATGGTCAAGGAGCTGCGCGGCGATATCTACCGTACCGACTACGGCTCCATCTACCTGGGCCTGACCCTGACGGCGCTGCCGCTGCTGATCGTGTACTTCTGCCTGTCTAAGTACATCATCGCGGGCGTTGCCGTTGGCGGCGTGAAGGAGTAATCCTGATCGCAGCATAGCAGAAAGGTCGGCAGATTGCCCGACTTCCTCTGCGAAAATGCATATCGGCGCTCTCCGGTTCTCCGGAGAGTGCTTTTTCTGTGCTGCGGCATAGGCAGAGGGGCTGGCGAAATGGGGAGGGGGAGGGTCGCGTGACGGCGTATGCTCCTACGACGTAAACCTTGCGTGAATTCCGGGGCCGTCCCCCTTGCAAAACCCCTTTCTTCGCGGTATAATATCCTTGGCATGATGTGCCGATTGAACAAACAAAAATCGACATAGAAACGGAGTGCGATCACCATGGCGATGAACCTCAAGCTGACCGGCATCAACGGTTTTGTGAACCAGGCTGAGCTGGACAACATGAATGACCTGATGAAGACTGTCAACGAAGTACTGCTGTCCCGCAAGGGCGCCGGCAACGACTTCCTGGGCTGGCTGGATCTGCCGGTGGACTATGACAAGGAAGAGTTTGCCCGCATCCAGAAGGCTGCCAAGAAGATCCAGGGCGAGAGCGAGGTGCTGGTCGTCATCGGCATCGGCGGCTCCTACCTGGGCGCCCGCGCGGCCATCGAGTTCGTCAACGGTCAGATGTACAACGGCGTGCGTCCCGAGGGCATCCCGGAGATCTACTTCGCTGGCAATAACATCTCTTCTTCCTACCTGAACGATATTATCAAGATCATCGGCAACCGTGACTTCTCCGTCAACATCATCTCCAAGTCCGGCACCACCACCGAGCCCGCCATCGCTTTCCGCGTCTTCAAGAAGATGCTGGAGGAGAAGTACGGCAAGGAAGGTGCGAAGGACCGCATCTACGCCACTACTGACAAGGCTCGCGGCGCGCTGAAGAACCTGGCGACCGTCGAGGGCTACGAGACCTTCGTGGTGCCCGATGACGTGGGCGGCCGTTTCTCCGTGCTGACCGCTGTGGGCCTGCTGCCCATCGCTGCTGCCGGCATCGACATCGAAGCCATGATGAAGGGCGCTGCCGAGGCCCGCGAGGTCTGCAAGGAAGGCTGCATCGACTGCAACCCCTCCATGAAGTACGCCGCGCTGCGCAACATTCTGTACCGCAAGGGCAAGGTGACCGAGATCCTAGTGAACTACGAGCCCGCCCTGACCATGCTGGGCGAGTGGTTCAAGCAGCTCTTCGCCGAGTCCGAGGGCAAGGATCAGAAGGGCATTTTCCCCACCGCTGCCAACTTCTCTACTGACCTGCACTCCATCGGCCAGTTCATCCAGGACGGCACCCGCAACCTGTTCGAGACCGTCGTCTGGGTGAAGGAGCCCCGTTCCGAGGCCTTCATTGAGGAGGCGGCTGAGGACATCGACGGCCTGAACTACCTGGCCGGCAAGTCCGTGCAGTTCGTGAACTCCAAGGCCTACCAGGGCACCCTGATGGCCCACATGGACGGCGGCACCCCCAACATCATCGTGGAGATCGATCAGGCAGACGCCTACCACTTCGGTTACCTGTGCTACTTCTTCGAGAAGGCCTGCGGTCTGTCCGGCTATCTGCTGGGTGTGAATCCCTTCGATCAGCCCGGCGTTGAGGCTTACAAGAAGAACATGTTCGCCCTGCTGGGCAAGCCCGGCTTCGAGGCCCGCAAGGCCGAGCTGGAAGCCCGCCTCTAAGCAGCGTGCCGCTGCACCCAGCACGCGATTGAGTTGACTGCTTCGGCACAATCCTCACGCGTGCAGCTCGCGGCTGTCCCCGACGCTGTCCGCCGCGCCCTCATGGCGCGGCAGCGTGCCGTTGCACCCAGCTCGCGATTGAGTTGACTGCTTCGGCACAATCCTCCCGCGTGCGGCTTGCGGCTGCCCCTGACGCTGTCCTCCGCGCCCTCATGGCGCGGGCTATCGGCTTTCCGATAGCCGGGGGAATGGGAAGCAAGAGCGGAAACTGCGGCGCTGCATAAACGGCAAACAGTTCCGCACGCAGCCAGGCTGCAACCACAGACACAACATACGGCGCTGATCTCTCCGAGGGGTCAGCGCCGTCTTTCAGAACAAACAAACTCAATTCCGAATTCCGAATTCCGAATTCCGAATTTCCCCGGAGGATCCCATGCTTTACCTCATCCTTGCCATCATTTCCAGCTCGCTGGTTTCTCTGGTGATGCGCCTGAGTGAAAAGTGGCGCAAAAATGGGCTGACCATGCTGGCGGCCAATTATGTGATGTGTACAGCGGCTGCGGCATTCCTGGCAGGCGGCGTGATCCCCACGGGGGCGGGCGCAGGCCTGACCATGGGGCTGGGCAGCTTTTGCGGTATCCTGTACCTGCTGGGCTTTGTGACGCTGCAGTGGAACGTCCAGCTAAACGGCGTGGTGCTGTCGGCGACCTTCCAGAAGCTGGGGGTGCTGGTGCCGACCCTTGCAGCCATCACCATCTTCGGTGAAACGCCCCGCTGGACGCAGCTGCTGGGCATCGCCGTGGCGGTTGGCGCGATCCTCTTTATGCAGGGCAGGAACGGCGACAAGGCGGGTAACCGCAGCCTTCCCGGACTGCTGGCACTGCTGCTGTGTGGCGGCTGCAGCGATGTGATGTCCAAGGTGTTTGATACCTGGGGCAACGCTGACCATGCCAGCATATTCCTGGTGTTCGTTTTTTCGGTGGCGCTGCTGCTGTGCGTCCTGCTCTGCGTGGTGAAGAAGCAGTCGGTGACGCTGCCGGATATCCTCTGCGGCTTCTGTCTGGGCATTCCCAACTATATGTCCGCGCGGTTCCTGCTCTGGTCACTGAAGGATGTGCCGGCAGTGGTGGCGTATCCTACCTTCTCGGTCGGCACCATCGTGCTGGTGACCGTTGTGGGCGTGCTGTTCTTCCGGGAAAAGGTGGAGAAGCGCAAGCTGATCGCTCTGGGGATGATCCTCGGCGCGCTGGTGCTGCTGAATGTGTAAGGAGGATGTAGGATGAAGCTGCTGATCCTTGGCGGAAGCGGACAGCTCAGCGGACGTGTGGCGGAACTTGCGCTTTCCCAGGGCCTTGAGGTGTGGACGCTGACCCGGGGCATCCGGCCCCTGCCGAGAGGCGTGCATGCCTTGACGGCGGACCGGGAGGACGATGCTGCTGTCCGTGCGGCGATGGCGAGTGCCGGCGTGCACTGGGACGCCTGCATTGACTGCACCGGGCGTACGGCCCATTCTGCGGCGCAGTGCGTGGAGATCATCAGCCGGTGGACGGAGCGCTTTGTGGTCGTCTCCACGGATTCGGTGTATGACCCGCATTTCAAAACCGTGGGGCAGGACGAAACCAACGAGCATTATCTCACCGACGGCGGCTATGGGGCCAACAAGCGCCTGATGGAGGAAACCTTCATTGCTTCACCGCTGAATTACACGATTTTCCGACCCGGCCATATCTTTGGCGCGGGCTTCCAGCTGGGCTGCTATCCCGAGCATACCCGGCAGCCGGATCTGCTGCGTCAGCTGCGGGCCGGAGCGCCCATGCGGCTGGTGGGCGGGGGAGCATTTCTCATCCATCCGGTGTATGTGGATGACCTGGTGCTGGCGCTGCTGGACTGCATCGGCAATCCGGCCTGCTTCCGGCAGGTCTTCTGCATTGCCAGCCCGGACGTGGTGACCAATGCGGAATACTACCGCCTCATCGGGCGGATCATCGGCTGTGAAGTGACTGTCGAAACGATCCCGCTGGATGGCTATCTGGAGGCCCATCCCCAGTACAGCGGGCATCTCTGCCACCGCTGCTATGATCTGACGAAGCTGCGCACCGCCGGCGTCCGCATGCCCTGCATGCCGCTGGAGGAGGGGCTGCGCAGGCAGATTGCCTGGCTGGAGGCGCAGGAGGAAACTGTATGACGCCGGAGCGGATCTGGCTTCATGCCCTGCTGCTGGAATCCGGTGACAGCCGCCTGCTGGATGCTGAACTGGCGGCTGCGCTGGAGGATGAAACACCCTTGTCCGATCTGACGCTGACGCTTTCCCTATGCAGTAGCAGGGAAGAAAAACGCCATGCGCTCAGGGCGTATCTGCTGGATCATCCGGCGGATCTGACCAGGGCGGAGCGGATGCTCAGAGAAACGCTGCATGCCCGCTTTGCGGACGGAGAACTGTCTGCGGAGGAGTGCCTGCAGCAGATGCACGTCCTCGTCTGTGATACGGAAGCGGGGAATCAGCTGGCGCTGTATCCGGATGTATGCGCTGTGGAGGCGTATCGGGACCTGGCGGCTGAAGGCATCCTGTGCGAGGAAGCGTATCTGCTTTGCCTGGATGCACTGATGAAGGCAGAAGCATTGCCCGATGTGTGGAAGCTCCACCGGGAGATCCTCCGGGCGAAGAAAAGGGGCGCGGCGTTTCCGGGGCAGCAGCATCCCGGCCTCCTCACGATCCCGGACAAAAATACGGAACCTATCCAAAACAGGAGAAAACCTATGAAAGCGTTCTTTCGTAAATTTATCGGCACCAAAGCGTTTTATCGCGCCGTGCTCATCATCCTGCTGCCGCTGGTGGTGCAGCAGGGCATCACTTCCTTTGTCAACCTGCTGGATAACCTGATGGTCGGCTCGCTGGGCGAGGAATCCCTCAGCGCCGTCGGCGTGGTGAACCAGATCCTGATGGTGTTCAATCTGACCATCTTCGGCGGCTTGTCCGGCGTGTCCATCTTCGGCGCGCAGTATGCGGGCAAGGGCGATGTGGACGGCATGCGCCAGTCCTTCCGTGCCAAAATGTATTTCGGCGTGGCGGTGGTGGCGGTTGGCATCACGCTGCTGGCGTTCTTCGGGAAGACGTTTATCGGCCTGTTCCTGGCCGGTGAGGTGGATGCCTCCCGGGCAGCCTTTGCAATGCAGGAGGGCCTGGACTATCTGCACATCATGCTGTGGGGCCTGGCGCCCTTCATGCTGGTGCAGGTTTATGCCGGCTCCATGCGCGAGATGGGCCATACCGTAGCAACGATGTGGGCGTCCGTGGTGGCGATCCTGACCAACCTGGTGCTCAACTTCCTGCTGATCTACCCTGTGCGGGAGCTGAGCGTGCTGGGCGTTGCCTTCACCATGTGGGGCGCGGGCATGGGCGTGCGCGGCGCAGCGCTGGCGACGTCGATCTCCCGCTTCGTGGAGCTGCTGGTGGTGCTGACCTATGCACATTTGCATCAGGACCGCTATGTGTTCCTCAAGGGCGCCTACCGCAATGGCTATGTGCCCCTGCACCTGCTGAAGAAGATCGCCATCACCGGCTCGCCGCTGATGCTTAACGAGGTGCTCTGGTCCCTGGGCATGACCTTCATCAACCAGTGCTATTCCACCCGGGGCATGACGGCTCTGGCGGCGCTGAACATCACCTCCACTGCCTGGAACCTGTTCTGCATCATCATGTTTGCCATGGGCAATGCGGTCTCCATCATGGTCGGCCAGTATCTGGGCCGCGGCGACCGGCAGGGCGCCCGCGATGTGGATACCAAGCTGATCTTCATCACCATTGTCAGCCATATCCTCCTTGGCGGATTGCTGGCGCTGCTGGCGGGGGTTATTCCCAACTGGTTTGCCGTGACCGACGAGGCCAGGAGCCTCGCCTCCAAAACGCTGGTGATCGCAGGCGTCTCCCTGCCCATCCATGCCTTCCTGCATGCGACCTACTTCACCATCCGCTCCGGCGGCAAGACCTTCATCACCTTCCTGTTTGACAGTGTGTACACCTGGTGTGTCCCGGCGGTGCTGGCCTTTGTGCTCAGCCGCTATACCCAGACGGACGTGGTGGCCATGTACTTCTGCATCCAGTTCATCGACGTGGTGAAGCTGGTGATCGGCCTGTTCATGCTCAAGTCCGACTTCTGGGCCAATAATTTGGTCAGCGAATAAGCTGCATATGATGGGAGGGTTACCCCTATGCGTCTGACAATCCTGGGCATGAACGGCCCGTTTCCGGCTCCGGGTGGAGCCACCTCCGGCTATTTGCTGACGGCAGGGGAGGCGTCTGTCGCCCTGGATCTGGGCAGCGGCACGCTGGCCCGGCTGACATCCCTGACGCCCCCGGAGGAGCTGACGGCGCTGCTTTTGACGCACTGGCACTATGACCACTGCTCGGACGTGCTGCCGCTGATCTTCCGCCTGGAGGCCTGCGCAAAGAAGCCGCTGCACATCTACGCCCCGGCGGATGAAAGCTCCCTGGTAAGGCGGGCGGTGCAAGGGTGTGGGAAGATTGTGCTGCACGACGTTCAGGGGAATTCGGAATTCGGAATTCGGAATTCGGAATTTGAAGTGAATGGGCTGAAGGTGCAGGTGTTTGCAGCGCGGCATCCGGTGCCGGCGGTGATGTACCGCGTGGCGCATCAGGGGAAGGTGCTGTGCTATACGGGGGATACCAATACGGTGGAGGGCCTGACGGATTATGCCCGCCATGCGGATCTTTTGCTGGCGGATGGGCTGTTCACCGAGGGCACCTGGACGGAGAGCAAGCCCCATCTGTCGGCGGCCCTGGCGGCCCGGCTGGCCCGGGAGGCAGAAGCGAAGCGCATCGTCATCACCCACCTGAACCCGGCGCTTGACCCGGTGACGCTGCTGAAGGAAGCGCGGGCTGTCCGCCTGGATGCGGTGCTGGCCAAGCCGGGCGACGTTTACGAGGTGTGACCATGGACAGAAAGGAATTTACCCAGCTCCTGAAGGCCGGGAAGGTGCAGGGCGCGTATCTCTTTGAGGGCGTGGAGGAGAACATCAAGGCCGCCGCGCTGCAGAGCCTGCGCAAGGCCATCCTGCCCGAGGGCATGGAGGAGCTCAATGAGACCGTCATGGACGCGCCGGCTGCCGATGCGGTCATTGCGGCCTGCGAGACGCTGCCCTTCCTGGCGGACAAGCGGCTGGTGATCGTCCGGGAGCATCCGGCGCTCACGGGCCGCGCGGAGGCGGAGGAGCGGCTCATCAGCTATATCCCCCAGGTGCCGGACAGCGCGGTGCTGGTGTTTTTGTGCCGGGGCAAGGCGGATGCGCGCAAGAAGCTGTACACCGCCATCAAGAAGGCGGGCGGCGTCGTGTCCTTCACGCCCCTGTCCGATGCGGAGCTGAACAGCTGGATCGTGAAGACCTTTGGCGGGATGGGCAAAACCGTTTCGCCTCAGACGGCAAGCCTGCTGGCCTTTACCGTGGGCAGCGATACGGCGCTTTTGCATCAGGAGATCGGCAAGCTATCTGCGCTGGCGGGCGACCGGGATACCGTCACGGAGGAGGACGTCCAGGCGGTGGCCACCCGCTCGGTGGAATGCACGGTGTTTGAAATGGTGGATGCAGTGGTGGCCGGTCAGCAGGGTAAGGCCTTCGGGCTCCTGCGGGATATGCTGACCACCGGCTCCGACCGTCTGGGAATCCTCGCCATGCTGCTGCGCCAGTTCCGGCTGATGCAGCATATCAAGATCATGCAGTATGAGAAGCTCCCGGCAGGGGAGATCAAGCAGCGGCTGGGCGTGCCGCCCTTCGCAGCGGAGCGCTGCATGCGCCAGGCAGCCGGCTATACCGGCGGTCAGGTGAAAAAGGCGGTGCAGATCTGCCTGAATACGGAATATCTGGTCAAGTCCGGCGGATACAATCAGGAGGGCGCGCTGGAAAGCGCGATGCTTCAGATTTTTGCACTCAAAAACGGCGTTTGAACCACAGGAGCATGTCCACACAGGAGATGCTCCTCTTTCTATAACAAAAATGGCACGAAAGTATCCGAAAACTTGCGAAAACGTTTGCGTAATCGCTTACGTTATGCTATAATGAAGCAGAAAAATACCGCACAAGATGCGGCAGGAGGTAAATAATCATGAAGTACGGCCACTTTGATGACAAAGCGCGCGAGTATGTCATTGACACGCCCCGCACGCCCTACCCCTGGATCAACTACCTTGGCTGCGAGAAGTTCTTCGGCATCATCTCCAACACTGCCGGCGGCTACTGCTTCTACCGGGATGCGCGTCTTCGCCGCGTCACCCGCTATCGCTATAACAACATGCCCGTGGACAACGGCGGCCGTTACTTCTATGTGAAGGACGGCGACACGGTGTGGAATCCCGGCTGGAAGCCCGTCAAGACCGAGCTGGACGCCTATTCCTGCCGCCACGGCATGGGCTACACCGTCATCACCGGCAAGAAGAACGGCCTGGCTGCCAGCCAGCTGAGCTTCGTGCCCATGGGCGTGAATGCGGAAGTTCACCAGATCACCCTGACCAACGAGTCCGACGCGGTGAAGGACGTCATCCTGACCTCCTTCGTCGAGTTCTGCCTGTGGGACGCCTCCGACGATATGCTGAACTTCCAGCGCAACTTCTCCACCGGTGAAGTGGAGATCGAGGACGGCGTGATCTACCACAAGACCGAGTACCGCGAGCGCCGCAATCACTATGCCTTCTACACCGTCAATGCCCCCATCGACGGCTTTGATACTGACATGGAGACCTTCCTGGGCCTGTACAACGGCTTTGACGCGCCCCAGGCCGTCATGACCGGCAAGATGGGCAACTCCGTGGCTTCCGGCTGGCAGCCCATGGCCGCCCATCAGCTGAAGGTCACCCTGCAGCCCGGCGAGAGCAAGAAGTACAACTTCGTCCTGGGCTATGTGGAAGTGCCCGTGGAAGAAAAATTCGTCGCTCCCGGCGTGATCAACAAGGCCCCTGCCAAGGAAATGATCGCTGCGCTGACCACCGACGAGCAGATCCAGGCCGCCTTTGACGCCCTGAAGGCCCACTGGGACAACCTGCTGTCCGCCTACACCCTCACCACCGATGATGAGAAGCTGGGCCGCATGGTCAACATCTGGAATCCCTACCAGTGCATGGTCACCTTCAACATGAGCCGCTCCACCTCCATGTTCGAGTCCGGCGTGGGCCGCGGCATGGGCTTCCGCGATTCCTCTCAGGACCTGCTGGGCTTTGTCCACCAGATCCCCGAGCGCGCCCGTGAGCGCATCCTGGACATCGCTGCCACCCAGTTCCGCGACGGCGGCTGCTACCATCAGTACCAGCCCCTGACCAAGAAGGGCAACAACGACATCGGCGGCGGCTTCAATGACGATCCGCTGTGGCTGATTGCCGGCACCGCTGCCTACATCAAGGAGACCGGCGACTTCGCCATCCTGGATGAGGCGACCCCCTACGACTGCAATCCCAACGACTGCGGCACCCTGCTGGAGCACCTGGAGAACAGCTTCTACCATGTGGTCAACAACAAGGGCCCCCACGGCCTGCCCCTGATCGGCCGCGCCGACTGGAACGACTGCCTGAACCTCAACTGCTTCTCCGATGCCCCCGGCGAGTCCTTCCAGACCTTCTCCAACCCCAATGCCCCCGATGACCGGGTGGCCGAATCCGTGCTGATTGCCGGCATGTTTGTGGCTATCGGCCCCGAGCTGGTTGCCATCCTGCGCCAGAAGGGCATGAACGACAAGGCGGACGCCTGCCAGGCGGAGATCGACGCCATGCGTCAGGTCATCCTGACTGCCGGCTGGGACGGCGACTGGTTTGTCCGTGCCTACGACGCCTTCGGCAACAAGATCGGCTCCAAGGAATGCGACGACGGCAAGATCTTCATCGAGTCCCAGGGCTACTGCATCATGGGCGGCGTCGGCGTGGAGGACGGCAAGGCTGAGAAGGCCCTGAAGTCCGTTGAGGAGTGGCTGGAGACCGAGCACGGCATCGTGCTGCTGCAGCCCGCCTACAAGGAGTACCACCTGGAGCTTGGCGAAGTGTCCTCCTATCCTCCGGGATACAAGGAGAACGCCGGTATCTTCTGCCACAACAACCCCTGGATCATCGCGGCGGAGACCGTCGTCGGCCACGGAGACCGCGCCTTCAAGCTGTATTCCAAGATCGCTCCTGCTTACCGTGAGGAGATCTCCGACAAGCACAAGATGGAGCCCTACGTCTACAGCCAGATGATCGCCGGCAAGGACGCCAAGAACTTCGGCCAGGCCAAGAACTCCTGGCTGACCGGCACCGCTGCCTGGAATTTCTATGTCATCAGCAACTACATCCTGGGCATCAAGCCTGACTGGGCCGGCCTGAAGGTCGATCCCTGCATTCCCCATGACTGGGACGGCTACAAGGTTTCCCGCCGTTTCCGCGGCGCAACCTACGACATCGCCATCAACAATCCCGACCATGTGTGCCGCGGCGTGAAGGCTGTGACCGTGGACGGCCAGGCGATTGAAGGCAATGTGCTGCCCGTGTTCGCGGACGGCAAGACCCACGAAGTGGTTGTGACCCTCGGCTAACCAGGGGCGCTGCCCCTGGACCCCGCCAAAGGGCTGCAAGCCCTCTGGATACCCATTACGCGATGCGGCTGGATGGGTTCTTCAGGGTTGGCTGCGCGAGTGAATTGAGCTATTGCGGCTGCTGCATGGAAACGTGCAGCAGCTTTTTGTGTACGCTTTTGTGCAGTGATGGCATGGGCTCTGGCGGAAAGTTTTTCACGGGCAGATAAAGTGGCCGAACAATTTGGGTACTGTGTTTGCTGCGAAATCGTGTGCTGGCGTACATTTCCCGGGGGCGAAAACAGTTTCGATCAGACAATGTTCGTCTTTGTCCAAAATGGCAAATATTCTTCCAAAAAATCAATTCTCGCAGCAGGAATTGGAGGGCAGACGGCGAAATGTATAATCACAAGCAGCCGGGAAGGGAACCAACTAAGGGAACAAGCACTGAAAGGAACGAACCAGAGTATCCCAGATGAACGGAAAAGAAGCTGAGTGCACGACCCGACCAACCGGTGCCCCGAGAATCCCAACCTGATCCAATGGCGCTTTAGAACCGACCGGTATCTTCAACCAGGACGCAAAGACGACCATACGATCCCGGCTGCAGCGCTCCACCGTCAGGGCGATAAAGGCCCAAACAGAGCGTACACAGAAAGAAAGGGCGTGATGCCAGTGGCGCATCATCAGGAGCGGAAGCTCTGATAGCAAGCTCCGATTCAGCTCAACCTATGAGTGCTTCCGCATTTCGGATTTATCTGCGAAAGGAGCACCCCTATGAAGTTGACGATTTATGCGAAGAATATGACGGTATCCCCCAATGTTACCCGCCGGATTGAAAAGAAGACCGAAAAGATGGGCCGCTACCTCCTGCCTGATACCGAGATGCAGATCCGGCTGAGCAGGGAGCAGAAGCGTGACCTCCGCGTCGTGGAAATCACCGTTCCGATGGGCAACAATGTATTCCTGCGCGCCGAAGCCTCCGAACCGGAAAACCTGTTCCTGGCCATTGACCAGGCCCTGGCAAAAATCGAGCGCCAGATCCACCGTCACCGTACCAAGCTCGGCAAACGCATCAAGGAGGATGCATTTGCACAGCCCGAACCTGAGTACATTGAGGAAGAAGCCTTACCTGAGGCAGGCGCGCTTCAGATCGTTCGCCGGAAGACCTTCCCCGTACGCCCCATGTCTGTGGAGGACGCGGCGGTTCAGATGGAACTCCTGGGTCACAGCTTCTTCGCATTCGTCAACGTGGAAACCGAGAGAACCAATATTCTCTACCAGCGCAAGGACGGCGGACTGGGTCTGCTGGAGCCCGAGGCATAACCGACGGGGGAATGTCCTTCCCCGCAAACCGGCTCATATCGCAGTCTGACTGCACCGACTGAATGTCACAGCCGACAGCCTGTAGCGCGACGAACATCATTTGAAGATAGAGAGACAACTGAATATCACAATATAGAACTTCAGGGCTTCCGGAGCAATGGCTGCGGAAGCCCTCAGATTGTCAAAAAACCTCCGGGAGGTGTCGGAGGGCCCGCAGGCCCTCTGACTGTCATCGTATCCGGGGGCTTTGCCGCCGGGGCGGGGCGTTTTCGGCTTTCAGCCGAAAACATTCCTTACACGGAGGAGCGGCCGGGAGGGCC
>JAFQIB010000103.1 GCA_017397765.1 Clostridia bacterium | reverse complement strand
GCTGATGATGATGGCGTTGCGGGTCTTCAGGGCGATCAGGCACTTGAAGATCGCGGTGGAGGTGGGGTTGGTGGTGGGGATGACGGCGGCGATGACGCCGATGGGCTCGGCAATCTTCTGGATGCCGTACGCCTTGTCCTCCTCGATCACGCCGCAGGTCTTGGTGTCCTTATAGGCATTATAAATGTATTCGGCAGCGTAGTTGTTCTTGATGACCTTGTCTTCCACAACGCCCATGCCGGTCTCTTCCACGGCCATCTTTGCCAGCGGAATGCGGGCCTTGTTGGCGGCAGTCGCAGCAGCCTTGAAGATCTTGTCCACCTGCTCTTGGGTGTAAGTCGCAAATATCTGCTGCGCCTTGCGGGTGGCGGCAATGGCAGCCAACAGGCCGTCAACATTTTCAATCAGAATGCGATTCTGAGTATTCATACCGATGAACCTCCATTCTATCTATGACAATCCTTCGATTGTTAATCAATTAACGAAGTTTTTCGACAATTTAATAGCGATGGCGGAAAAGCCGCAGCAGGTCAATCCATCAGGACTTCTGACGCCATCGCTTAGGGTCTACCGGGTCTCTATCCCCGAGGGGAAAGCGTCCCTCCCCCTCACAGAGGAGGTACACTGGATTTTACGCCTTCAGGGAAGCCTCTTCCTTGATCTTCGCATTTGCCTTCTCAACGTTCAGCTTGGTCAGCAGGAAGGTAACCAGGCCGCAGAAGATGGCAGGAAGCCACAGGTACATGATGTTCAGCATGGTGAGCACGGATTCGGGCTGAGTAGCAACGCCGCCCTCAATGAAGCCAGCGGCAGCCAGCAGCCAACCGGAGATTGCAGTACCCAGACCGCCGCCGATCTTGACGCCCAGAGAAGTACAGGAGTACATGGTGCCATCAATTCGCTTGCCGGTGGTCAGGTAGGTGTAGTCAGAAGCAGAGGCGATAACCGCATTCAGGTCGCCCTGCAGGGGGCACATACCCAGAGAAGCGATGGCGGTAAAGACCAGCATCATGGGGACACTGCCAATGTAAGCAGCCACAATCACCAGAATTCTTGCGATGGTCGCCAGAGCGTAGCCGGTGTAGTTGATCTTGTACATGCCGCCCAGCTTTGCAACGACAGTGGGCACCAGCAGCAGGCCGATGATCATGGGGATGTTCAGTGCAGTAGCGAACTTGCCCATCAGGTTAGCATCCTTCAGGACGTAGGTCATGTAGTAAGTGCCGACACCGGTGAAGGCAGTGTACAGCTGAGTCAGCAGGTAAACGCCCAGGATCAGCAGGTAGAACTTGTTCTTGATCAGCAGGCTGGCAGCTTCGCGCAGGGTATACTTTTCTTCGGGGGCGGCAGCTTCCTTCTTGGTCTCGTTCTCATCTTCCGGCAGCTCCTTCAGAGACAGAACGGAGATGGTGTTGGACATGATACCGATGATGACGTAGATCAGAGCCACGATCCTCCACGCAGCAGCGTCATTGCCAAAGTGGGCAACAAGGCCGAAGGTGACAGCCTGGATGATGGTGCTGGTGGTGAAGGCAAAGACGAAGCGCAGGGAACCCAGCTGAACGCGCTCGTTTTCATTGCGGGTAACCAGAGCAGTCAGCGCGGAGTATGCGATGTTATTGGCGGTGTAGAAACCGGCATTCAGCATCACGTAGAAGATGAAGAAGAATGCATACTGTGCAACCTTGCCCCAGGTGGTGGGAATGGCAAAGATTGCGAACAGGCAGACACCGCAGCCCAGATAAGGCCAAAGCATCCAGGGGCGGGCCTTACCCATCTTGGTGTGGGTCTTGTCAATGAGGGAGCCAAAGATCACGTCGGAGATGCCGTCGAAGATTTTCGCAACAGCCATCAGGGTGCCGACGATACCGGTGTTCAGGCCGATGGTATCGCTCAGGTAGATCATGACGAAGAAGGTCAGGAATGCGTAGACCACATTGCCGGCAATGTCACCGGAGCCGTAGCCGATCTTGTTGTACCACTTCAGGTAAGTCTTCTGATTCATGGTATTTCTCCTCTCTGTCTGCTTAGGTATTCTGGGTGTTGGTGGGAATATCGGAAAGGAACATCTTCACTTTGAACAGGAAGCGCTGCTCCTTAAAACGGTAGGGATCGCGCAGCTTCGGACCGCAGCTGTTGGAGCCGACGCCATTCTGCGCGTAGTCGATGCACAGCACCGTGCTGTCACAGGGAACAAGTTCGTAGTTGTGCGCCTTTTCCGTCAGCTCCTCCTGGGTGTAGGCAGAAGCATTGAAGGAGAAGGGCGTGTCGCTGGTAAAGGCCAGCTGGGTGCGATGGTTGGAAACCAGCACATAGTCGCAGTCGCAATGGCTGCCGTTCTCCTGGGGACGGATGTAATCCTCGTGGAGGCTGGCCACGTCGGTCACATACAGACCGTGGCTGCTGGAACGGTGCTTGTCGGGGTAGCTCTCGTTCGGGCCGAGACCGTAGTAAGCGACCTTCTGGACGCTCTTGGGCAGGAACAACCGCAGGCCGAAGCGGGGCAGATCGGGGAACTCGGGGTTACGCAGAACGGAGATGCTGGTTTCGATCTCACCAGCCGCATTCACCGTCCAGGTGACGGCCACATCCATCATGCGCTGCACAGTTTCTGCGGAGAGGGACAGGGTGCTGTGAATCTGCACATTGCTGCCCGCTTTCTCGTAGGTGGTTTCGTAAGCGCGGATGACAGGACGGTCATAATGAGCACGCTTCCACTCCGGCTTGATGTACATATCGTTGTCCGTGGGAGCACGCCAGATGTTCAGCTCCATCGGGCGATCCAGCAGCTTCCTACCCTGCCAGACCATGCTCTGCCACATGCCGGTCAGCTTGGACATGGTGTAGCGGAACTTCTCGCCGGAGATGGTCAGGGTGCAGTCGTCTTCCTTGACGAGCAGCTTGCCCTCCGGGTTCTTCTCGCCCAGCGCCAGAGCAGTCTGGTTGCGGCAGTCCACGTTCTGCAGAACAATCTCATCAAAGCCCAGCGCGTGTCCCTCTTCCACCAGTGCGGTGGCAGTCTTGCGGAAGTACATCAGCTTCAGGTAGCAGCGGCCCTTGTCCATCACCTTCACAGGCAGCTTGATGGTGCCCGTTGCGCCGGGAGCGATGTCCAGCACTTCCTCCACCTCGCCGCTGCTGGTTACATATCCGTCGCAGCTGACTTCATAGCGGATGGTCACAGCATCCTTCAGGGAGGTGAAGTCCAGGAAGTTGCGCAGCGTCAGCACACCGGTTTCCTGATCATAGGCCACCACACGGACGGGACGGTGCACATTTTTGTACTCCATCAGGCCGGTATGGGGCTTGCGGTCGGGGTAAACCAGGCCATCCATGCAGAAGTTGCCATCATGCTGGGTTTCGCCGTGATCACCGCCGTACCAGTACATCGCCTTGCCATTGGAGGCGCTGCCCTTGTAGATCGCGTGATCGCACCATTCCCACACAAAGCCGCCGCAGAGCTGCTCATGTGCATCGAACATCTGGAAGTAATCCTCCAGGTCTCCGGGGCCGTTGCCCATGGCGTGGCAGTATTCGCACAGGATCATGGGCTTATCGGGGTTACCCTCCAGATAGGCGTCCATCTCCTCCAGCGCAGGGTACATGCGGCTGAACAGGTCGATGTTGGAGTAGTCGTACTTACGCTTTCCACTCTTGTAGTAGGCGCTCTCGTAGTGAGTCAGACGGGTGGGATCGAACTCCTTCGTCCACTTCAGGGATTCCTCAAAGGTGATGCCGTAGGCGCACTCATTGCCCATGGACCAGACCAGAACACAGGGACGGTTCTTGTCACGGTAGACCAGGCGGCGGGTACGATCCAGCGTGGGCTCGACGAAATCGGGGTTATCGGAGATCGCTTCGTTCCAGCGCTTGAACTGATTCTCATCGCTGCTGTCAGCGTAGTAGATCAGCATCGGGCCGTGGCTCTCGTTGTCAGCTTCGTCGATGACGTAGAAGCCGTACAGGTCGCAGAGCTGATAGAAGACGGGGGCATTGGGATAGTGGCTGGTGCGGATCGCGTTGAAGTTATGCTGCTTCATCATCTGCATGTCCGTCTGCATCTGTTCGATGCTGATGGCGTAGCCGGTGACGGGATCGGAATCGTGGCGGTTCACGCCGCGGAACTTGATGGCCTTGCCGTTGAGATACACCACGCAGTCGCGGATGGAGATCTCGCGGACGCCCACCCGGTCGGTGATAACCTCATTCGCGGTTTCCAGCACCACCGTGTAGAGGTAGGGATCTTCCGCGTTCCACAGGTGGGGCGTATCCAGGTGAATCTGCACCGCCTGGGTGTAAACATGATCCCTGGTGGGCGTCGCCGCGCCGGTCCAGATGGTCGCGTTCTCAGCATCGTAGAGGGTGACTCGCACCGGCAGACCAGCCAGAGTGGGCTTCACCTTGATCTGCACATCCGCGCCGCCATCCTTCAGGGCGGTGGTGATGGTGTAGTCGGCTACATGCTGCACAGGGCGCTTGAGGAGGTACACATCACGGAAGATACCGCTCATGCGGAACTTGTCCTGATCCTCCAGGTAGCTGCCGTCGCACCACTTGAGCACAAGCACCGCCAGCTTGTTGGGGCCATCCTTGAGGTACTCGGTAACGTCAAACTCGCTGGTGCAGTGGGACACCTGACTGTAACCCACGTACCGGCCATTCAGCCAGACATAGAAGCAGGAGTCAACACCCTCGAAGTTCAGGAAGGCTTTGGGCGCGCTGGGATCAACCCGGTAATCGAACTCCCGGACGTAGGTGCCGCAAGGATTCTGTTGAGGAACGTAGGGCGGATCGAAGGGGAACGGGTACTTGATGTTGGTGTACTGGTGCTGATCGTAGCCGTACATCTGCCAGACGCTGGGGACCGGGATCTTGTCGTAGTTGTCTACGCTCGCGTCGGCCTCGTAGAAGCAATCCTTCAGGTCGTAGATGCTGTCGTAGTAGCGGAAGTGCCACATCCCGCTCAGCAGCTGGAAGCGATCGGAGCGTTCCCGGTCGATCATCAGGCCGGAGGTGCGGTGAGAGGCGGGGATGTAGTAGGAACGAAGCGGCATGGTGTTTTCATGGAGAACTTTCAGGTTCTCAAAGTGCTTAGGTACGATCATCAGTGAGCCTCCTTGCTAAGTCGTTTCCGCCTTGCGGGCTGTTCTTTAACTGTCTGTATTTTATCAATCTTTTACCTGAAAAAGCTATAAACTCGTTTGCACAAAACATGCACTATCTTGTACATTTCACGTATTTTCACTATTTTTCGACAGAAATCTCCGTCAATACGGTCTGTGTTTGTGTCATTATTGGCCATTACCGAGCCATTTAGGCCGATTTGCTCAACTTTTTCACGGCCTCGGCCATATGCACAAAACCGGCAGGACATGCACAAAATGATACGTGCATACACAAACTGATACGCATATGCACAAAACAGGCAGGAGGGCGCTAAGCTGCCTCCTGCCTGCTTTATTCTGGTCTATCCGATCAGTTGAGTCTCGAATTGGCCGGTTGTGAACTGTCAACGGCAACCGGGATGTTGCTCGCTCTATCTACAGGTCTATCCTCCGTGAAATACGCGTGACTGCCTGTTGCTGAAAATCAGGCAACCTTGAAAATCTGGGATTCCGTCGGACGGTAGCTGTCTACGAACGCAGGGATGAAACCATTGTTCGTCTCGTTCACCAGGTACAATTCCTCAGGGAAATCGATCATGGTGTACATCACGCCGATCACAGACTTGGCATTGACACGGTGGGAACCGTTAGCGTTCTCGATGGAGAAGCTGTCTTCGAACTTGCTCAAAGTGGAAATGAAGCTAAGCACGTCGGTCTGGTTTTCCAGGCGAATGTGTGCGCGGCTATGAGTCTTGGTCATGTTACGTTTCTCCTCTCTTCTTCTGCTCCTCAATTGCTTTGAGGATCTTGCTGGACGGTAACGGCTCCGTCTGCCGCAGCTGTCTTTGTCCCTGCTGCACTATTAGGATACATAATCGTTAATTCGTTGTCAATACCATTTTGCAGGATTTATGCGCATTTTTCATGCACAAACTTACACATTTGATGCATTATCTTGTATCATTCTGCAAGTTTGTAACTTCGTTCATGCATAATATCATTTTCTGCATATGTGGCTATTGCAGTACAACAGATGACAACTTCTGCCAGGAAGTACGTTGATCCCGCACAAATCACTTGACTGCTCAAAAGAAATTTCATATAATAAAGGACAAGAAAAGTGACTGCAATAGCCTCTCCACAGATGAATACACCCTATGAGGCACTCAAATGATATACGTTTTATCTGACATTCATGGTCAGTCAAGAAGATTCCACTCAATCCTCAGCCAGATCGACCTGAAAGCTGAGGATACACTCTACATCCTTGGTGATGTGATCGACCGCAATCCGGACGGAATCCGGATTCTGAGAGAGATCATGAGCCACCCCAACATGCAGATGCTGCTGGGAAACCATGAGCACATGATGCTTCAATCCCTGTATTACCCATCTTCTGAAGCAGCTGCTCCGTCTCCATACATGTCAAGGTGGTACAGAAACGGCGGCAAAGTCACCCACGATTACCTGAAGCGCATCAGAAAGCAGCTGCGCGCTGAAATCTTCTCCTACCTTGACGCGCTCCCCCTCAATATCTCCGTTGAGGTCAACGGGCAAGAATATCTCCTTGTACACGCAGCTCCTGTAGAGATGTATTCCGACTATGGAGAACGCTATGATACTGAACGTGACTTCGCGGTCTGGTGGCGTCAGCTGGTGGAAGTATCCCCATCTGGCGAACGGACTATCATATTCGGACACACCACAACCCATCATTACCAAACTGATAATCCCATGCGGATATGGTATGGCAGCCATATGATCGGAATCGACTGCGGCTCCTCCTACCCTGATGGCATCAGCGCCGAGAATGGTTACTCTGGTCGTCTTGCCTGTCTCAGGCTCGATGATATGAAAGAGTTTTACTCTGTAGATTTACTCCTGTTATCACAACCGGAAGATCGGTGTCCTTCTACTTCGTCCATTCCGAAAGGCGGGTATACATATGTATATCAATTCTGGCTATCTGAACAACTCCAAGCTGCCGTTCAAAGACAAGTCGCAGCCTCTGATCGTGGGCAGCTGCGGCACATACCGCCTCAAAACACACAAAAAGCTGCCGACCTGGTCTCCCCGTGGACGCGTTGACTGGCAGCTGCTGTTTGTTGCTTCCGGCAAAACCCACTTTTACATTGGCGGGAAAGACCAGATTGTGACTGCCGGTCACATGGTTCTTTTCCAGCCCAAGGAAGAGCAGCACTACGAGTATTTCGGCGAAGACAAGCCCGAAGTCTACTGGGTTCACTTTACCGGCAGCTCTGTCAAGGAGATTCTGCGCTCCTATGACATTCCGCTGGACGAGCACATCTTCTTTGCCGGAACGCCCGCAGTCTACACCCAGCTGTTCAAGAACATGATCGAGGAGTTCCAGAACTGCAAGGTTGGGTACCGGCAGATGCTGGAGATGAACCTTCGCCAGCTGTTCCTGATGATCCAGCGCACCCGCCTTGAGAAGCCTCCGCTTGTTACCGCGGCTGTTCAGCAGGAGATGGACTTTGCCCGTCAGTATTTCCATGAGCATTACAACGAGCCTATCAATATTGAAGAGTATGCCCAATCCAGGCATACCAGCATCAGCCTGTTCATGCGCAACTTCAAGAAGGTATACGGTGTATCCCCGAAGCAGTACATCCTCAACATCCGCATGAACAACGCGCAGAATCTGTTGGAATCCACCGACTACACAGTCGCTGAGATCGCGGCCATTGTCGGTTATGACAATGCGCTCTATTTCAGCCGCATCTATCACAAGCAGAAAGGACAGGCTCCGTCCGACTACCGGAAGAAGATGAAGGAGCAGTAATCCGATCCCCCGCAAGAAGCCGCGAAGTGGCGCAGATACGCCGCTTCACGGCTTTTTCTTTTGCCAGTAGACAGCTTGAAGTGACAAAAACTGGCCGCGAACTGTATCAATTTGTGTATATATTTTCGAATTCTGTTCATTCCCCCCGAGGCAATCCGACGGTTAATATAATAACAAAGCAAAGGAAGGGGTGTACTCATGGATCAGCACTTTACCTACTCCGCACCGGGACGCACCGAAATCAGTGGAAATCATACAGACCACCAACATGGATGCGTTCTTGCGGCAGCAGTCAACCTTGAAACTGTCGCTGACGTTGAGCTTGTTGCAGAGAACACGATCACGGTCTACTCCGAAGGCTATCCGAGCTTCAGCATCGATTTGGATGATCTGCAGGCGCATCCGGAGGAGAAGAACACGACCATCGCTCTTGTCCGTGGCGTCGCTGCCGGCTTTGTCCAGCGTGGCGCGACATTGCACGGCTTTCAGATGCGGGCGCATTCGTCCGTCCTTCCCGGCAGCGGTCTGAGCTCTTCAGCAGCCTTTGAGGTGCTGATCGGCACGATCATCAACGATCTGTTCTGCGATGGGAAGTTCTCCCCTATTGAGACTGCCCAGATCGCTCAGTATGCAGAGAACGCCTTCTTTGGTAAGCCCTGCGGCCTGATGGATCAGATGGCTTCTTCCGTGGGCGGCCTTGTCTTCATCGACTTCGCCAACCCTGCCGAGCCGGTGGTGGAGAGGATCGACTTTGACTTCGCCGCCACGAACCATGCCCTGTGCATCATCGACAGCGGTGCTGATCATGCCGATTTGACGGATGAATACGGCGCTATCCCCGGCGAGCTGGCTCAGATCTGCCAATGGTTCGGAAAGAAGACGCTGCGCCAGGTTCATCAAAGAGATTTCCTGGCTGCTATCCCTGATCTTCGCGGCAGCATCCCCGACCGCGCCATTCTCCGCGCTATCCATGTCTACCAGGAGAACGAGCGTGTCAGGAAGCAGGTGCAGGCACTGAAGGATAATGACTTCAGCACCTTCCTGCGCCTGGTTACGGAGTCCGGCAAGAGCTCCTGGACGTATCTGCAGAACATCTATCCTGCGGGTGAAACCGAACTGCAGCCGGTGGCGGTCGCGCTGGCCATGTGCGATACACTCCTGCAGGGCAAGGGCGCTTACCGTGTGCACGGCGGCGGTTTTGCCGGTACAGTGCAAGCTTTTGTTCCCTTTGATATGCTGGAGGATTTCAAACAGAATATCGAAGCCGTGCTGGGCATGGACAGCTGCCATGTGCTGTCTATCCGTTCCGAAGGCGGTATTCGACTGGAATAAGGAGGTTGTCCATGGATATCAACACTTACATCGCTTCCTTGATTCAATACGCACTGAACAGAAGGCTGATCGAACCCTGCGACAGGAATTACGCCATCAACCAGCTGCTTCAGTGCCTGAAGATTGACACTTACGAAGAAGCCGAGCCCTGTGTCATCGCGCTGGAAGACATCCTGAAGGGCCTGATTGACGATGCAGTGGCCCGCGGCGTCTGCAGCGACGACATCACCAGCCGCGACCTGCTGGACACCATGCTGATGGGTGTATTGACGCCCAGACCTCATGAAGTCCGCAAGCATTTTGAGGAGCTGCTCAGCCAAGATCCGCAGGCCGCCACAGACTGGTTCTACAAGTTCTCTCAGGATACGGACTACATCCGGCGCTACCGCATCCAGAAGGATATGCACTGGCTTGCGGCAACGGAATACGGCACCCTTGATATGACGATCAACCTGAGCAAGCCCGAAAAAGATCCCAAGGCCATCGCAGCCGCCGCTGCTGCCCCGATGGCAGGATACCCTAAATGCCTGCTCTGCGTGGAAAACGAGGGGTACGCCGGGAGAATGAATCACCCCGCCCGGCAGAATCATCGCATTATCCCTCTCAAACTTGATGGCTCGGACTGGTATATGCAGTACAGCCCCTATGTCTACTACAACGAGCACTGCATCGTCTTCAACGCCAGCCACACGCCGATGACCATCAACCGGAATACCTTTGCCAAGCTGCTGGATTTCGTCACCATCTTCCCGCACTACTTCATCGGCTCCAACGCTGACCTGCCCATTGTGGGCGGCAGCATCCTGACCCACGAGCATTTCCAGGGCGGTCGGCAGGCATTTGCCATGAGCAAGGCGCCCATAGAGAAGACCATCACCTTCAAGGGATATCCGAAGGTCAAGGCCGGTCTGGTCAAATGGCCCATGAGCGTCATCCGACTGTCCAGCCCTGACAAGGAAGAACTCATTGATCTGGCAGACAGGATTCTGCAGGTATGGCGGGGCTACACGGACGAAAGCGCCTTCATCTTCGCCCAGACCCAGGGCGTAGGCCATAATACAATCACGCCCATCGCCCGCCGCAAAGCCAAGAATTACGAGCTGGATCTGGTTCTGCGCAACAACATCACCACCGCAGAACACCCCCTCGGCGTCTTCCATCCCCACAGCGAGCTCCATCATATCAAGAAGGAAAACATCGGCCTGATTGAGGTCATGGGTCTGGCAGTTTTGCCCGCCCGCCTGAAGGATGAGCTGTCCCGTCTGGAAGTCGCCATCCTCAACGATCAGGAGCTGACCGGCGATCTGGAAAAGCACAGGGATTGGGTGGCGCAGATCAAGAGCAGAAATGTTCTTACCAAGGAAAACACCAGCTGCATCCTCCGCATCGAGGTCGGTAAGGTGTTCGCTAAGGTACTTGAACACGCCGGTGTATTTAAGCGGACACCGGAAGGACGCGCAGCGTTCCTCCGCTTCATTGACGCAGTAAACAACAAGGGCTGATCCATCGTCCTCACCATCAAGGAAGGGAGTACATCACATGAGAAAGATTGGCGTATTGACTTCTGGCGGCGACGCTCCTGGCATGAATGCCGCTGTTATGTCTGTGGCAAAGAGCGCGGCTCGTTACGGAATGCCTCTGGTGGGCATCAAGCAGGGCTACAATGGGCTGCTCCGCCGCTCCACCAGCATCTACGACGATCTGCAGGAGCTGACGCTGGACATGATGCTGGATATTGCTGATCAGCCCGGCACTTATCTTCGCACCGCCCGCTGCATCGAGTTCAAAGACCCCATGTACCGCGAATTTGCAGCCCAGACCCTGCGCGATATGGAGATCGACGGTCTGGTTGTCATCGGCGGCGACGGTTCCTTCCAGGGAGCCATGCGGCTGTGCGAGCTCGGCATTCCTTGTGTTTGCATTCCCGGCACCATTGACAATGACCTTGCCTACACCGAGATGACCTTGGGTTACGAGACCGCCGTGCAGAAGTGCACCGAGGCCATCCGTGAGATCCGCGCCACCTCCCGTTCCCACAACCGGCCTCATGTGGTGGAGTGCATGGGCCGTCACTGCGGCGATGTAGCCATCAAAGCTGCCTGTGCTACCGGTTCCGAGATTGTGTTGGTACCTGAAGTCAAGTGGTCCATCGATGAGGTTGCTGCCCGCCTGAATAAGCAGATTGCCAAGGGAAACTACCGTGCGACCATCGTGGTGGCTGAGGGCTGCTGGGAATCCATGGAGTCCTTCGACATGTACGACTTCCTGACCAGCAATGGCGAGCAGTGCTTTAAGGGTGAACCCATCAGCGCCAGCCGTCTGGCCACCATCCTTAAGTACAAGTGCGGCGGGGCAGAGGTTCGCTCCACTGTCGTGGGCTACACCCAGCGCGGTGCTCTGCCCGTCGCCAAGGACAGCGCCTTCGCCTTTGAAGCCGGACACCTGGCGGTCAGGCTGCTGCATGACGGCGTGTCCAATCAGGTCATCGGTACCCGGCTGGGGCGTGTCTTCCACATGGGCATCCAGGAAGCCCTGAAGGAAGAACGCCACTTCCGTCACGATCTGTATAAGCTGGTTAATGATATCCGCGAGTGATATAGCACGAAAGTTATGGAGGAATAAGATATGCAGGTTCTTGTTACAGGTGGAGCCGGGTACATTGGCAGCCACACCGTTGTGGAATTGATCAATGCCGGACATCAGGTGATCATTGTGGACGATCTGTCCAATGCCAAGGCGTCAGTTGTTGATCGCATCCAGATCATCACGGGTGTGCGTCCTCAGTTCTATCAGCTTGACTGCTGCAGCAGCGAACTCATCAATGTGTTCCGTCTTAACAAAGTTGATGCAGTGATCCATTTCGCAGCTTTCAAGGCAGTCGGCGAAAGCGTTCAGAAGCCTCTTGAGTATTACCGGAACAACATTAACAGCACGCTGATGCTGCTTGAAGCGATGGAAGCCGGTGGCTGCAAGAACCTTGTATTCTCGTCCTCTGCCACTGTCTACGGCCCGAACAACCCGCATCCCTACAAGGAAGATATGCCTGCGATCCAGTCTTCCAGCCCCTACGGTTGGACAAAGGTCATGATCGAGCGCATCCTGACAGACTATGTCGCTGTGCATCCGGACTTCTGCGCAGTACTGCTCCGCTACTTCAATCCCATTGGTGCTCACGATTCTGCATTGCTGGGTGACGATCCCAACGGCATCCCCAACAACCTGATGCCCTACATCGGTCGTGTCGCTGCCGGAAAGCTGGATCACCTGACGATCTTCGGCGGTGACTACGAAACCCCCGACGGTACCTGCCTGAGAGACTACATCCACGTTGTCGATCTGGCTGTTGGTCATGTAAAGGCGTTGGAGTATGCACAGCATAACAGGGGCGTGGAAGCTATTAACCTCGGTGCAGGCGTCGGCGTCTCTGTACTGGATCTCGTCAAAACCTTTGAGCGGGTCAATGGCATCACGCTGCCTTACATCATCGGCCCCCGCCGCTCCGGCGATCTCCCGGCTTTCTGGGCAGACGCAGAGAAAGCAAAGAAGCTGTTGAATTGGCAAGCCGTCCACACGCTGGACGACATGTGTATCAGCGCATGGAAATACGCGCAGAACGAAAGCAACTACTAAACAAACTGGAATGACATCGCTTGCATGATCTGACCATGGGGAAGATCCATGCTAAGTTAGAGATACGAGAGGATTAGGTGACTGAGGTGTTACAAGCGTCACAGTCCCATTGGGGCTTACTGCTTCAGTATGAGGCAGTAAGCCCCTTTTCATTTGCGATGTCGAATCCTGAAGCATTTTCTAACATATTGGTGGTTCTTGTAACCTCCTCCCAACACCCGTTTAGAAAAAAATTTTTAGTTCATTTCAAATGTGTACGCTTTTGACACATTTGACGGCTAAGCTGGTGTTGGCAGAAGGAGGCGACGAAGTGAGGGCCAACGAACGGCGTCAAATGATCTGGCACTCATTGTGTCGCATCCGTCAAATGACTGTATGACAACAATTCAACCCGCCGTACCGATCTGCGAAAAAGCTGCACTCACGCTTGAAGAAGCAGCTGCCTTCTCGAATATCGGTATCAACAAACTACGGGAGATCACAAATGAGAGAAACTGCGACTTTGTTTTCTTTGTCGGGAACAAACGTTTGATCAAGCGCAAGCGCTTTGAGCAATACCTTGACAGGGTTTTTTCTTTGTAAATGAAGCAGATTTCTTTGATTTTCTTTTTGATTACACCTTTTCAGAGATGACAGATTTGCCCGCGATATGATATACTATCTATGTCATACTAAGGCTCTCTGCCCTGTTGAACAGAAAGGAGATTGGCATGGCTACAAAATGCAATGATTCCAAGAGAAGAGATCACAAGGGTCGCATTTTGAAAACAGGAGAGAGCCAACGCGCAGATTCGATCTATCAATATCGTTACACTGATATTCGAGGGAAACGCCACTGCATCTACAATTCTGACCTCAAAGCTCTCCGTGAAGAGGAGAAGCGTATTCAAGTCCAACTCACAATGGGCATCGATTACGCCGGCGGTAGTATTACTGTATGGGAGCTTTGCAAACGATACCACAGTCTGAAGCACGCCATTGAAGTTCGCGCAAAACTTGATGTCGAACCCGTTGTTGATGGTATCTCCGGTTTTCTGTTTCTGAACGCTTGGAATGATCCGCAATTCAACATGCACATTTCCAAAGCGGTCTGGACAACAATTGATCGGTATAATCGCAAGCACGAAGATCAGCTTCCTCATGCAACAGCACACCATCTACGACACAGCTTCTGCACAAATCTGATTGACGCCGGCATGAATCCTAAGAATGTCCAATACCTCATGGGCCATGCAAGTATCACGGTCACCATGAATGTATATGCACATTCTAACAGCGATAAAGCCGCTCAGGTTTTTCCCAAACGATTACCACATCAGTGTAACCGCTTTTTTACTACACCATTACTACACCACTACTATACCATTTGCCCGTAGATTTGCGAAAATTTACGTAGACTTACATAACAATAAAAAGTCCGCAACCCCTTGAATTCACAGGGTTTTGCAGACTTATGAAGGGAAGTGCAAAATCACAATGAGGTATCATATCGACACCATTCCCGTCTGGGATGCCATGAAGCTGGACGGAGAATGCTTCCTCTGTGCCCTCAAAAGGAAAACCGAGATCGGCGAGGTGGAGCACTATCTGGGTGCGTCCGTCATGGAGCCCGACACCCGCATCCAGGTCAACACCAAGGGCTTTTGCTGCAATCATCAGCGGATGCTCTACGCATTGGACAACCGCCTGGGCCATGCGCTGCTGCTGGAAAGCCATGTCGCCGAGACCCGCGAACGGCTGGAGAAGGCCTGCAAATCCATCAAGGCCGCCGCAAAGGGCGCTTCCGGCGCTTCCCTGCTTGACAAGCTGACCGGCAAGGCCCCCAGCGTGAACAAGCTGATGGAAGACGCTGCCGCTGCCCTGGAACAGCTGACGGATACCTGCATCATCTGCGACTCCATCAATGAAAACATGGGCCGCTACCTGCACACCTTCTTCCACCTGTATCAGAACGACAGCGAATTCCGCAAGAAGTTTGAGTCCTGCAAGGGCATGTGCATCCCCCATGCGGCAGAGCTGCTCCGCGTGGCTGCCGCAGAGCTGCCGGCACGTGCGCTGCCCGAATTCGCCGCGACGATCTGCAATCTGGAGACCGAGGCCTTTGACCGGATGCAGGAGGACGTATCCTGGTTCTGCCGCAAGTTTGACTACCGCTATTATGACGAGCCCTGGAAGAACAGCCGGGACGCAGTGGAGCGAACCGTCAACAAGCTCCGCGGCTGGTGCGTCGGCACGGAGCCGAATCCGAAGGAATGACCGTCCAAGCCTGCCGATCACAGCATTGGCTGACAGCAGCCGACTCACCCATCAATATGAGCAGACCGAACCAGCAAGTCAGAGATGGCTTGCTGTTTTTCTATGGCCGACATGCCGAAATCGGCAAGCTGGGTGGAACTTTGTCAAGTGTGATTTTGTCCGCTCATTTTTTTGCAGTCGATCATACGAGAGACCAGAAAAGCCATCGTCGACATAGTAATCAACGATGGCCAGTTGGTTTTCCTGACAAAAGCGGTTGAGCATGAGGCGTTGCGTCTCAATGCTGGTGCTCTCGCCGATCTGCTCGTCGTCTTTGCTCAAGCGGCAGTAGAGAGCTGTGCGGTAGGGTGAGGGGGCTAGAGTAATCTGGGGAGCACCTCCTTTCTGCCGGGATGAATATGAAAAGGCCACCCGGCAATGCCGGATGGCTAGTGGGGCTAACGCGCTGCCCAGATGCCCTGCTGCAGCGCGATTTCGATAATCGATTGAAACGACATACGATTACTCATTATAAAACATGTATACAGTATTACTTATCACATCCACAACAGCGACGGAAAAACGATCTTCCGAATCAGCCTCTAGTGGATAGACTTGTACATAAGAAAGCTGATGTCCACATGCTCTTATCAAGGTCGTCAGTTCATCAAATACTCTTGCATATGGTCGAATATACGCCTCAACGAGCTCAGTGCTACCACCACTATATGAAATCCAGCATTCATTTGACTGCACAGTTTGGGCTAAAGAATTCATTTTTTCAGGGTTTACACTATACTCTATTATGTAGGAAACATCCCGAATGCCATACCGAACTTTGCTCGTAATGCAAGAGTTACTCGCATCTAGGTCGAGTGAAAATCGGTCATTAACAAGTATGTAGTCATAGTCAGTACCATGCATTGATCCATCAGCAAAAAGCAAACTAACATAGCAGATACAAAGGATTATTGTAACAAGGATGAGTAGTATACGCCACACTCTTTTCACTGATATCCTCCGTTCACATAGGATGCACCAAACAAATCAGCTACATACCAGTCTTGCTGATCGGCTTGCCCCACGCATCGTACTTATACTGTACCACGGTAGCGCTATTGCTGTCAAGAATGGCAACAATGTCGCCCTGATGGGTATATACGCAGGCCTGCCTGATCATCAATGAATGCAATGCTTCACATGACAAATAATGCAAACGAGCATCCGGCAAAGCGCCAAATGCTCGTCTTTTCATTGAGTGTGTCCAATCCGTTCTGATTGTTTTTCCACCATCAGGCCACTTATTCTTGTTCAGCCTTCTGCCCGCTCGAAGCATTCCACCAGCGCATCGGCAATCCGTTGGGTATCCTTGGAGATCGTGCAGACGTGCGGCGCATCCGTCAGCCATAACACGCCCTTTTGTGCGCTGGATGTCCCCTGCAGAATGATCTTTGCGCTTTCCGGGGTGATCGTTTCATCTGCCCGGCTCTGCACCACCAGCATCGGGCAGTGGATGGCATGCAGATCCCGCCTGGCCATCCGGATCAGCTTCTGCAGCTGTGTCCCGCAGATCGTCCGGAAACCGGGATAGCCGTAATCATAGCGGTCATCCACCGGGGCAGCCTTTGGCTCCGCTTCGATCGGATTCCCCCGCTTGTCCCTTTGCCGCCACCAGATCGTCCTGATAAAGGGCGCAGCGAGCCTTGCGGCCCACAGGGGCGCTTGCGTACCCATGGGCGCTGAGATGGCTGCTATCGCCGCCGGCTGCATCTGTTCTGCCAGGATCAGCGTCAGGCAGCCGCCCATGCTCAGGCCTGCGACGCTGACCAGGTCGCAGCGTTCCTTCAGCTGCAAAAAAGCGTCCTTGGCAGCGTTCAGCCAGTCATCCCAGTGATAGCGGGCCATATCGTCCATGTCCGTGGCATGGCCCGGCAGATTGATCCCCATCACGGTAAAGCCCTGAGCATGCAGCGCCTCCCCCAGCGGCCGCATGTGCGCCGCCGAACCGGTAAAGCCGTGCAGCAGCAGCACGCCATGCTGCTTTCCCTTTCGGCCCGTGCCCTGCAGGAAAAAGGGCTGACATACTTCGTCTTGAAAATTCCGTTCAGGTCGATGCGACATAATTCCTCCAGACTGCCGGAGCTTGATTGCGGCCATCCTTGAACACAGCATGTCGTCAGACGCCTTCCAGCAGCGCGCGTCCGTGCTGTCTCTTGCAGTATACACCTGATTTCAGCCGTATGTAAAGTCTGTTTTGGCAGCCCGGATGTACACGAACATCACAGATTGGTCATCCCTGCGGACGCCCTCATCCGCCTCCAGCGCAGCCGCCATCAATGCGGAAGCCGCTTCCTCCGGATCGGTACAGGTCAGCGCTGACAGAAGTGCGGCTTCGAGCACCTGCGGCTGACCAAATGCATCCTCGATCCCGTCCGTCATCAGGATCACGGCATCCCCCGCATCCAGCTGCAATCTGCTGCCGCCAAGATCAATCTCCTCCAGGATGCCCAGCGGCAGCCTGTCCCCAGTCATCCTGGTCAGTTCTCCCCGCTGATAAAGCCACGATCCTGCCGCTCCCAGCTTGTCCAGTGTGGCGTAGCCCTTCCATAGGTCGATGGTCAGCACATCCGCCGTGGCAAAGCGTTCCCCCGCCCCGCCCAGCAGCAGCATGCCGTTGACTGCCGTCAGCGCCTGCTGCCGGGAATAGCCGGCCTCCAGGCAGAGACGCGTCAGCTCCACCGTCTGCTGCGAGCCCAGCGCAGCGCGCTCTCCGTGCCCCATGCCATCGGACAACACCGCCAGAAAGCGTCCGTCCTGCAATTCTCCGGACCACCCGGTGTCTCCGCAGCGTTCACCGCCTGTAATCGGCGCTTCCGCAAGTCCAACCTCCGCACACAGGAGCGGACGCTCCCGGATCAGCACCCGGTCGCCGTCAAGGCTTGCAAGCTGCATCGGCGCCTCCAGCACCACAGACGCCAGCAGGCACAGATCCTCCGCCTGCTTCCGTGCGCCGGTCACATACTGCAGCTCAAAGGCAGCCTGAGCATGCCCCTGCACACGGCGCACATAGGAAAGCGAGGCCGGTATCGCCCGCTCCGACAACTCTGTGCGGATGCGTCGTGCCGCCATGGTATCCCACCAGGATTCGCCCGAAGACAGCGCGGAAAAGCGTCTGGCTGCCCCGGCCATCGCCGTCAGATGGGTGACGAGCATCTGACGCTGGGCTTCCGCCTGCCGTCTGATTCGCTGCGCCGCTTCCTCCTCCCGTCGAAGGGCGTTCATCCCCTCCAGCAGACAGTAGAGCCGCTGGCAGCCCATGCCCCGCAGATGCTCCAACGCATCCTGCCATACGTCCTCCCGGGCATGTCGGTATTCCCATACAGCCTCAGCCTTTGTGATTCCAAGGCCCGTGGCCATGCAGCCGCATTCCTCGTAATCCGGGCAGCCCTGGCACAGCCGCTCCTGCCACCAGGCGCCATTTCGTGTTTCCTGCGCATCCCGGGGCGACGGTACAGCCCGTGCCATCGCCTCCACAGTTTTCTCCCAGGCCGACAACGCCGCTGCTGCATACGCATCCCCGGGGACAGGGTCGTTGTTCAGGAAACGGCGGAAAAACAGCTGCATTTCTTCCGCCGATCGCCTCGGCAGAATCCCAATTGCCAGCGCAGCCGCCAGCACAGCCGCGCCGCCGCCCATGCTGCTGCCGCAGATCAGCAGCGGCAGATAGCTGCCGGCTGCAAAAGCGCCGCAGCTCAGCCGCCGTCTGGACAGGCTGTTGGCAACACCGGCCAGGAATCCGCCCATGGACAGCGCCACCGCCGTTGTCAATGGCATGCCCTGCAGTGACAGCACAACGCCGCACAGCATGCCTGCCAGCGCACCGGCAGACACCCCCAGCGTCAATGCCAGGGCCAGCGTCGCACAGCCTGACAACAGCACACCCAGGTTTACCCCCAATAAAACCAGCCGCGTCCCGCCGCAAACACAGGCTGCTGCCAGAAAGCCGACGGCCAGCCGCTCCTCCGTGCCGGATATATGCTTCCTGCCAGACAATGCCTTGACCGCTCTTGCAAACACCGGTGCAGCCAGCCCGGCAATCAGCACAGCAGCCCAGCCCCGCAGCATCTCTGCCGCCGTCGGCGCCATGCAAGCAATCACCGCCGTTGGCAGCATGGCTGCAGCCGCAGCGACCATCAGCCAGCCTGTTCCCCGGCCATGCAGCAGCCAGGGACACACCAGCATCAGCCCCAGCGTGATCAGCAGCTCCCAGTGCACAGGCACCCCGGAGAACAGCTGGATCATCATGGCCGCTGCACTGCCTATCACCGCAGGCCTCACATCCTGCCCCATCGTTCCCATCGCCATGGCCAGCGAAGCATGCAGTCCCGACGGGATCCCCAGCACATTGGCCATGCTCAGCAAAAATCCAGGCAAACATCGCACTGCATATCGTATCGCGCGCTTGAGCTGCTGCAGTTGAACCCGTCTGCTGTCCTCCGCCATCCACCGGTTCTTTTTCCGCCTGTATTGCCGCATGACCACCTCTGCCATCTGCACCGCCTCCCCTCCTGATGAAAGGATACGGCATGTCCGCCGTAGGAATCGTCGAACGGCGGTGCGGAAAATGACAGAGCCCCAAAGACCGATATCGTCTTTGGGGCTCTGTGTCCTTCGGGATCAATCAATCGAAAGAACCGTGTAATCTTCCGCTTCAACGGCTTCCCGCAGCTTTTGAGGATCAACAGGTGCATTCAGCGTAACAACCGCTGTTCCTGCCGTATGATCCGGCACGGCAAGCGCCACACCATCAATTGCCTCCAGGGCACGCTTGACCATTGCCTCGCAGTGGCCGCACATCATCCCCTCAATGCGCATGGTGAGCGTCGTCACAGCCCTGGGCAGCTCAATCGGCGGAAGCTCAACAGCCTTCGCCGCATGGTCATGCTTTGCGTCCCGCATGCGGAACAGGTTGAGCCGCAGCGCATTGGACACCACGCAGAAGCTGGACAGGGACATGGCCGCCGCGCCAAACATGGGATTCAGCCGCCAGCCCAGCAATCCGATGAACACTCCGGCTGCCAGCGGGATGCCCAGCATATTGTAGCAGAAGGCCCAGAAGAGATTCTGATGGATATTGCGCAGCGTTGCACGGCTGAGTCGGATGGCTGCCGACACATCGGTCAGGTGGTTGTTCATCAGCACAACGTCCGCCGCATCGATCGCCACGTCCGTGCCTGCGCCAATGGCAATGCCCACATCCGCCCGTGTCAGCGCGGGCGCATCATTGATGCCGTCGCCCACCATGGCGACCTTGCCCGCCTGCATCAGCTGACGCACGACTGCCTCCTTGCCGTCCGGCTTCACTCCGGCAATCACCAGATCCACGCCGGCTTTTTCGCCCACCGCATTGGCCGTACGCGCATGATCGCCGGTCAGCATGACCACCCGGATGCCCATGCCCTGCAGCTCCTGCACAGCCTGGGGGCTATCCTCCTTGACAGCGTCAGCGACGGCAATCAGGCCGATCAGCTGATCCTCCTTGGCAAAGAACAGCTGCGTTTTGCCCTGCCCGGCCAGCGCATCTCCCTGCCGCTGCAGTTCCTCCGGGATGCTGACCTTTGCGCCGATAAATTCCCTGCTGCCACCGTATACCCGCTGACCATCCAGCATCGCGCTCAGGCCATTGCCCGGAAGCGCCCGGAAATCCGTAACCTCCTGCATCGGCTTATCAGCAAACGCGGCCATCACTGCCCGGGCCAGCGGATGCTCGGACTTGCTTTCCAGGGAGGCCGCCAGCATGCACAGCGCCTCTTCGGAAACGCCGCCGGCAGGGATCACATCTGTCACCACGGGCTGACCGGTGGTGATCGTGCCGGTCTTGTCCAGCGCCACAATCTGGATGCGTCCGGTATGCTCCAGTGCAGCGGCAGTCTTGAAGAGGATGCCGTTCCTGGCGCCCATGCCGCTGCCGACCATGATGGCAACCGGCGTTGCCAGCCCCAGCGCACAGGGACAGGAGATCACCAGCACCGAGATCGCCCGGGCCAGCGCATTGCCGATGGTTTCCCCCAGCAGCAGCCAGGTGAGCAGCGTTACCGCAGCGATGATAATCACCACCGGGACAAAAACGCCGGACACCTTGTCCGCCACCTTGGCAATGGGCGCTTTTGTCGCCGCTGCATCGGAAACCATCCGGATGATCTGGCTCAGCGTGGTATCCTCTCCCACACGCGTCGCCTCGCAGCGCAGGAAGCCGGAGGTATTGACCGTCGCTGCCGATACCGGATCGCCCGCAGCCTTGTCCACAGGGATGGATTCGCCGGTCAGCGCCGCCTCATTCACCGCGGAAGCCCCCTCCAGCACCAGGCCGTCCACCGGGATGGATTCGCCCGGCCGCACGACAAACACATCCCCCTTATGCACCTGGGCAACGGGGATTGTTTTCTCCTGTCCTTCCCTGAGGACCGTTGCCATCTGCGGCGCCAGGGACATCAGGGATTTCAGCGCATCCGTTGTACGGCCCTTGGAGCGTGCTTCCAGCATCTTGCCCACCGTGATCAGCGTCAGGATCATCGTAGCGGATTCAAAATAAAACTCATGCAGATAATGATGTACCGTCTCCGGCGCATGCTGCACTGCATGGGTCATGCCAAAGAGCATTGCCAGACTGTAGCCGAAGGACGCTGCAGATCCCAGCGCGACCAGCGTATCCATATTCGGCGCACCCTTGAGCAGGGATTTGAAGCCGCTTATGAAGAATTTCTGATTGATGATCATCACCACAGCCGTCAGCACCAGCTCAATCAGCGCGATGGCCAGCGGATTCTCCGCAAGGACAGCAGGCAAGGGCCAGCCCCACATCACATGGCCCATGCTGACGTACATCAGCACCAGCAAAAATCCCAGAGACCAGATCAGCCGCCGTCTGAGCGCAGGGGTTTCCCGATCAGCCAGCGCATCGGCTCCGGCAGAATCGGCAGCCCTTTCCTGCCCCTTGACGGAAGCACCGTACCCAGCGTCCACAACTGCCTGGATCACTGCCGCTTCCGCTGCGTCACCCGTCACGCCCATAGCATTCGTCAGCAGCGAAACGGAAACCTCCGTCACACCAGGCACAGCCTTTACCGCCTTCTCTACCCGAGCCGAACAGGCAGCGCAAGTCATGCCTGTCACATGATATTGCTTCATCGTTTTCACTTCCTTTACTTCATCCATTTCTGCATGGTGCCCAGCAATTCGTCAATCACTTCATCCTTGCCCTGCCGGACGTCCTCCGCCACGCAGGTACGGATATGCTCGGACAGCAGTGCCTTGGCAAACCCGTTGATCGCCGCAGCGGCTGCCGACGCCTGGGTCAGGATATCAGGACAATAGGCATCCTTTTCCACCATGGCACAAAGGCCGCGGATTTGCCCTTCAATGCGCTTGAGCCGATTGATGAGTGCTTTCTTTTCCTCATCAGTGCGTACCTTTATTCTGTTCTCGCCACAGCATGCTTCATGCATTGATTGCACCGCCTCCATTCTGTGATTGCTTCCTCTTCATCATATACCCTCCCCGGGTATTTTGTCAAGCTTGCAGCAAAAAACTGACCCTCCCAGGCCGGGAGGGTCAGCGATATGGTTGGCAATTACCAGGTAGCCTTCATGGCCTCGGCTACAGCGGACTGATGGTCCTGCTTGATCTCATCCGTACCGTGGGTCTTGCTGCCATAGAAGTGGAGGCAGAACTGACCATCGAAGTTGTTGTTCGTGATGGTCTGCTGACCGTGGGGCTCGGAATAGATGGAAGCCGCGTAAACATGGCCATTGTGCTTCACCAGCATCGGACGACGATGCCAGGAGAAGGAAACGCCGCCGTTGATCTTGAGCAGGATCGCCGTATCCGCCGCAGTCAGCGGCTCCACGTCCAGGTGGTTGGTACCGTAGAGCACCTTACCCTTGAACACCAGGCCAGTCTTGACGTCCTTGATCTGGATGATCGGACGGCCCGCAAACACGGACCTGCCCTTGGCAAACCAATCCAGGCGCTCGGTCACATACTTCTCTTCCTTATCCTCCGTCTTGTTGGCGTCCTTCTTGGACACCGCCGTGGAGGACATCAGCTTCTTCAGCGTGGTGGAATTGGCCGTGCCGTTCACCGTCAGGCCGTTGGCACGCTGGAAGTCGCTCACAGCAGTCGCCGTACGATAGCCGTAGTCGCTGTCAATAACGGTGGTGTAGTAGCCCAGCTCCTTCAGACGGTTCTGCAGCAGCTTGACCTGTACGCCGCTGTCGCCCTTCTTCAGGGTCTGAGAGGTGTTGAGCGTCGTGCTGGTGGAACCGGTGGTGCCCTTGGCGCTCACCGCAGAATCGGAGTTCAGCTTCTTCAGGGTGGTCGCGCCGACAACGCCGTCAGCCGTCAGACCATTCTTGCTCTGGAAGGACTTCACCGCCGTGACAGTGCGGGCGCCGTAGCTGCCGTCGATACCGTAGGAGTAGTAGCCCAGTTCCTTCAGACGGCGCTGAACCGCCTTCACCGCTTCACCGGAGGAACCCTGCTTGAGGGTGCCGTCATCCTTGTCCGTGGTGGAGGTCGTATCCTTCGCGCCGATGGCGGAAGTGGAGTTCAGCTTTTTCAGCGTGGTTTCGCCGGCAACGCCGTCCGCCGTCAGGCCATTCTTCTTCTGGAAGGCCTTCACGGCAGAAACCGTGCGGTGGCCATAAGAACCATCAATGCCGTAGGTATAGTAGCCCAGCTCCTTCAGACGATTCTGCAGCAGCTTGACCGCCGTACCGGAGGAACCCTGCTTCAGGGTGGTATCCGTCACCTTGTCCTCTTCAACCTTGTCCTTCGCGCCGATGGCGGAGGTGGAGTTCAGCTTCTTCAGGGTCGACGCGCCAGCAACGCCGTCCGCCGTCAGGCCGTTCTTCTTCTGGAACGCCTTCACGGCAGAAACCGTGCGGTAGCCGTAGGAGCCGTCGATGCCGTAGGTGTAGTAGCCCAGCTCCTTCAGACGGCGCTGCAGGGTCTTGACCGCTTCGCCGGAAGCGCCGCTCTTGAGTTCCTCATCCTTGGTATCGGAAGCAGCGGTATCCTTTGCGCCGATGGCAGAGGAGGAATTGAGCTTCTTCTGGGTCGCCGCATCGGCAATGCCGTTCGCCGTCAAGCCGTTCTTCTTCTGGAACGCCTTCACAGCCGTCACGGTCTGATTGCCGTAAGAACCGTCGATGCCGTTGGAATAGTAGCCCAGCTCCTTCAGGCGCTTCTGCAGCGTCTTGACTGCCGTGCCCTGATCGCCCTTCTGCAGGGTGCCGTCATCCTTCTGGGTGGTGGAAGAGGACGCGCTGTCCTTTGCACCGATGGCAGAGGAAGAATTGAGCTTCTTCTGGGTCGCTGCATCGGCAATACCATTCGCCGTCAGGCCATTCTTCTTCTGGAACGCCTTCACAGCCGTCACCGTCTGGTTGCCGTAAGAACCGTCGATGGCGTTGGAATAGTAGCCCAGCTCCTTCAGGCGCTTCTGCAGCGTCTTGACCGCAGTGCCCTTGGCGCCCTTCTTCAGGGTACCGTCGTCCTTCTCCGTGGTCGTGGTGCCGGTCGCAGCCGTGCCGTTGGCCTTGATGGCGGAGGTGGATTCCAGCTTCTTGAGCGTATCCTTGTCCGCAACGCCGTCCGCCGTCAGGCCGTTCATCTTCTGGAAGGCCTTCACAGCGTTCACCGTAACGTTGCCGAAGTTGCCGTCGCAGGTGGACTTGTAGTAGCCCAGCTCCTTCAGGCGATTCTGCAGGGCCTTGACTTCCGTACCCTTATCGCCCTTCTGCAGGGTTTCTTCATTGTTGATTTCAGATACAGAGATGTAGCTTGCAAACACATAACCGGTGTATTTGCCGTAGGTCACCTTGTACCAGTTGCCGCTCTTGCTGATGATCTCCAGCTTGGCACCGTTGGGCAGGATTTTCAGCGACTGACTGCTGGAATCCGGCTTTTCACGCAGGTACAGGCTCGATGCGGTCACTGTGCCCGTCGCAGCAAAGGCCACGCTGCTGATCAGCATCAGCACAAGCGCAAGCACGCAGGCCAGCAATGCCTTTCTTCTCATGTGGATCATTAGGTTACAACCCCTTTCGCACATAATATAGTACATAGCCTTATCAAAGTCAATAGGATGGTCATCCTTTTACAATTATGACACAAACCGGGCGTATGGACACCCCAGAATAATTTCATAATGTACCATATTTATTATATATCACGGGCGGTGTTTTGTAAAGAATTATATCAGCAATTTTTTCTGTAAAAACGCTTGACACGTTGCTTCCTCTATGCTATAATATTCAAGGTTTTGAAGAAACCTGTGCCGTAGACAGCCGGTATCCCCTGTGGATTTAATAGGAACTGTGTTCCTGCCTGCCGAGGTGTAATGGATATAGCATGACTTTGCTCATCCCTTGCACCTGTTGCAAGGGTTTTCTTTTACTCCCAAACCGTTAAGGAGGTGCAAGAAGAAATGGCAAAGGTGCATGAGATCAAGCCCGAGAAGGTAGCAGTTGTTGCTGACATCGTGGAGAAGCTGAAGGCCGCCCAGAGCGTGACCGTCTGCAGCTACTCCGGCCTGACCGTGGAACAGGTGACCGAGCTGCGCAAGCTCTGCCGCGCTGAGGAAGTTGCCTACGTGGTGCTGAAGAACCGTCTGGTTCTGCGTGCGCTGAAGGAGGTCGGCATCGAGGGTCTGGACGATCTGCTGAACGGCCCCAACGCTTTCGTGTTCTCCATGAAGGACGCTGTCGCCGGTCCCCGCGTGATCAACGACTACATCGAGAAGAACAAGCTGCAGTCCCTGAAGATCACCGGCGGTATCCTGGAAGGCAAGGCGATCGACGTCGCGACCGTCAAGGCGCTGGCGAATCTGCCCAGCCGCGAGGTCCTGCTGGCCAAGCTGCTTGGCTGCATGTCCAACACCGTTGCGAGCTTCGTCCGCGTTATCGACGCGTACCGCAAGAAGCTGGCCGGCGAGGAATAATCACAGGATTATTCCCGGACAACATCGCTGCCTGAGGGCAGCATAAGGGGAATCCTCCCCTGCTTCAAATACAAAATCAACTCAGGGTCACAGACCCAATCGAATTAGGAGGAACATCAAAATGACTCATGCTGAGATCATTGCCGCCGTCGAGTCCATGACGGTGCTGGAGCTGGCCGATCTGGTCAAGGCCATGGAAGAGAAGTTCGGCGTTTCCGCCGCTGCTACCGCTGTTGTTGCGGGCCCCGCTGCCGGTGCTGCTGCTGCCGCTGCTGAGGAGAAGACTGAGTTCGACGTCATCCTGAAGGGCTTTGACGCCGCTGCCAAGCTGAAGGTTCTGAAGGTCATCCGCGAAGTGTGCGGCCTGGGCCTGAAGGAAGCCAAGGACTTCGTTGAGGCTGCTGCTACCGGCCCCAAGACCGTCAAGGAAGGCATTTCCAAGGAAGACGCCGAGAAGCTGGCTGCCCAGATCAAGGAAGTCGGCGGCGAAGTCGAGATCAAGTAATCTCACTCGTCACAAAAACGCTTCTACAGAGGATGCTCGCAAGAGCGTCCTCTATTTTTTTCAGGATGGATGCCTGTAAACGGATATGGCGTCCTCCCCTGCTGCCGATGCTTTGGGGAGCAGCATTTCAGCAAGCAAGGGATGCGTCATGAGAAAAAGAAGAGGACGCCCTCATGGTGGGAGGATTCTTAAGGAATAGTTTATCCTGTAGCGAACAAACGGGCATCCGACATTCGGATGCCCGTTTGCTTATGTGCCCCCACAAACGCAATGTGCTGATACAGTGCGTATAATTGCGCCCTCACCAAATGATGGGAAAGTGGGGATGCTGGTTAATTGGTATTTATCGGTTTATTGGATTAAAGTTTATAATACATATAATTTTCATTATGCTTGAAACCGAAAGCCGAATATAATTTAGTACCCATATCTGACGCTGTTATTTGCACTGTTCCGCAACCATATTCTTTTGCTTCCTTAACTACACGAGCAAGTAATTCTTTAGCAATTCCTTTTCTCCTATAATCAGGATTCGTAAACATGCTGGACAATATTCCTGTTTTACCACTGGGACATCCAAATATGGGAGGCCTTTCCACAAAAGACATTCCACTTGTTCCGATAATTGTATCACCATCCAAAGCAATCCAGGATACAAAAGTGCCGTCTGCCATATGTTTCTTATAGTATTCTTTTAGATAAGGTGCTAAATCAATTTCTTCTGTTGCGCCTTCTTCGCGAAGCTGTTGTATTCTCATACAAATAAAAACATCTAATTCTGCATCGGTAAGTTTTTTGTAAACTATTTCCATATACAAACCTCCATCATTCAGCAACTATAAGTTGATTGCTTTTATTTTATCACAGCAGTACAAGGAAGCGCAAGCCAGCCAAGGCTTGCGCTTGCGTTATTTACACGATGGAAAGTGCAGGATAAATCTTTCCTTTCCATCCCTCTTACTGGCATCCCCTTCTTTTTCATTCACCCCCAGCGCTTACCGGGTACACTCCCCGATGAAGCGCTCAAAGTTCTTATGCAGGATCATTTCCTGCTCCTCCGCCGTCAGCGGCAGCGCCATGAATCGGGCAATCTCCTCCTTGGGCGTCCACATGGGATAATCCGTACCGAAGAAGACCCGGTCAGCGCCGTAGTGATGGATCACCTCCGCTGCCGTTTCCGGATCGATTGCATACAGGCTGGAGCAGCAGTCCACATATACATTGTCCCGGCCTGCCAGCAGCCGCCATGCTTCATCCCACACAGACCAGCCGCCCAGGTGAGCGCAGATCGCCTTCAGGTCAGGCACCCTGTCCAGCGCGCGGGCCATCCGCTCCGGCTGGCTGTACTGGTAGCGCTTGTCGCCCGTGTGCACCAGCAGCGGCAGCCCACGCTCCGCCATGGCCTTGAACAGATCAATCGCCCGCTTATCATCCAGGAGAAAGTGCTGGAAATCCGGGTGAAGCTTCACGCCCTTCAGCCCCAGGGAGAGCATCCGGTCAAGCTCCTTCTCCATCTCCGGATGCTCCGGATGGATGGAACCAAAGCCGATAAAGCGCTCCGGATGCTGCTGCACAGCCTGGGCGATAAAATCGTTGATAGAATGGGCCCGCTCCCAGGTCACCGCAACCGAATGCACCAGAAACCTGCTGATGCCTGCCTCGTCGCCTGCCTTCAGCAGTGCGCCCACCGTGCCGTCCAGGTGCATCTCAATCTCATAAAAATCGCCGATAGATTTGGCCGCCTTCAGCGCAATTTTATCCGGATAAATATGGGCATGGGTATCAATGATCGTCATACAAGCTCGCTCCTTTGTGTTCCGCAGCGCACTGCGAACGGATACTATTATGAAGCATTCGTCCCTGCCTGTCAAGAAAGACGGCAGGGCGTTTTTTGTTCTTATGATGTACAAAAAGCAGGCGGCCCTCCCCTTTCAGGAAGTGCCGCCCTTTGCTTACTGCTTATCCTTCTTTTTGAACAGGTACTCATCGACTTTCTTGACGATCTCGTCAGACACCTTGCGCTCAATGGGGAAAACCTGTGCGCCGTCCACCCGCTTTGCAAACATCAGCGCCTGCTGGAGGGTGATGTCGAGCGCTTCTGCACTGAGGTAACCGCTGCGGAGATTGTCGCGGCGGTCATGGATATAGCCTGCGCCGGGCACGCCGAAGCGCAGCAGGTTGACCGCAGGCACGCCCTTGTCCGCGAAGGGGATGCAGTCGGAGGAGTAGATATCCAGCTTGGTGTCGCAGGCGATGCCGGCCTCCCGCATGAGGGCGTCCACATAGCCCACGGCCTTTTCCGTTGCCAGGATGGGGGCGACGTTCTTGCCCAGGATGGGCGCAGCCACGTCAATATTGATCATCAGCACATGCTTGTCCAGCTCGTCCTCATGGGCCTTGACCCAGGCCTTGGAGCCCAGCAGACCCTGCTCCTCTGAGCCGTACCAGTTGAACTTCATCGTGCGGGCAGGCTTGTTTTCGGCGAAGTAGCGCAGCAGCTCCATGATGATGACGGAGCCGGACATATTGTCATACACGCCGGTGGAGAAATATACGCTGTCATAATGTGCGCCGAAGGAGATGATCTCCTCGGGATGCTCCGTGCCCTCGATGACCGCGCAGACATTCTGGCTGACGCCCTCACAATCCTCTGCCTGCAGCTCGATGTGCAGCTTCTTCGCACCGCGGCGGACGATCTCTGCCGCATCCATCGTGCGCATATGGAGCGCCGTGCAAGCGCCGCAGTCCTCCGTCAGCACCTCGCGGAGCTTGCGGATGTCGCAGTCCGTTTCGCTGCGGCGGTCCAACGTCGTACCGTCGAAGGTCAGGATGGCCGCCACACCGGCCTTCATCAGCTTCTCATAAGCCTTCTTGCCCAGACGGCCGTTGATCATGACCGCCTTGCCCTTCACATTCGCCAGATGCGCATCCTCTACGCCCTCGGCATAGTAGAAGTCCAGATCCGCGCCGCCTTCGGGGGTGGACAGACCGCGCTCGTAGCCGGTGACCTCATATTCCTTGACGTAGGGCTCGGTGACGACCAGCTTGGCATGGTTGACCCTGCCGCAGGCCACAGGGAATTCCTCGATCTGAGCCTGAGCGCCGGTGGACCGGGCGACCTCCAGCAGCTTCTGCGCTGCCTGCTTCTCCGCCTCGGAGCAGCTGACGCGCTCATAGGCCAGCTCCTTGAGCAGCCCAAATGCACGATGAGCAGATACCTTCATCAGAAAACGCCTCCTGTTGGTTGTAATGCTGATATTATACAACCAAACGGGAGGCGAGGCAAGTATTTCGTTTGTACTGCAGGATTACAGGCCCAGCAGCTGCTTCTTCTTGGTGTCGAATTCTTCCTGGGTGATGATGCCGGCGTCCGGGAGCTCCTTCACCTTTTTGATTTCGTCCAGGTTGCTTGCAGGCGCTTCCTGCTTCACAGGTTCTGCCTTGGCCTTCTCCTGGCGCTCAATGATGAGCTTATTGATGGCTTCATAGATTTCATCCCGGTTTCCAATGCCCTTAAAGACAATGCGTCCGGAGGAAGTGCCCACAGCAATGCCCTTGAAGGAGCTCATGCTGACCGCAGAAACACTGTCCAGCGGCAGGTCAACGCGCTTAGCGAACGCAGTGGCGCCATAGACGCGCTTATTCGTGACAGTCAGTTCAACCTTCTGAATGGAGAAGGCAAAGATCAGCAGAAGGAAAGAAACAACAACAACTGCCAGCAGCATAATACCCACAAATTGAGAAGTTCAGGAAATCAAGAGCATCCGGCAGTTTCCCCCAATAAATCGCTCTATCCAGTCTCAGAAACAGCAATGCAGATACCACAAACACAAGCCCTGAACTCTTCAGCAGCTTCTTCGCGTAGTCATTGTTACTTGTCACAATCTTTTGTTCCATGGAAACGCCACCTCAAATTTGGTAGCTATATTATCCCTCCCACGCCATAATTCGTCAAGCGATTTTGTTACATTTGCACACTCTTTTTTCTTTCCTTTTCCCAGCAACCGAAATGCCGCAAAGATGCCTCCCATTGCACAAACAGGAGGCATTGCAAGGTTTTTCTTTGCTCTTTACCGCATCGACGCGTCCAGCATCCCCAGCATCGCGCCGGATTGATCCTGCGTATACTGCCAGACCGCCATGCCCATCAGGCCGTTGTCGACCACCCACTCGCCCTTGCAGGCAATGGATTCACCGTCGTCGCCGCTCACAAAATTGGTTCCGTTGAACCACCACGGCACCTTGGCCTTGTCGTCGAAATAGCGGGTATAGCCCTGATCCTCCAGGCGAAGCAGCTCGTCAAAGGAGACGGTCTTGTTGCCGGAGGTAGCCGCCCGCTGGTCCAGGCCGTCCCCGCCGCCGGAGACCTGCCGCCAGACCTTGCCGTAGGCCGGCATCCCCAGCAGCAGCTTTTCCGCCGGGAAGCCGCCGCTGATCATTTTGCGGACAGCCCTTGCGCCGGAGGACGGACGATCCTCATCCGGGTACAGCCCGGAATGGTGCCCGGTAATCCGGTCAAAGCCGGCCAGGTCGTAGGTCATCAGCACGCACTGATCCAGCAGCTCTGCCAGGCGCGCAGGCGCCAGGACCTCCAGCTGCTGATCCCCTGCCCCCAGCGCAGCGGACAGATGATACGCACGCCCGTAGCGGGCTTCCCGCTCATCCAGGCCCGCCCGCAGCAGCTCCAGGAGGGCAAACCAGTTCTCCACGTCCACCTCCGGACGGGAAACAATGCCCGTTCCGGGCACGCCGGGATATTCCCAGTCCACGTCAATCCCCACAAAGCCGCAGTCATCCATCAGCGTCAGGAGGCTGTCCGCCAGGATTTTTCGACTTTCTTCGGTCAGGCAGGCGTCGGAGAAGCCGTCCGCACCCCAGCCGCCGACGGAGAGCACCCCGTCCACATGGGGGTGCTTTTTCAGAAAGCTCTGCACCTTCTTCAGCCCCAGCCAGTGGGAGCCGTCCGCCTTCCCGTTGCGGATCAGGGCAAAGGAATAGTTCAGCTGATCGAGCTTGTGCGCATCTTCATCCCGCAGCATAAGATCAGCAGCATCCATGATATACATGACGGTACGGCCTTTTCGCATTTCCACAGGGGTTTCCTCCTCTGCCGTTGCGGCCTTTGTATGGGCTGTGCCGTGGCTGACGGAGACAAAAGCAGCCGTCAGGGTCAGCAGCAGCAGCAAGATTCTCTTCATAAGCCCGCGGGGCTTCCTGTCCTTTGTGCGCGGCGATGATGCACCCACCGCGTTCACCTCCAGGCGGGACAGCGTCCCATACTCACGGAGCAATCATATCATATCACAGAGATATTGTCACAGTCAATTTCCGGAAATACGTCTGTCTCTGGCGAATGCTGGCGAAAAAAAGAGCTTTCACCTTGACATCCAGCGCCCGATATTGTACCATTTACCATATCAGGTTTCATTCATCATCGTTTACGGAGGAAACTATATATGATTTTCATCGGGATCTGCGGTGCCAGCGGCAGCGGGAAGTCCACCCTCGCTGATTCCCTTTCTGCCGCGCTGGGCAGCCGCTGCTATGTGCTGCAGCAGGACTGCTATTACAAGGACCACAGCCACCTCCCCTTTGAGGAGCGCTGTATGCTGAATTACGATGAGCCCTCCATCTTTGACCATGACGCGCTGCTGGCAGACGTGCAGGCCCTCATGGCAGGCCAGTCCATCACCCGCAAGGGCTACGACTACGCCAATCACCGCCGCGCGGATACGCAGGAGCTCATTGCGCCCCCGGACGTGCTGATCCTGGAGGGCATCCACTGCTTCCATGACGAGCGGCTGCTGAAGCTGATGTACCTGAAGCTGTACATGAATGTGGATGCGGACATCTGCCTGCTGCGCCGGATCGAACGCGACATCAACGAGCGGGGCCGCTCCATCGATTCCATCTCCGATCAGTACCGCAGGACCGTGCGGCCCATGTTCGAGCAGTACATCCGCAGCTATGTCAACCTGGCGGACGTCATCGTCGCCCGGGGCGGCAAAAATGCCCGGATCGTGGAGATCCTGGCGGGCTATGTATCCGATGAGCTGCACAAGCGGCAGAATATGCAGGAAGCATAAACAGGAGGAGCATATGGCAAGCAAGGTATATTTCAGCAAGACCATCACCCCGGAAAAGGTACTGGAACTGTACAGGCTGCTGGACATTGAGCTGCCCGGCAAGGTGGCTGTCAAGGTGCATTCCGGTGAAAAGGGCAATCAGAACTTCCTCGGCCCGGACTTCTGGAAGCCGCTGGTGGACAGCGTCCGGGGCACCATCGTGGAATGCAACACCCTGTATGCCGGCGCCCGTGACACGAAGGAGCATCATGAGCAGCTGATGAAGGAGCACGGCTGGACAGAGCGCTTCCCCGTGGATATCATGGACGGCGAAGGCCCCGATCTGCAGCTGCTCATCCCTGGCGGAAAGGCAATTCAGAAGAATTTTGTCGGCCGCCATCTGGTCAACTATGATTCTCTGCTGGTGCTCAGCCATTTCAAGGGACACCCCATGGGCGGCTTCGGCGGCGCGATCAAGCAGCTGTCCATCGGCATTGCCTCCAGCTACGGCAAGGGGCATATCCACGGCGGCGGCGACGCCAGCAAGGGCTTCAAGGGCGATCATACCCTGTTCCTGGAGGCCATGGCGGATGCTGCCTCCTCCGTGGCAAAGCGCTTTGAAGGCAAAGCCGCCTATATCAGCGTGCTGAAGAATCTATCCGTCGACTGCGACTGCTGCGCCGTGGCGGAGGACCCCTGCATGGCGGATATCGGCATGCTGGCCAGTCTTGACCCCATCGCCATCGATCAGGCCGGTCTGGATCTGGTCTATGCCCAGAAGGATGATCCCGGCCTGCCCCACATGCTGGAGCGCATTGAAAGCCGCAACGGCGTTCACACCATCGAGGCCGCCGCTGAGCTGGGCTTCGGCAGCCGCAAATATGAGCTGATCGAGATTTAATTCCCCCCGGAGGCCGGTTTCGGCCTCTTTTGCGTGTCGAAAAAGGTGCTTTGGGCACTTTTTCGAGGATTTGCACTCACTCACTGGTCGACCAGCAAGCTGTTCTCCCGGCCGTTCATTCGTGTAAGGAAGCTTTTCCTGAAGGAAAAGCGCGAAAATCGCCGCACAGGGGCTTCGCCCCGTTTAACCGCCCCGATGGGGCTCGCCGATTTTCGATTTGCAGTCTGCCGACGGCGAGTTGCAAATGCTCTTATTTGACAGTCTGCTGAGGCCAGTTTCGCCTCTTTTTTGCTTCATATCTGTAACTTTTGGCCTGCAGCCTTGATTTCGTCGGCTGCAGGCCCTATAATGTATATGGGAATTTATGCGCTTGCGCACCCTTAGCTTGATTTGAAGGAGTCAGAATATGAAAAAGCTGATCATCCTGTTGCTGACGCTCGGGCTGCTGCTGACCGCTGCCCTGGCAGAGGTCTCGCTCCCGGCGAATCTGACAGCCATTGACGCCAGCGCCTTTGAAGGCGATCTTGCCCTGAAGGGGCGGATCGTCCTTCCTGCCTCCGTCCGGACAATCGGCAGCTATGCCTTTGCAGGCTCCGGCATCCATGCACTGGTCGTCCCTGCCGGCTGCACCAAGGTTGAGGGCACCGTGATGGCCGATTCAGAAGCCGCCTATCTGTATCTGAACGGCGCAGAAACCGCTGTATCCGGCAGCCTGACCGACGTGGCATATGTCTTCGGCCCGGCCTTTGGCAGCGTGTCCTCCCTGAACAATTTCTACGCAGCCGATACGCTGGTCGACCACGAAGGCTTTTATTACAGCGTCACCGAGGGCCTGGCCATCCCGCTGTGCGCGGTGGACGGCACCGCCATCGACGGCGATGTGACCATCCCCAAGCTGGTCAACGGTCAGCCTGTCCGGGCACTGGACACGCTGATCGTCAACGGCTGTGACAACCTGACCGGCCTGTATGTCCCCGCCTATCTGGAGATGCCGGATCATCTGAACGTTTCCACCTATCGCACCATGACCGCCACCGCCCCCCAGACCACCGCTGATTATGCGGAGGTCGGGCAGACCCTCACCTGGACCACCACAGTGACCGGTAATTACGGTGAAACTGAGTATCTGTGGACCTTTGAGACTGACGGCATCGCAGAAACCATCAGCACCAAGGTACCCACGATAGATTTTGCTTTCGCGTCAGCCGGCAGCTGCATCGTCAGCGTCATGGTCAAGGACGAGGTCGGCGATATCGCCGTCGGAACAGCAGATGCGCTGCAGGTGTACGGCACAGACGCCGTCTACCGGGCGCTGCTGATCGGCAACACCTACACCGGCACCAGCCTGGATCATCCCGGCAGCGCCAACGACGTAACCGGCATGCGCTCCATGCTCATGCAGATGACCGCTACGCCCTACCGCATCGCCACCCGCAGCAACCTGTCCGCCGACGGTATCGTATCTGCAATCGAGAACACCTTCTCCGGCGCCGCACCCAACGATGTGAGCCTCTTCTACTTCTCCGGCCACGGGGCAAATGCAAGCGGCACCAGCTACCATGGAGCGCTTATCGGCACCGGCACGACCTATCTGTCCGTAGCAAGGCTCAAGACTGTGCTGGATGAAATTCCCGGCAAGAAGATCGTGATCCTGGATACCTGCCATTCCGGCCAGATGATCAGCAAGGGCACCGGAGAAGTCTTCGGCGTCAGCAAGGAGGAGCTCAACAGCTTCAACAGCAAGGTGGTGCTCGTCTTCTCTGCCCAGGCAAAGGGCGCCAACGATCTGGCCAACAGCGGCTACTACGTCATCACCGCCGCCCACTCCACCGAAGATGCGGTCACCATGGGGTATGACAGCAACGGCGACGGCGTCCCGGACAAGCCCTACGGCCTGTTCACCTACCGCCTGTGCCAGGGCAGCGGCTGGAACTTGGCCACAAATGCCAAAACAGCGCTGGAGGCAGATGCTGACGACAATGGCGAAATCACCCTGTACGAGGCGTATGCCTACGCCCGCTACAAGGTTCACACCGTCAATCCCAATCAGACTGCCCAGATCTACCCCGACAACAGCAGCATGGTTGTCTGGGCGAAATAATCAGGCAATGTAAAAGGCTCCGGAAGCATCCGGAGCCTTCTTGCTATTTGTATCAGATACCGAAGCTGGAAACGCCAAAGGCGTTGACCATCGCGTCCAGGCGGCGATTTACCTTGCACATCGGGCACTCATGGGAAATCGTGCTCTGATAATCGGGCAGATCGTTCTTCTTGGTGAAGATGGCGTTGACGTCAAAGCCCTCGCAGTTGTCCTCACAGGTGAAGATGGCGCAAACGCCGGCGGGCTTGCCGCTGTAATAGCGGATGGCGTCCACGGCAGCCTTGACCGTGTAGCCGGTGGTCACAGAGGCTGCCAGCACCAGCACATTCTTGCCAACCACCATGGGCGCGGCGTTGTCGCGGAAAATCAGCTGGGAGCCGGTGGTGTGCTCGGGGGTGACAACGTAGAGCGACTTATGAGCATTCACGGTCGCGAAGCCCTTACGGGTCAGCTCGCTGGCCATGCAGGCGCCAATCACTTCCGTGCCGTCCAGACAGAGGATGGTATCAATGACCGTTGCCGGGCTGATATTTGCACACAGCTGAGCGGCAACTTCTTTGGCCTCGGACAGGCGATGCTTGGTCAATGTCAGATCAATATAATAGTTGATATGGCTGTGGCTGGTTGCAAAGTGGCCCATCGCCACGCGCAGGGGGACGTTGGAGTTGTTGGTACGGGTTTCAAACAGACGGATCGCCATGTGAATCTCTCCTCGCGAAAGTATTCTGCGGATGATGATATATCATATCAGATTATCTACAAAATGTCAAACTTGTTCCGGCAGCTTCTTCTGCCACCTGTCCCGGACCACCTTTACCGCAGCCTTGACCGCCGTCGGGACGGTCAGCGACGCCATTTCATCCCCGGTCACAAACCGATAGCCCGCAGGCGCCTTCTCCCCCTCTTGCACCTGCATGGTCAGCAGTGTCATTTCCCAGATCTGATGCGTGAAAACATGCCGGGCCTCCCCCGCCGGTACGATTTCCTCCGGCACAAGTCTGAGCTGCTTCCTGATCTGTGCCGGTGCCTGACGGAGGCTGAGCTTCCCCTCCAGCATCGGGAACACCCACAGCCCGTGCAGCAGCGATTCAGACCGCTGCCGCATCAGCACGCGATCACCGCTGAAGACCAGGCAAAGGGTATATTCGATGACCTTCGGCGGATTCTTCCGTGGCAAAACAGGCAGATCCTCCGCATCTCCCGCTGCATACGCATCGCATTTGGCCTGCAAGGGGCAGCGCTCACAGGCCGGGGTGCCGGGCGTGCAGACAGCAGACCCCAGATCCATCAGCGCCTGATTGAAGTCTCCTGGACGCTCTGCAGGGATCAGCAATCCGGCTGCTGCCTCCAGCGCTCGCCGCACCGAGGGAATCCCGACATTTTCCCGGATGCCTGCCAGCCGGCTCACCACCCGGATCACATTGCCATCCACTGCTGGAACTGGCTGCCTGTAAGCAATGCTGGCAATCGCCCCGGCGGTATAGGGGCCGATCCCGCTGATTTTACGAAGCGAATCGACGTCCGTGGGAAGCAGGCCGCCATAGGTCTCCGCTACCTGCTTTGCGCCCTTGTGAAGGTTCCTGGCGCGGCTGTAATAGCCCAGTCCTTCCCACAGCTTGACAACCTCTTCCTCCGGCGCTTCGGCAAGGGCCGTCACCGTCGGGAAGCGGTTCAGAAACCGTTCATAATAGCTGATCACCGTTTCCACCCGGGTCTGCTGGAGCATGGTTTCGGATACCCAGGTGCGATACGGATCGTTGATCCCGCGCCAGGGCAGCGTTCGGGCATGCCGGTCATACCAGGCAAGAAGCAGCGCAGCGATTTGATCAGACATGATAGCCCTCCAGAAAATTCTTTCAACTAATTATACCACGATTTGCGCTTTGTGGACAGATGTTGACGCAATTTCCACATTTCTCCGCCGCTGACAGACAGATTATGCGCAATAGAACATTTGTTCCTCTTGCAGGATGGGAGAATCTGCGTATAATAGGATATCGTTAGCACTCTCCATGTCGGAGTGCTAAAACACCACCAACCGCTTTAGGAGGAAATATCCATGACCGTGAAGCCCCTGGGTGACCGCGTTGTCATCAAGAATGTAGAAGCAGAAGAAACCACCAAGTCCGGTCTGATCCTGACCAGCGCCGCCAAGGAAAAGCCCCAGATGGCGCAGGTCCTGGCCGTTGGCCCCGGCGGCAACGTCGATGGCAAGGAGATCGTGATGCAGGTGGAAGTTGGCCAGAAGGTCATTTATTCCAAGTATGCCGGCACCGAAGTGAAGATCGACGGCGAAGAGCTGATCATCGTGCGTCAGTCCGACATCCTGGCGATCGTCGAGTAAGGGACGTCTTCCCGATTTCCCGCATTATCCGGGAGCCTTGAAGGGTCTCCCACAACCATCCTCCGCATAGGCCGGAGATAAAGGAGTGTATCATTATGGCAAAGCAGATTCAGTATGGCGAGCAGGCCCGCCGCAGCCTGGAAAAGGGCGTCAATGCGCTGGCCGATACCGTCAAGATTACCCTGGGCCCCAAGGGCCGCAATGTCGTGCTGGACAAGAAGTACGGCGCTCCCCTGATCACCAACGACGGCGTGACCATCGCCAAGGAGATCGAGCTGGAAGATCCCTTTGAGAACATGGGCGCTCAGCTGGTGAAGGAGGTCTCCACCAAGACCAACGACGTGGCCGGCGACGGCACCACCACCGCTACCCTGCTGGCTCAGGCCATCATCCGCGAGGGCCTGAAGAACCTGGCCGCCGGCGCCAATCCCATGGTGCTGAAGAAGGGCATCGCCGCTGCGACCGAAGCCGCTGTGGAGGGCCTGAAGAAGCTGTCCCAGCCCATCAATGGCAAGCAGGCCATCGCCAACGTCGCCGCGAACTCCGCTGCAGACGAGACCATCGGCAAGCTGATTGCCGACGCGATGGAAACCGTGGGCGCTGACGGCGTCATCACCGTCGAGGAGTCCAAGACCATGACCACCGGCATGACCACCGTGGAGGGCATGCAGTTCGACCGCGGCTATGCCTCCGCCTACATGGTTACCGATACCGAGAAGATGGAGGCCGTGCTGGATGAGCCCCTCCTACTGATCACCGACAAGAAGATCTCCAACATCCAGGAGATCCTGCCCCTGCTGGAGCAGGTGGTGCAGACCGGCAAGAAGCTGCTGATCATCGCCGAGGACGTGGAGGGCGAGGCCCTGTCCACCCTGGTGGTCAACAAGCTCCGCGGCACCTTCACCTGCGTCGCCGTCAAGGCCCCCGGCTTTGGCGACCGCCGCAAGGAGATGCTGCAGGATATCGCCATCCTGACCGGCGGCACCGTCGTCTCCTCCGAGACCGGCATGGAGCTGAAGGAAGCCGACCTGAGCATGCTGGGCCGTGCCCGTCAGGTGAAGGTCAACAAGGAGAACACCACCATCGTCGGCGGCGCGGGCGACAAGGCCGAAATCGCCAACCGCGTGGCCGTCATCAAGAACCAGATTGCCGAAACCACCAGCGATTACGACCGTGAGAAGCTGCAGGAGCGCCTGGCCAAGCTGGCCGGCGGCGTGGCTGTCATCCAGGTCGGCGCTGCAACCGAGATCGAGATGAAGGAGCGCAAGCTGCGCATTGAGGACGCCCTGGCTGCCACCCGTGCTGCCACCGAAGAGGGCATCGTCCCCGGCGGCGGCATCGCCCTGCTGACTGTGGCTGCCAACGTCAAGGCGCTGCTGCCCGAATACACCGGCGACGCCAAGACCGGCGTGCAGATCATCCTGCGCGCGCTGGAGGAGCCCATCCGCCAGATCGCCTCCAACGCCGGTGTGGAAGGCTCCGTCATCGTGGAGAACATCAAGATGAACGCCGGCAAGTCCGCCGGTTACGGCTACGACGCGCTGAACGATGAGTACTGCGACATGATCGAGCGCGGCATCATCGATCCCACCAAGGTGACCCGTTCCGCTCTGCAGAACGCCGCCTCCGTGGCTGCCATGGTGCTGACCACCGAATCCCTCGTGGCTGACATTCCCCAGCCCGAACCCGCTGCTCCCGCCGGCGGCGCCGGTATGGGCGGCATGTACTAAGCCGAATATGCAAAATGGCTCTCCCCTGCTTCGAGTTGTTTTGTCAAGGGTGTTTTATCATTTTTCAAAGAGTTAGCAAAGAAAGAGCAAACCAATATGAAAGAGCCGAGAGTGACCGTATGGTTATTCTCGGCTCTTTCATATCCCTTGCCAATGGTTTATTACGGTTCAGCTACATATCACTTCCCTGTTATCTGCAATGTCTCCAGAATCTTCAATGCTTCTTCAGGCGGGCTGTTCTGTCCCTGATTCTCAGGGAGAGACAGAAAGAAGTTATAGGCGTAGCCGTTGTCTGCAATTACATAAAACCCATGATTCCAGTTATCGTAGTGAAAGTACGCCCAAGATTGATATGTACTGCATGTCAACGAAAATGAAGTAAATTTGTTTGCTGGATCATGGAGTTTACTGAGACGAATGTCTTGATTCTTCTGATTATCAGAATCCGAATGTAGTCCAAACTTGCTGCCAGTTACAGAATTCAAAAACTCATACCGTTCTGGCAACGATTGTGTCTCTATCCATTCAATTGGCAGCATTTCGTATTCGCTTGGCAGCGTCAGGGTTATCTTGGCGTCTTCTACTTCAAGTTCGTAGGTAATACCCTGCGCTGTTTCCGCAGGAGTGTGTGTCGGAGCAGCTGTTGCTTGGGGAAGTGCAGCGGTTACATTCACAGCATCCACCACATTGTCGGATTGAGTTGTCGGATTGATGCGGTCTTCTGGCTGCATGATGATTGTGGAAATAGCCACCATGGCGATGATTACAAGACCGGCAAGCAGGATGAGCGGTTTCTTCATACTGAAAATCCTCCCTTCTGATTTGTTAACTACATCAGTCTGTTTTGCGATATGGATATAGAGTGTGGAATAATCGTCTCAGACAGAAGTCTATCCGGTTTGGTGTGGACATGACCTCTCGGAGCATATAGCAACACGTCAAACTCATATTCATTCGTCCCTCCCGGAATATGTGGGTCTGAGTCACAATGATCTGAAACGACACATCCTCTTTTTCATCGGAGAAGAACACCGGATGACAGTTATGAAAACAGCATCATCTTCAATATGCCAATGATCGAGATCTCTCTTTTCCTCGTATAGGCGGACAACAGCATCACGTTCAGTGGAGGACGATTCATCCCTTACTTCCCAACAAAATCCCGGACGATTCCCACGGGAATGTTTTCCATGGTGTAAAGCTGGGTCAGATCTTCGGGGATCTCATAACTGTTGTAGGTCTTGCTCATTTCAAGCTCGCTCTTGCGATAGAGGTACAGGCGGCTGAAGCTTTTGTCCTCGTAATCCGGCATGAAATAGTAAGATCCTGCATGTCTACTCTGGGTGCAGCGTACCCATTCCACTGCCTCTTCCGGAGAAGAAGCCAGCTTGATGGACTTGACCTCATTCTTCATTTCGAGACCGTTATCCGCCATTTCCTTGCGACTAAAGTTGTAGGTGACCTGCAGGGCTACCACGTCCTCGTCCGCAGCATAACCGCCGGTAGCATAGTCGATCACATCCTGGCACTTGTCGCCCAGAAGCAGCTCGAGGAAGTTGATATCGCTGGGGAAGATGTCCACCGAGGTATAGTCGGAAGTGCCTGTTTCCTCATCCCATGTGCTGATGGACAGGCTGAAAATGGGGTCCATCTTCTTGTCCGCAAAGGTGCGGTTCTGGATGTCCTCATGCAGCGCCTTCATCCACTTGTCGATGGTGAGAGCGTCTCGCGTCTTATCCAAGTTCATATAGCTGGGCATCACGCCAAACTCGGTAAAGAGCTCGTCGTTGCGGAACATGCTGCCGTAGGAGTTGACGTACACGTTCTGGATGGTGCCATCCTCCAGGTGGGACTCGCGGATCAGGCTCTGCTTGTAGTCGTCGCTGTCAATGATGGCTTGGAGGTAAGGCTGTGCGTCGTTACGGATCTCTGAATTGGGATACATGCGGCGGACGGTGCGTCCCTCAAAGTGGTAGGTCACCGCCACGCGACTCATGCTCATACCCGCCGTGTTAGCATAGATGCCGTTTTCCATGCTGTCCACCTCGTCCCGCATCAGAGTGCACCAGCCGTAGGCAGCGTCTAAGGCTTCGTCGCTGGTGAGGGTGACAATTTCGTTGGTGTGGTAGCTCTGGGGGCGATAAGAGATGGCGGTCAGCTTGTCCCGCTCAGGCATGAAGTGGTCGTAACCGAACACATCGGTGTGAAGCACCACCACGCCCAGGATCAGCACCAGGGCTGCCGCCGCAGGCAGATACCACTGCTTAAGGATGCCGCAGAACCGCTGGTTGAAAATCATTCTGCAGATCCAGTAGGTCAGGAGTACACCCAGCACCATGCCGATAATCAGGCTCAGTTCCGTCAAGAAGGACAGGAACACCACAATACCCACGATGCTGCCGCCCATGAGGGGCAGAATAAAGCCCATGAGAGTGTGCAGCCAGCCAAAAGCCAGCGTGCGCTCGGTGGCTTCCGCCTTGCGGATGCGGTAGAGCACAAAGCTCAGCCCCACGGCAGCGACGATGCCCAGCATAGCGGGTACCCAGGTAAACTCTGCCGGGCGATAGAGGCCCTTATAGAGGGAAAATGCCGGAGAGTAGCGCACGAGCGTTTTGCCAACGCCACCGGTGATCATGGTATGCAGGTATCGGCCGGCCAGATAGTTCCACAGATAGGCCAGACCTTCCGCGCCCACGATGAGCACAGCCCCGGCCAGCAGCGCGGCCCAGTAGGTGCCGGTCAGCACGCTGGCCAGCAGGCCAATGGCAAAGCCGTACAGGTTGATGAGCAGCATCATGCCGAACTTGGCCAGTAACTTAGCCCATTCCACGTAGGGCAGCAGGCCGTTCACAGCCACCACCAGCAGGTAGAGCAGCATGTTCAGCACAATGGGCGCAAGACATAAAACCATATACCCGATGATCCTGCGCAGGAAGTCCGTTTCCCGCTTGTCAGGCAAAGCGGCGTGCAGCATACCCTGACGGCGGCTGAACAGGTGACGCATCATCATCATGGCGGTCAGGAAACCCAGTGTGCCAAAGAGAACCACCCAGCTTTCCAGGTTCTGGGAGTTCAAAAGGTCATTGGTTACAACGTTCTTGAGGCTTTCTGCCTGGTAGGCGGGCTCCTGCCAGGTCATGATGTTTTCCTTCGCATTGGGAATGTGGGCCAGGCCCCAAAAGGGAAGCGTGAAGAACACGATCAAAAATACCATCACGCCGATAAATAGATTTCTTTTCAGAAGAAACTGGGTTGCATTCAGTTTATTGCTGCGCATAACCACGATCCTCCATTTCCAGAATGAATACTTCCTCCAGGGAGAGGGGCAAAAACTCCATAAACAGGGGGTTCAGTTCATTAAGCTCCATTTCCAGCTGTGCACGGTCTCCCCGGAGGGTCATCATGCACAGGCGGCCCTGCCGCTGCAAGCGCAGAGGCCGGAAGGCGGCCAGCTGCTCGTCCGTCACGTTTTCCGCAGGGATCAGCTGCACACGGTGCACATCGCTGAGCAGGGAGTCCAGGTCGCCGGAGCAGACCAGCTTGCCCTCGTGAAGGAAGCCAACGCTGTCGCAGATGTCCTCCATCTCCTGCTGGTTATGGCCTGCCAGCACGGTAATCAGCCCCCGATCGATCGTCTCCTGGCTGAGGACACGCTTGAAGTTGTCACGCATGACGGGATCAAGGCCGTCGAAGGTTTCGTCGCAGAGCAGTACCCGGGGGTTCAGGGAAAGGCCAAGGCAGATCTGCGCTCGCTTCTGGGTGCCCTTGGAAAAGCTGGTGATGCGCTCGTTCATGGGCAGCGCGAACCGCTGGCACAGCTCCTTCAGCTTCTGGCTGTCAAAGCTGGGATAGTAAGCTGCCTGCATCCGTCCCATTTCCGCAATGCTGGCGTTAGGCAGGAAGGTGGGCTCGTCGCTCAGGTAGCAAATCTCCTGCTTGGCCAAGGGATTTTCGTACACAGGCATGGTGTCCAGCAGCACGTTGCCCCCGTCGGGCTTCAGGATGCCGGTCATTACCCGCAGAAGGGTGGACTTTCCGGCGCCGTTGGTGCCCAGCATGCCGAAAATATGCCCTTCCTCCAGTCTCAGGGAAAGATCGGCAATGGCCCGCTTCTTTCCAAAACTCTTATCGATCTGGTTGACATTTAACAAGCGTCTCCCTCCTTATAAACGGTCTCAACAATTTCATCAATGGTGTTCTTGGGAAGTCCCATCTCCCGGCACAAGCTGATCATCTGCCGGGTTTGTTCCAGCTGCTCCGCCCGCTGCCGCTTCAGCATATCCGCCAGGTCGTCGCTGACAAAGCTGCCCCGGCCCGGCACAGAGATGATCATGCCTTCCTCTTCCATACGGCGGTAGGCCTTCTGGATGGTATTGGGGTTGATGCCCAGCTCGGTAGCCAGCTGCCGGACAGAGGGCATGGCCGCACCCGCCTCCATACCACCCAGGATCAGCTGTCTGCGAAGCTGCTCCACAAGCTGCTCGTACAGGGGCTGCTTGCTTTTTGGATTCACAAGGAACATCTTTCTGCCTCCCTTCTTGGAAAACTGTACCACTGTATTAATACATGTAGTACAGTTAGAAGAATAACACAGATGTCCATATATGTCAACATTTGGCTCAAATAGTTTACATTTGTTACAGTGTTCCGGCACACTCCACCTTTTGTTCTGTTATAAAACGCCTGTCTGTGCCACTTTCTTCCGATTTTCATAGAGCCATATGTAACAACAAATGCTGATACAGAAAAAACCGGCTGCGAAAGTTTCCTCTTCACGAGCCGGTGCTATTTCAGTTTCCGGGGAGAGCCATTTTCTTATTCCAGATGGAAGGTATAGGTTTCACCGTCCGTCCAGCCATCCTCACGATTGCCAGCATATTCGCCGATCATGATTGCTGCGGGCATTTCGTCGAAGAGACGGTTGGTGATGTAGAAGGGCTGACTGTCCATGCGGTAGTAGTCTTCATCAAAGCGCAGCGACAGCGGATACGCACCCTTTGGCGGCTCACATCCGTTTTCGTCAAGAATGCGGAAACTCCTGTTGGGGAAGTATGCCCTGTAATTCGTTTGGTTCACCACGTCATAGTCTGCAATGATATATGACGCCATGGGCGTTCTGACGATCCTGATCGCTTTGATCTGAACGCCTGCATGCTCGAAGGTGACAGATTCCCCTGCTCTGCTGGCAGCGGTTTCAATTGATCCGGCCAGGGGAATGGTGAATGCCGCCGTCAGCTCATCTGTCGTGCTGCCGTTTGTTTCCACAAAGAAGGTCATGTTCAATGTCAGCTCCGGTATATTCTGAAATTCAGGCTTTACAAGCGCCCAGATCATCAGACTGAAGCTGCCGTCCTCATTGCGCGCTGAATCAAAGTATCGTCCTGTCGTCTCTGCATTGCTGGCCTGTATGGTCATGATGTCGTGATATCCCAGCTGGTTTGCGTATTGCTGGACTGTCATATCTGTCGGATAGCTGCTGCCATAGGAGGAAGCATGGTTATTCTCAAACAGATGGGATGGAATGACAAAAGCAGTTTCATCCTTCGGCATGACCTCCAGCAGCAGATAAACCGCCATGCCATCATAGACGGCCTCCGTCACAGCCATGTCTGCATAGCGATTATCAATCGCCACATCAGGAAAATCCGTTGCCAGGAAATGCTTTGCCGTGTCCGTCAGGTTCGCCCATGGACTGCGCTGCGTGAAGTCCTGAATATTCAGGCGATGAACCGTCAACGCCACTGCCGCGCTTGTCAGCAGGATCAATGCTGCCATGACAGCAATCGCCATCCGCGGCACTGGAAAAACCCGACTCCCCCGCTCCGCTGGCAAGCCGCTGAGCGCATCATCTATCGCATGCCGGAAGCCTTCATCCGCTTTGGGAAATATGTTTTTGAAATCCGCCCCTGTTTTCATTCATCAAACACCTCCTCCTTCAGCTGCGCCCGCAGCTTGTCCCGCCCGCGGCTCAAACGGCTTTTGACCGTCCCTTCGGGCAAACCCAGTATCCGCGCCACCTCCCCTGCGCTGTAGCCCTCAATATACCGAAGCTGAAGCGGCAGCCGGAATTTTTCATCCAGCGCAAACAATGCATCCAGCAAGGGCGTATCACGGCTGTCAGCCTGCTGTATGGCAGGTATGTACGCCGCAGGAAGCATCCGTGCATTGCTGCGCCGCTGGGTACTGCAGACATTCAGCAGAATCCGGATGACCCATGTCTGCATATACCGCTCATCCCGGAGCCGGTCACGCTTTTCCCACGCACGGCGGATGGTCTCCTGTACCGCATCCTCGCGGTCAGCCGCCTGCCCCAGCTGCGACCATGCCACCCGATGAAGCACCTCCGTCATCGCAACGATCCGCTGGGCAAATTCCTCCTTCGTCAACCGTTTTTCCCTCCTTTCTGCCTGTTAGACACTTGATGTCGGCGTTTCGTTCCGTTTCCGGAAGATTTTCGTCGCATGTTCATGATCCCGTCATATTCATCAGCTACAATATCCTTCGGAGGATCAGCATGATTGCCTGTTTGTTAAGGCATTGTAAATCTTCCCTGAAACGGCATGAAATTCCTATCCCAGGCCGTTGTATCATCGAAGGCTCCGTCATATACTCCACCACCCCGGTTCCCGCAAAGGAGGCTTTGCCGAAAAGCCGCTACCTTTGGCGGATGCGGAAAATAGCAGCATACCGCTGTTTTCTCCGCATACATTATGAGAGGATGGTGGCAGATGAAGAAGCCCGAACCCCTGAATACCCGCGCCCGCCCTGCTCCGGTCCGGACAGACCGGCAGGCAGCACCGAAGTTTTCCCTCAACAGCCGGACGCTCCGTCTCCTTGGCCTTGGATGCGCGCTGGTCTTCCTCTGCGCACTGTATCTGGGACCGCTGCAAAGGGAAGCAACCACCGTTGTCGCCTCGCAAAAGGTACTGCCGGTTTATTCGGTTGAACGGGAGGACAAGGTGATCTCCGTCACCTTCGACGCCTCCTGGGGCGGTGACAAAACGCTGAAGATCCTGGATCTGCTGGATCAGTACAACGCCAGGGCAACCTTCTTCCTCGTCGGTATCTGGGTCGACAAGTACCCGGAGCTGGTGCAGGAGATCGCCCGGCGCGGACACGAAATCGGCAATCACTCGGACAGTCATGCCCACTTCACACAGATTGCCGAAAGCAAGATCCGGCAGGAGCTGGACAGCTGTTCAGACAAGATCGAGGCGCTGACCGGCATTCGGCCCACGCTGTTCCGCCCGCCCTACGGCGATTACAACAGCAAGGTGATCACCGTTGTCCGGGACGAAGGCTATGAGGCAGTCCAATGGTCCATCGACTCGCTGGACTGGAAGAACCGGGGCGTGAGCGATCTCGTCAAGCGCGCGACAACCAATGTGCAGCCGGGTGACATCATCCTCTTCCACAATGACTCGGAGTACATCGTGGAAGCGCTGCCCGCCATTCTGCAATTTTATCAGGAGCAGGGCTTTGACATGATCCCTGCCAAGGACATCCTGCTGTCAGGAGACACAACCATCGACGTTCAGGGCAAGCAGCATCCCGCCGCAGCCCGGTAACGTCCATCCCCAAGAGGTCGGACTGAACGACCGGCGAAAAAAGAAAGGTGAATCGCTATGGAAGAAACCGGGAACTACCTGCATCTGAGCGGCATTCTGACCGATACCCCCGAATACGGCCATGAGGTATTCGGCGAGAAATTCTACTATGCTACCCTGTCCGTCCCCCGCCTCTCCGGCGCGGAGGATCTGCTGCCTGTTACCATTTCCGAGCGGCTGATGGAGGGCGTCACGCTGGACGTCGGCTCCCCGCTGTGCTTTGAGGGCCAGCTGCGCAGCTATAACAAGGTGGTCGAGGGCGCGGGCCGCCTGCTGATCACCGGCTTTGCCCAGCGTCTGCTGGACCCGGACACGGAGGAAAACCCCAACCAGGTGCAGCTCACCGGCGCGCTGTGCAAGCCGCCGAGCTACCGCACCACGCCCTTTGGCCGGGAGATCGCTGATCTGATGCTGGCCGTCAACCGCGCCTACGGCAAGAGCGACTACATCCCCTGCATCACCTGGGGCCGCACCGCCCGATTCGCCAGCCACCTGAAGGTGGGCGACAAGGTGACGCTGCTGGGCCGCTTCCAGTCCCGGGCCTACCAGAAGCAGCTTGCAGACGGCACGGTGCTGAACAAGACCGCCTACGAGGTTTCCGTGGGCCGGCTGAGCATGGCGGAAAGTATTGCCCAGCCCGTCGCGCCCTATGTGATGCGGCAGGGGCAGCTGGAAGATCCGACGCTGCACTATGACACAGGCATGGATTCCGGTCTGTACGGAAATCCGCAATAAAATAGTGAGGCTGATGCGGCAATGCACCAGCCTTTTTCTTATGGACACGTTGAGATGCTGAGAAAATGTGTGGAGAAGCCCATCAGGCTTTCCTCCCGTTCCAGCAGCCGCACAATGCGCAGAACGGCTTCCCGCTTGACTGGATCAGGCCAGATTTCCTCCAGATTGCGGACGATCCACCCCGGGCCGATCACACCCCGCAAATCAATGTCCGCGAATCCGGCAGCAGCAACCTCGCCCCGCAGCTCCGCCGGACGATGGAAGTACACCCGCCCGATCTCATTGCCGGTATAGTGTCCTGTCCGCACCGTTGTTTCGATCGCCCGGAAGGCTTCCGCATCATCCAACACGGGCCGCCGGTCGTAGCACTCGGTATATTTCAGCACCGTAGAGAAGCAGGTGATATTCGCCGTGAACAGCTTCCCGCCGGGCTTCAGCAGGCGGCGGCATTCCGCCAGGCAGCGCGCCCGTTCGTCCCGTTCTACGATGTGATACAGCGGCCCGAAGAGTAATATCGCATCGGCAGAGCCAGCCTCCCGCGGGATGCTGCGGGCGTCAGCCACTTCTGCAGCTGCAAGCAGGGCAGCCTTTTCATTTGCCTTTGCCAGACGGATGTGTTCCTCCGCCAGGTCAAAGAGATGCACCTCATACCCATGTTCCGCGAGAAAGAAGGCATATTCCCCATATGCGCCGCCGATATCGTAGATGACAGCAGGCGGAGGAGGCAGCTCCTCCAGCAGGATTTCCTTCGTACGGGCAAATTCGATCAGACCCAGCCCGCGATGGAGCCGCCCGACTTCGATCCCGGCATTGTAGTTGGCCAGGCCGTTAGGATCAATCAGATTCATAGCATTCATTCCTTTCCAAATTAGCTGGCAGATCCCCATCTGCAGCTGGGGGACTTCTTGCTGTTCCGGCACTTTCCTCACCTCCCCGAAATACAAAAAAGCCAGAAGCCGCAAGGCTCCTGGCCGGTGAAATCTCTTTATGGCATCACCATCAGGCCCGCGGTTTCAGGCAAACGGCGGACTGCTGCTGATTGGCGATGGCATACATGAACATACGGTAATTCTCCTGATGCATGAAATTACAGCTTCTGGCCGCAGTTGGAGCAGAAGTTGGCGCCGGGCGTCACGGCCTGGCCACAGGCGGGGCAAGCCGCGCCGGCATTCTGCTTGGCGCCGCAGTTGGGGCAGAACCTGGCATTGGGGGCGACAGGATTGCCGCACTCGGGACAGAAGGAGCCCTTCGCCGCAGGCGCCGCCTGCTGGACAGGCTGCTGATTCTGCTGATTGAAGGTATTGGCAAACATCTGGCCCATCGCCATGCCCGCACCCATGCCCATGCCGGCGCCGGCAGAGCTGTTGGGGGTGGAAGCGGCCTCACGCATGGCTTCGGCAGCCTGGTACTGGGTGTACTTGTTCATATCGCCCAGCACGCCCATGGAGGTGCGCTTGTCCATGGACTTCTCCACTTCCTCGGGCAGGGAGATATTCTCGATGACGAAGGAGGTCAGGGTGATGCCCAGGGGCAGGATCTTGGGATTGATGGCCTGCAGGGCGTAGTTGGACAGCTCATCGTAGTTTGCTGCCAGATCCAGCGCGGGAATCTTGCTCTCTGCGATGGCGTCAGACAGTCCGCTGACCAGCGTCCGCTTGATCTGGCCCTCCACATCCTCTGCCGTGGTGACCTTCTTGGTGCCGAAAACCTCCCGCAGGAAGGTCATGGGATCAGCCACCTTGAAGGCGTACACGCCGAAGGCACGGATGCGGATCATGCCGAACTCGGCGTCCCGCATCATGACGGGATTGGCAGTCCCCCACTTGCGATCCAGGAACTGCTTTGTGTTGACGAAGTACACATCCGCCTTGAAGGGGCTGTTGAAGCCGAACTTCCAGGACTGGAGCTTGGTCATGATGGGCATGTTGGAGGTGGACAGCTCATAGCGGCCGGGGCCGTAGACGTCCGCCAGCTCACCCTCGTTGACAAAGATGGCCACCTGGCTCTCCCGCACGGTGAGCTGTGCACCCATCATGATTTCCTTGCCGCCCATGTCGTACTTGTGCACCATGGTGTTGCTGCTGTTGTCCGTCCACTCGATCACATCGATGAACTGACTGCGGACAATGCTGCCGATCGTGTCGAAGAAACCCATTCTTACGTCCTCCTTGTCATATATATGATATCAGATTGCCTTATCCCTGGCCATGGCGGTCAGCGCGGGCAGTACATGCATCGCGGAGATCGACAGGTCAATACCAAGATATTCATCCACATGGTCAATGCAGTCCTGCACATGGCTGGATACTACACCGGTCATGGAGTTCTCTGCCGTCTCCAGCTGATGATGGAGCATGGGGCAGCCCAGAAGCACAATCCGTTCCCCGGGCAGCACGCAGCTGAGAATCCTCAACCCGGCCACCTCCACGCCGAAGATATTGCGCAGCGCCATCTCCAGCCGTTCAGGACCATAATGCCAGCGACCCTTGAGGAAATCGCTGCCCACCGGCATCGTCAGCTCCGCCACCACACAGGGGCGATGCGGGTCCATCTTGCTGCGCACCAGGCGAAGCAGCCGCTCCACGTCCTTGCCGGTGGGAATGCGCCGGTCCATCAGCGCACGGAAGAACTCATGCCGGCAGACCATCATCTGATCCGCAATGGTATAATCGTCATTGGAAATATCCGCATTCAGCCGGAGCAGCAGCCTGCGCAGCTCCAGCACATAGCCTTCCGCCTCGCCGCGACGGGCAGGCGCTGCCACCACCGGCAGATCAGGGTATGCGCTCAGCAGCGCTTCGATCAGCGCCGCGTCCTCCTCGGCAGGCAGCGCGACAGCGATCGCGTCCGCATGATAGGCCCGGAGGCTCTCCAGCGCTTCCTGGGCAGAAGCGGCAAGTCGGGGCTGCTTGAAGCCCATATTTTCCCACGCAATTGCAGCAAATGCATCCCGGACAGCCTGGTCATTTGTTGCAAGAAGAAGCTTGTACATCCGTGCAGCCTCCATATCTATGAATCAGCAAGTGATATTATACCGCGAAATCCGCCAAATAGCAAGTATCACAGCAGATTTGCCTGTTATTCCCCGCGCAGCAGGTTTTCCACCACCTGCTGGGAATGGCTTGCCGCCAGGCGGGTGAAGGTGGGGTAATCCATATCGCTGTGGCCGTCCGCCTGATCCGAAATGGAGCGGAGCACGCCGCAGGGCACGCCGTGGACATAGCAGGCATGCGCAACCGCGCCGCCCTCCATCTCCACCGCCTTGGCATGGAACAGGCCGTTAATGCGGCTGCGGACCTCGCCGGAATGGATGAACTGATCGCCGGTGGCAATGATGCCCTCGTGGACGTTCATGCCGTCCACCGCTTTCGCCGCCCTGACCAGCTTGTCCCGGAGCGCTTCGTCGCAGGGAATCTCCACCAGATTGATCTTGCTCACCAGCCCCACCGGATCACCGATGGGCGAGGTATCCATGTCATGCTGCACCGCCGCAGTGGCCACGACCATATCGCCGATGGACACGGTCTGATCCCCCGCCCCGGCAACGCCCAGGTTGAGAATCCATTCGGGCTGATAGTGCAGGATCATGCTCTGCGCGCAGAGTGCGGCATTCACCTTGCCGGGCCCGCAGACCGCCAGCACAGCCTCTTGTCCGAACAGCTTGCCGCTGACAAACACATCCATCCCGATTTGCTTTTCCTGCCGGTCTTCCAGCTGTGCCATCAGCGCTTCGACCTCAACCGACATGGCTCCGATCAATCCAACCATTTTTGTCCTCCTGAATGATAGACATACACATTTATTATACCTGTTTCCCGCTCATTCGTCAATTCGATATTTCCCGGATAATTCCCCCAATTTCTGTGAAGCATAGCGCTGAAGGCAGGTGATTGTATGCTCATTGCAGCCGCTGCACTGCTGCTGGCAGGACTTCTGCTCCTGCCCATGAAAATTCAGACCGATGCTGCCGTCAGCAGCGGCTTTCAAGGTCGGGCTACGCTGCATTATGCAGGCTTGCACAAAACGTTACATCTGTTCTCCCGGGATGGCCAGCTTTTCCTGGGTGACAAGCACAGAGCCAGACCGCTGAAAACAGACCGTTTTTCAGGAAAAAGGAAGCAGCTGTTCTGCTTTCTTTGCCGCAATCTTCCCCTGCTCCGGTACAATTTGCAGCGGCGCGTGCGGGTGCATCGGCTGGACGCACTGCTCCTGCTCCGCACCCAGGATGCCGCCCGGAGCGCACTGCTGAGCGGCACTTTGCAGGGCGCACTTTCCGGGCTGCCGGAGGTGCAGCAGGGACGGATGCACATCCGGATCATGCCTGAGTTTTTCCGTCCCCGCTCCAGCTGCCGCATCCGGTGCATAATCAGCGTCAGACCGGGCACACTCCTCCTGACAGCAATACGGCTGCTGTTTGCTTATCTGCAGCAGCAGCCGGGAGAAAGCGAGGCATTATCATGATGGAACATCCCATTGGCGAACTCATGCAGACAGCCATGTCCTCCATCCGGGAGATGGTGGATGTGAATACCGTCATCGGTGATCCGGTACAGACCGCAGGCGGCGCAACCATCATCCCCATCAGCAAGGTCAGCTTCGGCTATGTGACGGCCGGCGGCGATCTCTCTGCGCAGGAAAAGCAGCGGACGTCGGAGCCCGTGGATTTTCCCTTCGCCGGAGGCAGCGGCGCGGGCGTTTCCGTGCAGCCGGTCGGGTTCCTGGTCGTGCAGGATGACAGCGTCCGCATGCTGCCCGCCACCTGCGCCACCGTGGCTGACCGCATGGTGGAGCTGATCCCCACCGTGATTGAAGATTTCAAGGGCCTGCTGGGCAGATCCGGTCAGCAGGGCATGATGTAAATGCGCCTACTGTGTCTGTTCGCGGCGGCTGCACTGCTGCTGTCCATCCTGCCCGCCCCGGCCCGGGCTGATGAAATCGGCACAAGCGCAGCCGCCTGCATCATCATCGACGAATGCAGCGGGCAGGTTCTGCTTTCCCACAATGCGGACGCCGCACTGCCCATGGCCTCCACCACCAAAGTGATGACCGCCCTGCTCGCCCTGGAAAACGGCGATCTCAGCGCGCCAGTCACCTGCAGCCGCACGGCCTTCGGCGTACCGGGCACCAGCATCTATCTGGCAGAGGGAGAGACGCTCACGCTCCGCGACATGCTCTACGGGCTGATGCTGGCCTCCGGCAATGACGCAGCCGTTGCCATTGCCGAGCATATCGGCGGCACTGCCGAGGACTTCTGCCGTATGATGACTGCCCGGGCAGCAGCGCTGGGCTGCCGGTCAACGCAGTTCCTGACCCCGCACGGGCTGCCCTGCGAAGGCCATTACACCACCGCCCATGATCTGGCCCTGATCGCCCGGGAAGCCATGACCCACCCGGAATTCCGGGAGATCGTCGGCACCAGCCGCGCCGCCATTCCCTGGGAGGGCCGCAGCTACGACCGGGTGCTGAACAACAAGAACAAGCTCCTGAGTACCTACGAGGGCGCAACAGGGATCAAAACCGGGTACACCAAAAAGGCAGGCCGCTGTCTGGTCTTTGGCGCAGAGCGCAACGGCATGCGGATCATCGGCGTGGTGCTCAACTGCTGGGACTGGTTCAATGAAGCAGCCCGGCTGATGGACATTGCCTTTGCGCGCTACGAGGCCGTGACGATGCTGAAGGCCGGCGACCTGCTTGCCACGCTGCCGGTCAACCATTCGGATGGCTGCAGCGTGGACGCCATCCTCTCCGCCGATCTGACCGGACTGCTCGCCAAAGGAACCCTGCCGCAGGTGGAGATCGATCTGCCGGACGCACTGGAAGCGCCCATACAGGCCGGGCAACCCCTTGGCACAGCCCGGCTGACTGCAAAGGGCGTGACTGTCGCAGAAGCGTCGATCATTGCAGCAGCGGATGTTGACCGGGATGAATTCCCTGCCCGATGGCGGATGTACTGGCGCAACTGGCTGGGAACACCAGCAGCATAAATATGCCCGGAGGCTTGCAGCTTCCGGGCTGTCAGCGTATCGACAAAGTGCTATAGGCACTTTGTCGAGGTTTTGCACTCACTCACTGGTCGAACGACAAGTCGTTCTCCCGGCCGTTCGTTCGTGTAAGGAAGCTTTTCCTGACGGAAAAGCACGGAAATCGCCGCGCATGTCGCCGATTTCCGATCTAAAGTCAGAGGGCTTGCGAGCCCTCCAACACCTCCCGGGGTTTGTTGATGGTCTGACAGCCCGGAGGCTTGCTGCTTCCGAGCTGTCGCATTATTCAGCGTTATCCGCCAGGATCAGATTCTGCTCGCGGATGAAGCCCCGCTTCCCTTCCGCCTCGATCTCACACCAGCCTTTCCCGCTCGTCAGGACCGTTACCCGGGTTCCTGTCGGCAGATCAAAGAGTCTGGGCACATAGGAGGCCGGCTCATGGCGAAGCGTGACCATCTGTCTGGCATCCATCCTCCCGTCCCGGGTGACCAACGCATAGCCTACAATCTCTTTCTGCAGGGGACAAAAGGTCAGGCAGCTGGTTTTCACATATCCGGCCATACCATCCACGGCGATCTGTGTCCATGTTTCGCCGGGCCTCAGCACCAGCACAATGGTTCCGGCCATGCAGGGCTGAAGGACCGGGCTGTTTTCGGTGGCGTAGCTGTACATTGTGCATTGACCGGTGCGGGGCGCACGGATGACCGCAAAGCGCTGCTCCGCCGGTACAGTCTCCGAAAGCTGCAGGGCCGCCGTCGGCACCTCAAACTGCTGCCCGTCATAGGCAACAACCGTCGTCCATGTACCCAGATGAACGATGTTCACCTGGACGCTGCGCTCATTGACAGAAGGCTCCTGCAGCATTTCTGCCCGGGATATGCCGGCAAGCAGCATCAGGCATACGCAAAGCATCAGGCAAGCTCTTTTCATCCGCTTCATCTCCTGCATCGTTATGGCGATATCATATCACGATCCGGCCCGACCGGCAAGGCCAATCTCCTGCGCAACAGAAAGGAGCCCGGAGGCTTACTGCTTCCGGGCTCGCAGACTGTCAAAAAACCTATGGGTGGCATCGGAGGGCTCGCAAGCCCTCCGATTTTAGATCGAAAATCGGCGAGCCCCTTCGGGGCGGTTAAACGGGGCGAAGCCCCTGCGCGGCGATTTTCGCGCGATTTTGCTCGCAAAATCGCTTCCTTACACGAGCAAACGGCCGGGAGAGCCATTTTGGCTCGACCAGTGCGCGAGTGCAATTCCTCGAAAAAGTGCCTAAAGCACTTTTTCGACACACTAGGAGCCCGGAAGCTTGCTGCTTCCGGGCTCGGATGGGTTTACTTCACCCCTGCGATGTTCAGTTCTTCCGCCTGCATCTGCCGGATGTGCCGGTTTCGCATGAAGATCAGGCACACCGCCACGCCCATCACCGCCTGCAGGGCAAAGCACATCGCTGCGCCGCTGCCCTTGCCTGCGCCGAAGAGGCTGACCAGCAGGCTCTCCGCAGGCTGCACCGCCATCAGCGGCTCAAAGACCGCATCCACCAGCAGCCCGCCAAGGAAATATCCCACCGGGATGGTGAAGAACTGCAAGGTGTTCCGGCAAGCAAAGACCCGCCCCTGGATCTCCTGAGGAATGGCCAGGCGCAGGATGGCGTCCAGATTGGTGCTCATCAGCGGAATGGCGATCCAGCCCAGGAATGCACCCACGCACCATACCGGCAGCGTTTTTCCGAAGGCCAGGAGGAAATTCTCCGTGGACATCGACAAGAGCAGCGTCAGGCAGACCACCCGCACCCGGCTTTTGGGCTTCGGCAGCACCGAGGCGATCAGGCTGCCCGCAAAGGTCGTGAGGCCGGTGAGGCTGTTGAGGATACCAAGAGCCGTTTCGTCCGCCTGATTGAGCACCATCGCAGGCAGCGTTGCATTGAACATGGACGCCACCAGATTGATCGCCGCCAGGAAGAAGATCAGCGACAAGATACCTCGTCTTTCCCGCAGGAATACAAGGCCTTCCCGCACGGACTGCAGGAGGCCCGTTTTCTCAGCCTGCGGCTTATCCTGCTGCGGAATGCGGATGAAGACCAGCAGCACCACAAAGGCCACCGCAAAGGTCAGCAGATCAAAGAAGAACACTGCATCCATGCCCAGCAGCGTCAGAATCGCCGTGGCAATGATGGGATTGAGGATACCGTTGAGGCTGGAGGACAGATAGCGCAATCCGCCCACCTTCTGATAATGCGCCTTGGGCAGCAGCGCGCTGGTCGCCACCTCGGAGGCAGGCTGCTGCACGGTGTTCATCAGGCCGTTGAGGGCGTTGAGCACATACAGATGCCAGATCTCCAGCTTCCCTGTTTTCAGCAGCAGAAGCGTGCAGAGCGTGGTCAGTGCCGCCATTGCATCGCAGACCAGCATGGTCCTTCGCTTGTCCCAGCGATCAGAGAGCGCCCCGGCAAATACAGAGCACAGCACATAGGGCGCATAGGAGGCGATCATCAGTCCCGCCGTCACCAGTGCGCTGCCCTCCTGGGTGTAGCTCCACACCACCAGGGCATAGCCGGTCACGGCGCTGCCCAGGCCGGAAAATGCCTGCGTCACCCACAGGAGCAGAAACAGCCGCATCTCATGCAGCGTCTTCAGGGCGGATTTCATTTTGGTTTTCATATCAGTTTCTCCTTTTCATTCGCTTTGGAAGCTTCAACGAAAAGGAGTCAGGACAATGGCCAGCACCATGTGCATTCCCCCTCTTTATTTCATGAGCGTCCGGACGATGGCTTCCGCGCATTCCTCCGGAGAATTCGTGTCGGTATGGACGGTCATGGCGTAGCGGATGTCCCTGGCCATGATGGCGGCTTGTTCCTCCGACTGGGTCTCGTATCTGTCGCCGCGGGCCAGATTGCGTGCCCGGCAGATTTCCAGCGAACAGGCTACCTCGACAATGGACAAGGGATTATCCTTCAGGATCTCCAGCAGCTGCTGATAATGGGGCGCGATCTCCGGGCGTTCCACCAGGATGCCGTCGATCAGCACGTCATGGCCCATGTCAGAAAACAGCTTTGCGGTATGGTACATCAGGAGAATGACCCGACTGAGATGCTGCCAGTAATTCTCCCGGAGGAAGCGGTCTCCGATCATCTGCTCGAAGAGATCGTTGGCAACCACGTAGAAATAGCAGTCCTCCCGATCCTGCAACGCCTCGACGATGGAGGTTTTACCGGAGGAGGTCACGCCGTTGAGGTAAAGGATGCGCCCCTTAGCCATGCTGCTCCGCCTTTCTCACAAACACCTGACAGGGATAATCATTTTCTGTCACCAGTTCAGCGGGAACGAAGCCGTTCTTGCTGTAGAAGGCGCGGGGTGCATCCCCTTTGGGGTCGCCCGCGCGGAAGGTGGTCACAGTCAGATCACGGACAGGATCGGCAATGGTCAGCATGAGTTCAAACATCCGCTGTGCCGTTCCCTGCCGTCTGTATTCCGGCGCGACTGCCATGCAGCAGAGCATGTTCAGCCGCCGGGAAAAGAGCAGCACGCCCACGATTGTCCCACTTTGCAGCGCGCAGATGGCATTGCCTTTCCGGATGAATTTCGCAACCGTCTCTGCATGCGCCTGCAGGGCTGCTTCGGTTTCCAGGCCCGGGAAATTCCAGGCAACCCGGCGGACAAGTACCATCCAGGAAGGTAGATCCGTCAGCTTTCCGAAGCGCACCTGTACATCCCAAAGGGCATACTCCATCTGCACATCAAAGGGCTCGGCAGCGACATGCGCCGGATCAGGCTCCTTTGCAAGACTGCACCCCAGCGTCCGATAAGCCGCCTGGGATTCCTTTGAGGAATGGGCAGAGATATATAGCTTCTCTGCGCCGAACCTTCGGGCTGCGTCACAGGCTGCAGCAAAGAGCCGCCTGCCGATCCCCTGCCCGCGGTACGGCGCGGATACATGAAAAGCAGTCAGCTCCCTGTACTGCTTCCGGCTGCCAAGGCATTCGCCCAGCTGGGCAAAGCCTACGACCCGGCCCTCGTCAAAAGCACCGATGACCGGAAAGCCGTTGTCCATCGCACGCAGCAAATCGGCAGCTTCCTCCCGCAGACGCGGCAAGGCCCAGTCCTCGGTGAAGGAAACAGGCTGCAGCTGCCAGTCGCCGCTGACGTTGCGCCAGCATTCGCTCACCTCCTGCCGGCGGATGAAGCCATCCAGCGAGTCCTCACGGAAGGTATCGCAGGTCAGCGGTTCAATTCGGATGCTCCCCATTCAAACCTCCCGGGTATAAATCCGGCTGTCCTCCCCGTACATGCTCACGCGGTTTTCCAGGTAGACAAAGCCGTATTTCTCATACAGGCCGATATGATCTGTACAGAGGTAGACCCGCGCTGCGCCCTGCGCTTTGGCAGCGGCACAGGCATGGTCGATCAGCCGCCCGACATACCGGTGTCCCCGATACTCCGGTGCGGTATGGACAAAGCCGATCCACGGGGAATACGCAGGCGCATCGACGCAATCGCGCTCAGCAAGGGTCAGGAAGGAGACCAGCCTGTCCCCGTCGGTCAGGAGGTAGACCGTGCCCTGACCGACGGCCTGGTGAAATTCGCCTTGTTCCAGCAGATTGCCCAGGAACTTCGCCGCCCGCCACTCGTTATCGGCGATGGCCGCGCGCCAGTGGGGCTGATCGTTGCAGGCAAAGTAGTCGATGATCTGCAATTCCCGCCGTGCTTCCTGATATGCACTGAGGATGGTCTCAACAGTCTGCTCTTTCTCCGCGGGTAACAGGTTGGTGTTGAATAGCCATGCGTAGTAATCCGTAATTCCCTCGATAAAGGACGCAAGGATCTCATTGATTGTCCATCGCTCGTCACGAACAGGCAACCGAACCATAGGTATTGCATCTTCGTCTTCAAACACCGGCCAGGTGTCAACATCGTTCCAGTAGAACAGATACCCCCTACGTCCGCCTTCCCGGGATACAAGGTAATGCTTGTACTCAAAATCCACCCAAAGCGGCACTGGGAACGCAAAATGTCCCTCTACCCATGCCATAAAGTCACAAAGCTGCTTTCGCATCCCCGCCGGTACAGCATCATCAAAGCCATAGTCAAAACCAGGCTGCATATGGGATGCAAGAATCACTTCCAAAGTGCTTGCACGTGTCCAAATGGTATTTTCCATCATGAAACCCTTTCTCAGCCTGTCCTTGGCATGCAGCCGTATACCGGCTATGCTCTGCCAATGTAAACATTGGATATCACCAATCAGGGTTTACCTGACCTTACCGTCCAGGATCTCCAGCCCCTGCTCCTCCTGGAACTGGTTGGTGTAGAGCTGATAGTAATAGCCCTGTTTGGCAATCAGCTGGCGGTGGGTGCCGTCCTCGGTAATCCGGCCGTTCTGGATGACCAGGATGCGGTCCGCCGAGCGGATGGTGGACAGGCGGTGGGCAATGATGAAGCTCGTCCGCCCGTTCAGCACGGTCTGGATGGCATTCTGGATCAGCTGCTCGGTCTCGGTATCCACGGAGGAGGTGGCTTCATCCAGCACGAAGATAGCCGGATTGGTCAGGATCGCCCGGGCAAAGGAGATCAGCTGCTTCTGACCGGTGGAGAGGCGGTTGCCGCCCTCGCCCACATGGGCCTGGTAGCCGTCCTTCATGCCCAGGATAAAGGGCTCAGCACCGACCATGCGGGCAGCGATCTGCACTTCCTCATCCGTTGCGTCCGGGCGGCCATAGCGGATATTGTCCGCCACCGTGCCGGAGAACAGATGGGGCGACTGCAGCACATAGCCCAGATTCGACTGGAGCCACAGCTGGCTGCGGGTACGGTAATCCGCGCCGTCGATGAGGATGCGGCCCTCGGTGGGCTCATAGAAGCGGCAGATCAGGTTGACGATGGTGGACTTGCCGGAGCCGGTCTCGCCCACCAGGGCAATGGTCTGTCCGTGCTCCACATGCAGGTTGAAATGCGCCAGCACCTGTTCGCCGTCCTTGTAGCGGAAGGTCACGTCCTCAAAATCAATGTCGCCGATGAGGGCGGGCCAGTTTTCCTTTTTGGGGTGGAAGTTGTCACCAAAGACCGCCTCCACCTCCGGAGAATCCACAATGTCGGGCTCCGTCTCCAGCAGGGAGATGACGCGCTCCGCGGCCGCCTGGGAGGACTGCAGCTCCGCAAAGATGCGGGCGATATCGCGCACCGGCTGGAAGAAGGAGACGGTGTAGTTCACAAAGACATGCAGCGTACCGACGGTCATGGCCACGCCCATGACCTCCGCGCCGCTGACAATGGCGGAGCCGCCCTGCCACAGCGCCCAGGCCGTGCCGAGGGAGCCGATGGATACCACGATGGGCAGGAACAGCGCGCTCAGGGTCGCTGCACGGACGGAAGCCTTCTTCATGTCCGCAGAAACGGCGTTGAACTCCTGGATATTGAGTTCCTCACGCACGAGGGTCTTGGTGGTCTTGGCGCCGTTGATACCCTCGTTGAAGCCGGCGGTGATCTGAGAATTGCGCTTTCTCACCTGCCGGTAGGATTCCAGAATGCCCTTCTGGAATTTCCAGGAGATCACCGCCAGCGGCGGCAGCACCAGCAGGATGACCAGCGTCAGCTTCCAGTTGAGCAGCAGCATCTGGACGGTGCAGGAAACCAGGAACACCGCGCCCCAGCACAGATCCAGGATCGACCAGCCGATGGTATCGCCCAGGCGCTGGGTATCGTTGGTCAGCCGGGACATCAGGTAACCCACGGGCATGCGGTCATAGTAGGAAAAGGGCAACTCCTGGAGCTTCTGGAAGCCCAGCTTGCGGATGGTATAGCAGGTGCCGGTCTCCACGCGGCCGGACTGGATCTGGAATTCAAAGATGGAGATCACCTGGATTACCAGTAATCCCACATAGACCGCCGTGAACCAGCCCAGGCCCTCTGTGGTCTGTCCGGCGATGAAGGTATCCATGGCATAGCCCGTCATGCGGGGCAGCACCACGTCCAGCACGGCGCAGACCGCCATGAAGCCCATGGTCATCAGCAGATTCTTGTGGTAGGGCTTGGCCAGGCGGATAATCTTCTTCCACAGGGAAAGGTCAAATCGTTTGGTATAATCTTCTTCCTGAAAGGACTGCATCTGTTTTCACCTTCTTTGCAGTTCGGTTCGATTACTGAGCCGACTCCGCCGCCAGCGCGTTGTTCAGCTCTTCTTCAAGGGTATTCTGAATGGCGTTGATACGCCGATAGAGGCCGTCCTGCCGGCAGAGCTCCTCATGGGTGCCCTGCTGGGAGATTCGCCCGTCTTCCAGCACCAGGATCATATCTGCCTGGGACAGGGTCGTGACGCGGTGAGAGATGATCAGCGTGGTCACGCCGGACTTCTCCCCCTTCAGCGCCGTGCGGATCTGAGCGTCCGTTTCCGTGTCCACCGCAGACAGGGAGTCGTCGAAGATCAGGACGTGGTTGTCCTTGAGCAGCGTGCGGGCAATGGCGATGCGCTGCTTCTGGCCGCCGGAGAGGGTCACGCCGCGCTCGCCCACGACGGTCTGATACTGCTCGGGGAATTCGGCAATGTTATCGTGGATGCAGGCCAGCCTGGCGGCATGCTCCACACTGGCCAGGGTCTTGTCAGCAGACCCAAACGCAATGTTGTTCTGCAATGTGTCGGAGAAGAGGAAATTGTCCTGGGGCACGCAGGCGATGCTCTCG